>CAZOOT010000075.1:399-16818 GCA_964581455.1 uncultured Chitinophaga sp. | reverse complement strand
CCATATTGAATACATATTCCCGGATTATATGATCAAGTGTTTTTTTCTGGCTCTCATTAAACGCAGATGCTTTAATACCCCAATAATCTACCAATCTTATCCCCGTTTCAGCACCTGTTATGATATCTCCCGGAACAGCTTTGGTCATGGTTGCTTTTTTTTGTTGTTCGGGTGTTAACTGATGAATTAATTTAATACCAAGATCTTCCTCCTGACCCAGCACCCGCCACCCTGCATATTCTGTAATCTTTACTTCGGCCGGATCTGTACCAATGAACCATGGTGTAACAGAAAGTTCTTTACCGGTAAAAGTAAAATTTACAGAAAGATGATGCCCTTCTAATTTATAACCCCAGTTATTTTCAGATGGTAGCCCGTAAAAAGCCAGGTAATAATTCCGGTGAGACCATTGAAGATTTTTTAAGAATCCGAAAAGATTTGTATCAATCATTTTACGTTCAAGAGCAGAATCTGTTCCGGCATTCAGAATATTGTCCAGATGAAGAATTCCTGTAGCTTTTAAATAACCCTGTGAACTTAATGAATTGGATAAAATCCTATGTAATAAAATTCTTTGTTCCTCTGTCATATTTCCAATACTGATTCCTGCCCTTGCCCGCATCCCAACAGGCAGATTATTCCATTTTATCCGGGAGGTATCAGAAAATGAAAGCAATGCTGACTTTTTTTGTAAAGTATTCATTGTTTCAATCAGCTTTCCCGCAGTTTGCCTGACCTCATCCTGTAAAACAGGCTGGGTGAAAGATTGAAATGAAAAAAACAATATGCACTGAAATAAAATAATTTTTTTCATAAATCTATTTTGATTGAAGATATGCATTTCGGAATTGCAATTTGAAACAAAAAAGAAGCAGCCTGAAAAGGCTGCTTCTTGCATGAAAGCATAACAAAACCAAAACCAAATATGAGAGAGAGATTCTTTATCCGAATAATCCTGATTTTTTCAATTCACGGGTGCTTTCGCCGATCAAAAATCCGTTCTGATAGATCTGTACTTTATAATTTCCCTGTTTAAAATCTGTTTCAGGAACGAAAGAAAATTCAACAAGTTTTCTTTTTGCCGGTTCAATTTCTACGGGTACCCTGGCAGTATAAGATTTATCTCCTTCCTCACGGGATAAAAAAGAGCCGGTATTTTCAGCTTTGATCAGATTGCCGTCCGGATCAATAACACAAACAAATACATCTGTCATACCGGATTCAGCAATTCGATTATTTACGTCAAATGAAATTACCAGTTTATCTACTTTTTTGGCGGATGTTGTAACCTTTTCCTTTTCACTTTTCCTGATTTTTACCGGGGTAATTGCAATATTAGATGCGTTCAAAGTTGAACCTATATCTACTTTTGCAGCCAGCTCTTCCTTCACTATAGTAACAGCTGTAATGTCTTCGGTTAATTTTTCCTTTTCTTTTATCAAAACATTTTTTTCCTGTACCAGAACCTGGTTGTCATTTGTTAACTGCTGCACAACAAATTCCATATCAGTTATTTTTTCATTGAGGGAAGCAATCAATTCCCTGGCCCTTGCCAGTTCTGCAGCTGTAGCATTTCGCTTATTCAGTATACTCCTTATTTCTGTTTTTTGTTTTGCAATTTCCCGGTTCTTTTCAATAAGTTCAGCATTGAGTTCGTTATTCAATACGCCAATGGAATCTAAACGTACAAGTGATTCGTCAAAATTTTTCTGAATTTCACTTTTCTTGTTACTCTCAGTTGCTATTTGCGCCAATTGATCATCCAGTGCCTTTCCCGTTTTGTTTTTATCCACTATAATAAAACCCAATGATGCAAAAAGTGTGATCAGTAAAAAGCCAATAAATACATTCTTTTTCCTGCTACCAGATTTTTGATCTGTAGTCATGGATCGTTTTTCATTTTCGTAATTCATAAAAAAGGTTTTAAATTTTCAATAAAAAGTAAATAGCTGATATTATTTACTCCAAAATCCATACTGCTTATATCAGGATTAATTAATTCCGGAAATAAAAACCCATAACCGTGCCAGAATTTTTACGGAGTTAAATTCTTTATTCACGAATTTTCATATTGTAAATAAATGTGTGAGTATATAATTAAACAAAAGTCTTAAAAGATTTGAGCTAAATCTTTCATTTCAAAACTAATAAGATCAGATCCTGAATATTTTCCAGGAATTCTGTTTTCGTATTTGGTGAATGTGCAAAAGAATTTTACTAATTGAAGAAATAATTCATGAACAAAAGCTGGCCTTGGGCTATCATTGCCACTTTGTGTAAAAGATATGTTCAATTAAATTAATGTACTAGCCCGAATTCCCAAATCGGTTTTACACCTTGTAAATGTTCTATTAAATAATTCCAAAGCTTTTTGGTGAAATAATCAGAAACTTTTCCCTGGTAACCGTGTCGCTGGCTCGGAAAAATAAGCATATCAAATTCTTTACCTGCCTGTACCAATGCTTCCGCTAATTTAAATGTGGCAGAAGGATTTACATTTTCATCAATACCACCATGTGTGATCAGCAATTTCCCTTTCAGATTACCAGCCATCGTGATATTGGAGACTTCATGATAAGTAGAATCAACCGGCCAGCCCATATACATTTCCGGCCACCAGTCTTTTTCCATTCTGAAATCGTGATCTGCAGAACTGGCCACAGCCACTTTATAAAAATCAGGAAATTCCAGTACAGCATGGCCCGCATCATACCCACCGGCTGAATGTCCGAAAATTCCTACCCTGGTTGTGTCAATCCAATCATATTTTCTACCCAGTTCTTTAATAGCAAGCACATGATCAGTCAGGTTTTTTCCCATATTCTTATAGGACACATTATGAAATGCCTTGGATCTTCCCGCTGTACCCATGCCATCGATGGCAACGACAATAAATCCCAGTTCAGCAATAGCCTGGTTACTTCTGGCAATAGCAGAAATAAAATTCCGTGGATACATATTGGTATGCGGGCCGGTATAAGACTGGTCAATAACCGGATATTTTTTTGCCGGATCAAAATTGGTCGGTTTCCAAAGGGCTCCGTAAATTGTAGTACTGCCATCTCTTCCTGTTGCAGTAAATGATTCAGGGAAACGATAATTCAAAGCAAGTAAAGCATCAATATCAGCCCTACTGATTTCTTTTAATATATTACCGGTTGCAGCATCTCTCAACAAAGTTCTGGTGGGTTGATCTAATGCAGACATATTATCAATAAAATATTTCCCGTCTGGTGAAACTGAAATTTCATGATTCGCATTTTCAGGTGTCAATAATGCTAATCCTTTACCATCTGCATTTACCCGGTAACCATGTTGTAAATATGGATTTCTACCGGGCTCTTTTCCTGAAGCTGTAAAAAATATGGTTTTAGATTTTATATCAAAGTCAAAATCATTTACATAGTAGGCCCCATTTGTAATTGGTTTTAGTGATTTGTCTTTCAGATCCAGCAGATACAACTGCTTCCAACCGTCTTTTTCAGAAGTGATAATTACTTTTCCCCATTCTTCAAGCATCCATGAATTGTAATTATCAATATTGGTGGAGCTCTTTTCATTATACAACAGTTCCTGAACTTTTGTATTGGCATTGAAACGATAAAGGTTCACTTCCTGGTAGCCCCTTACCTGTTCATTGATATAACTGATTCCGGGTTCTTTCGACCATTCCACTCTTACTGCATTCACATTTCTGAATTCATCTTTCCGGATCTCCTCTCCTGTTACAATATTGAAAAAAACCGGCGTCATGTACACCATATCCGTATCACCAGGCGAACCGCGGTAATATGAAAGCAGTTTTGGTTTATACAAAGTATCAATGCTCCAGTCCAGCAAATACATTTTCTGTCCCTTTCTCAGGTCACAAATAAAAGTTTGGATCCATTTAGAGTCAGGTGACCAGCGAACCCTGAAATGTTTCGGTTTTTCCCCATTTTCACCTTCAATAATTTCTCCCCACCCATACCAGGAAGCATATTCATAGTTCTTAAACCCTGCCCTGCTTAATTGTCTTATTTCACCTGTTTTGGTTGATTTAATAAACAAATTATATTGATCACTATATGCGATCCATTCACCATCCGGTGATTTTTGTTCCATGGGATTTACCGGTGTTTCTGATTTGTGTGTCAGACCATAGTTAACCAGATCAAGTATATATTTTTTCCCTGCTGTTTCAAAACTGAGATGTGTTTTATCTATATACACAATTGATGACAGCGGAAGATCTGAAGATGAAATAGTTTTTTTAAGTGAATCAGAAAGCAGTTTAGCAAGTCGTTCGTGATCAAACAACGGAACTGACTCCATTTTTTTGAATTCAATTTTATTGAACCGCTTTTCCTTCTTGTTTTGTGTAATATAACAAAAACCACTGCTGTCAGGAAACCAATTTGGGTTTATTGACAGGTTGAAAACTTTTTTGTTGTTCAGATTTTGCCTGAAAAGAAATGCTGTGGCCCTGTTATAATCCTGCAGAGTGATTTGCTGGGCCTCAGTTTGACACAGAAAACCAATAATTATCATAAATAATAAAATTCGCTTCATATCAGTCTGTTTGTTTTTATAAATGTAATCTTTTCCAAAGATCAACGTTCCCAAACAATTAGAATTAAAATGAGAAAAATCTTATTATAAGCGACTGAATATATATATGTTATTCTAAAAGTAAAGCTGCCGGTCTAAAGCTTTTGAAAAAAACACTCAATGCCATAAAAAATTTTTTTATAAATATTTTGGAAATATGAAATATTATTTAAACATTTGTCTAAATATACAAACATCGAATCGAAAATTATATGAATATTGTTTTTAAAGCTTTAAATGATCCTACACGCAGAGAGATACTGGAACTGTTACTGGATAGGGATATGACGGCCGGAGAGATTGTAGATAAATTCAAAATATCAGGACCCAGTATTTCACACCACCTTGATTTGCTGAAACAGGCTAATCTGGTTACGGCTGAAAAAGACGGGCAGTTTATTTATTATTCACTGAATACTACTGTTGTGGATGAGATCATGAAATGGTTTCTTCAATTCAAATCAAAAAAGAAATAATCATGGAAAAGTTTTTAAAAAAGATCGTCTGGTTGATCATTTTACTACCAGCTATTTACCTGGCTATTGTCTGGAATTCTCTTCCTGAAACCATGGCCCTGCATTTTGATTTAAAGGGAAATATTGACCGCTATGGAAACAGGAATGATCTGTTCTACATGATCCTGATCCTTACAGCACTGAACATACTTATCTATTTTCTGCTGCCAAATGTTTACAGAATTGATCCGAAAAAAATTGCAGTAGAAAATAAAAGCAGGCTTTATCGGATTGCTTTTGCAATTGTTGTTTTTATGGCAACCGTTCTTTGCCTGATAATATATAGCAGCATCCATGGAAATATTATTTACAGTACACGTTTTATACTGGCCGGAGTTGGATTATTGCTTGCCATTATTGGAAATTATATGCATACAATCAAACCGAATTATTTTGCCGGTATCCGTTTACCATGGACACTTAATAATAATGAAAACTGGAAAAAGACACATTTGCTTGGTGGAAAATTATTTTTTGGAGCTGGTTTATTAATCACCGTGGTCTGCTTATTTAGTTCATTTATTGTATCAATGATTTTTTTAATTACCACTATCTTACTGATTGTTCTTATAACCGGTATCTATTCTTATCGTTTATATAAAAAACAAAAGAATACTAATTTAGAATCATAAGGAATTCACTGGCAAATAAAAATAAATACAAACCCGCTGATAGCCTGCCCGATATTTAGGTTAACTATTATCTGTTCTGTAAATCCTGGCCAGCATTTCATAGATTTCAGCATGATTTTTATGTAATAATTCCGGCTGTTCAAAATAATATTCAGAAATAACAGCAAAAAATTCTGCAGGATTCGAGGCACCGTACATATCAATATCAGACCCATGTTCCTTCATTTGCTGAATAGTGACATCCATCATCTGCCTCCATTCTTTTACCCATTTTCTTTCCAAAATAATTTCAGGCACACCATCCATTACTCCATCCATTTTATCAACCAGGTGTACAAATTCATGAATAGCGGTGTTATGTTTATCATGGTTATTAATAAATCCCTGCCTCAACTGCCATTTATTAATGATCATTACATGCTGAAAAGCACCGCTACCCACCATGCCTGAGATATTTCGATCGGTACCTGACTGATCAAAATCCATATTGAAAGAACCAGGATACAATAAAACTTCATGCAGGTTGATATATTGCCAATCCGGGATCCGGAAAACAGGTATAATGGCACCAGATGCTATTAACAGCAGGTCCAGATCTTCCACAACAGCATTTACTCCAGTTATTCTTACTGAAGACAAAAACTGTTCTGCTCTTTTTTCAAAATTTTCTTTTCCTGTATTACCCAATTGGTTGTAAAATTTCACATAATCATTGAGCATTTCTTTATAATTCCCGGGCAAGGGAACAGCCAGCTCACCTTTTCTTGAATTAAATGAGATCATAATGATTAAAAGAATCAATAACAGTACAAAAACAATCTGGAATATGAATACCATAACAGGATGAAGTTAAACAGGATTTAGCAACTTAAGCTGACATGACTGGAGTTAATAATATAGTCTTAAATTAATACATCGCTTAATGTACATGCTTATGAAGCAATAAAAAACGCCTTCATACTTAAATAATTTAAAAGTCTAAAATGGAACTTGCTGATCTTGTAAAAGATGAAACCCCGGATAAAAATGGTAAGACTAATATGGTTTAATAAAATAATTTGTACAGGCTTATTGTTAAATCAAAACAGCTAATTTGATTTTTTTTGTTCACTATCTGATCAAAGTAAAGGTCCCCTTCATTGCAGGCCTGTCTTTTTTAAACAAGATATGGTAAATAAATGTGCCGGATGATTGTTCCTTTCCATTAAATTTTCCATCCCAGTCTACTTTCTTGCCTTCAACTTTATAAACCAATTGCCCGTATCGGTTATAAACCTGCACAATTGCTCCCAATTGAGGATCAAGATAAGGAATACGCCAACGATCATTAAGGCCATCATTATTCGGTGAAAAAGCTGTGGGCACAAAAATTCCCGCCACTACTTTTAAATAAACATCATCCTGACCAATACAACCGAAGGAAGAAGTGGCATACAAAGTATAAACCTGTTCCTGCCCGGGGGATGCAACAGGTGAAAGGAGATTTATATTATTTAAATAATCTGGCGGATCCCAATAAAATGAAGGATTGTCCCCGGTAACTATACCATTTAAAATAACTGTATCCCCGGCAAACAACACCCTATCGTTACCTGCATTTACAACAGGTTTTGGATGAACGTGAACAACTACAAAATCAGAAGCAATTCTGCATAGTTTGTTTGATGCAGAAGCTTGCTCATTTATTGTGAGCCTGTATTTATAAATTCCAGCTGCAGTTGGATTACTTATGTAGGTAATTGAATTAGCACCAGGAATATCCTGCCAGGTTCTCCCGGTATCATTACTTAGCTGCCACTGATATACCGGCATGCTGTAGGCAGATGAAACAACTGAAGTAAATGTATAGGATGAAGTATTTCCGGTGCAAACATTTACTGAATCACCAAAGCCCAGAATAGAAGAAGTGATCAGCGGCCCGCATGGCCGGAAAGTAATATCATCCAGCGCAATATCATTTCCTATACCGCCAGGAGCATTATTTGTCATTCTTAATACTATTTCTGCGTTATTAGACGGTGTGGTAAAAAAAAAGCCATATTGTTTCCATTCAGGAGTCGATGTTTCTGGAATATCACCGGTAGAGAATTGTTGTAAAACAGTGCCGGATGGTGTCTCAATGCTAAAAGTAATATTGGGTTTTATACCGATACGTGTGATCACATTCATCAGCCAGGCTGCAAACTCATAAGTTGTATTGGGACAAAGATCCTTTACTGTTGTAACCACAAAATCACCGGGAGTAAAAGATGCATTAACAAGCATGAAAGCACCGTTGCCTGTATGATCCCTGGAAACGGTATGCCAGGTATTTCCAAAACAACCAGAGGTAGATGTGGTAATGGTATAAAATCCATCATTAGGACAAGATGAACTGGTATAGATATATCCGTTTGTAGCGGTAAAGTCAGCATTTGAAATACCGGTGCCAAATGTAATATTAACAACAGGATCGCCTAAACTTCCATTACAAATTTGCGCTTGTGAAATAATTAGCGAAATTAAAAGTATGAGGGTATAGAAAATCCGTAAAAAAAAAGGGTAAAGCAATTCTGATAAATTAAGCATCAGGCAAATGAAGTTTTCTAAGGCTAAAATATGGCTTTTCTTTCGCCTTATCCCCGAAAATTTCTGCTGAACCAAATCTCAAATAAATTCAATGGCGTAATGGTTTTAAAAAGAAATGAACTAAATATTTATCTGTACATTTAATCTCTAAACATTTTTATATGAAAAGATCTTTAACCAGACATTTATTTTTTATTCTGCTTTCTCCGGTTTTTCTTTTGGCATTTAATTCATCTCCTGATAAGGCAAATTTTTCCGGGGATTGGAAATTAAATGGGAAGAAAAGCGAATTAGGACAGTTTGGTGACTATGCAACCCGAATTATAAAAGCAGAACAAAAAGATGAATCCATAACCATTGCAAGAACAGCTGCTGCATTTAACGGGGGAGATTACACTTCCACTGAAACATTAACCTTCGATGGCAAAGAAAGTGAGAGTAGTTTATTTGGTGATTCAAAGAAAAAATCGACTATCAAATGGTCCGAAGATGGTCAGTCTTTTACTATAACCTATACATTATATCTTGATTTCAATGGCCAGTCCATGGAAATTGCAGGAATAGAAACCTGGTCATTGTCAGATGGCGGTAAAACACTTACTTCACTAAACAAGTCTTCATCTTCTTTCGGTGAAAATGTAGTAAAGGCTTTGTATGAAAAACAATAATGAAATATTTTTTACTAAATAATAAATAAAGAGTCTGCAAAAATGCAGACTCTTTATTTTATACACTATACGTCCTTTTCATCAAAAGATAATATAAGCTTCATATTTCTGGATATAACTCTTCTATATGATACAGCAGCTTTATCCAGCATTCGTTTTGATGCTTTTGAATTTTCAGTACCATCATATTTGTCAGATAAAAAGATGACTTCCTTTATGCCGGATTGAATAATTGCTTTGGAGCATTCATTACAGGGGAATAACGCTGTATAAATTTTACAACCGCTCAGGTCCATACCAATATTATTTAAAATAGCATTGAGCTCTGCATGGCATACATAGGGGTATTTGGTAGAAAGAAAATCACCTTGTTTTGCCCAGGGAAATTCATTGTCATCACAACCAATCGGCAAACCGTTGTAGCCGGCACCTACAATTTTGTTTTTTTCATTAACAATACAGGCACCTACCTGTGTATTGGGGTCCTTACTTCTTTTTGCAGACAGTAAGGCCACACCCATAAAATACTCGTCCCATGAAATATAATCTGCTCTCTTTTCCAAGTTTGTCTGTTTTAATGATGATGACAATTTAGTGTTCTCTTATACGAATTTATAGCAATCGTAGTTATTAATCACAACTCTCACTATTTTAGCATTCATTAGAAAAAAATCTTTAAAATCTATTTCTTTGTAATTTTATTTAATTATTAAAAATAAAAATCTTCAATTATGAAAATTAATAAGCAATTCAAAAACAGTGGCCTCTTATTAATATTCACAATTTTTGCATTAGTATATTCAGCTACCGGGCAATCAAGTTCGAAGGATAAAAAAATCGTCAAAGATGCCAGGGAATCAAAAGCCGAGTTTATCAAAGCAGATCCTCTAATGAAAGCCATTTTTGACAAAGCTTACGGCTATGTAATATTCCCAAATGTGGGTAAGGGTGGAATTGGAATTGGCGGAGCAGCAGGGAATGGCGCTGTATTTCAACATGGCACTTTGGTGGGTATGGCAAAAATGACACAGGTCACCATCGGTTTTCAATGGGGCGGACAGGCATACAGGGAAGTCATATTTTTTGAAACGAAAACTGATCTTGACAAATTCAAAGAAGATAAATTTGAATTGTCTGCCCAGGCATCTGCAGTGGCAGTTACGGCAGGTGCATCTGCAAATGCCAGCTATAGAAACGGGGTGATGGTTTTTACACAAACAAAAGGCGGGCTGATGTATGAAGCTTCAATCGGTGGTCAAAAATTTAATTTCAGGAAACTATAGCATCCGAAAAATTAATGGAGCTAGTTTTCTTTTTTCTCAAATACTTTTTTACCTCCCAGCATTGTCCAGATAATTTTTGCTGATCGCAAATCTTCAACTGGCATTGAAATAATATCGCGGTCAATTAAAATAAGATCAGCCTGTTTTCCTGCTTCGATTGATCCGATTTTATTTTCCATATTCATTGCTTTTGCAGCATTAATGGTATATGCATACAAAAGCTCCAACCTTCGCATTTTTTCTTTTTCATCCAAAACAAGTTCTGTTTCATTCTTTCTTGTTTCTCCTACATACATGGCTTCAAATGGATTTGGTGATGAAACGGGCCAGTCACTCCCCGCAGCAATGACTGCTCCTGCTTTTCGCATAGAATTGATGGGATATTGCCAGCGATAAATTTCCGGGTTAATATATGGTTTTATCAGTTTGGTATAAACAGTATCGGCATGTGCCCATAAAAAAGAAAAAGAAGCCAGGATACCCAGTTTTTTAAAACGCTTATGATCTCTGGGATCAACAAACTGTAAATGGATCATTGTATGATGTATTTTATTACCCGGGTTTGATTTTCTTACTTCCTTAAAAACATTTAAAACTTCCGTTGTTGTCCTGTCGCCAATGGTATGTACCTGTAAAGACATTCCTTCCTTATCTGCCATTTTTGCCAATTCAGTAAATCTTTCCCTATCAAATAATAATTCTCCGTTAAGTCCTGAATTGATATATGGCTTTGACATAGCTGCTGACTGTGCCGGAAATTCTGCAACACCATCTGCAAATATTTTTATACCTGCGATGGTCAGCCCCGTTGTGTTTTTATATTTTAACTGCAAAGACTTTATGTATTCAATTTGTTTTAAAGGATCTTCATTTGGATCTGCTTTTATACAAACAACAACATGAGCAGTAAGTTTCCCGATATCGGACAAAGCTTTATACACATGCGAAGGATCCTGGTAACGCGGATCAAGAATTGCAGTAAATCCCAGGCTGTTTAGATATTTCATAGCAGCAATTCCTGCTTCAATATTTTTTTCTTTTGCCTTGGATTGAATGGAAGTAAAAATATCAAAGACCGGCTTTTCATTTACCACACCATTTAGAGACTGATCAGAGTTTTGGCCGTAATATAATTTTACATTCTCCGGAAGTGAATTGACAAAGTTTTTATTGATTCCTTCTTTTTCCAACATGGCATGATTAAGCCAGGCTGTATGACCATCAGCACTTCTTAAGAATACCGGAATAGAACTAAATTCTCCGGTATTGAATAATTGAGAAAACAATGCCGGTTCTTCCCAATGTTTCATATTCAACCCGGTGATCAACATAACATCTCCAAAAATTGCCTTTCCATTTTTCCGGGATTTGTCTGCAAATGTTCTTAAAGAATCAATAGAAATATATTGATCATCCAAGTGAGCAGAAATTAAAGTTTGTCCACCCCCGATTGCATGGTTATGACTATCAATAAATCCGGGTAAAAGTGATTGTCCGTTCAGGTCTGTTTTAATTGCATCTGGTCCCGCCATTCTGAATAATTTTCTTTTTTTCCCAACTGCTATTATTTTACCGGCTTTGATCAAAACAGCTTCTGCGAACGGCTTCTTGCGATTTGCTGTAAATATTTTTCCATTATAAAAAACGGTACCCACCTGATCCTGACCAGCACAATCCTGTATCATCCCGGAAAACAAAAGACAGAATGTAAGGATGAACACTTTTTTTTTAATAGAAATTAAAATTTTAATAAGCATAATTTTTAAGTCTTAAAGCAGGTTTCAGGCTGATCTTTAAATTAAACATTAATTGTTACACATGAAGTATAATAATAAATGTGCTGAAATTCTGAATATAAAGTTCCGAAAGAAATAAACCGGATCTGAATTAATAAGTAGATTTAGGAATAGAATATATTTTTATGCGTAAAATAATCATGGGACTTGCTGTTAGTCTGGATGGCTATATTGAAGGTCCAAATGGAGAATTTGACTGGTGTTTTACTGACCAGGATTATGGCATGAGTGCTTTTTTCAAAAAAATAGATTCTGTTTTTATCGGCCGCAAGAGTTATGAAGTAGCAGAGGCAATGGGTGATGCAGCTACTGCAGGCTTCCCCAAGCTAAAGGAATATGTTTTTTCCACTACACTTGAATCGGTAAAAGATGGTGTTTTCCTGATTAAGAATAACGTGAAAGAAGAAATTGAAAAGATCCGGAATGAAAAGGGAAAAGACATTTGGCTTTTTGGTGGTGCTAAATTAGTAACGTCGCTTTTAAAACTGGGTCTTGTAGACGAACTCTGGTTATCAGTACATCCAATTATACTTGGTTCTGGCAAGCACTTGTTCAGTGATATCACAGAAAGAATACATTTAAAACTTATTCATTCCGAAACCTATTCTACGGGTCTGGTTTCCCTGACCTACCATCTTAAATGAATTCCCCATTGATCATCACTTTATCTATCAGGTTATTTCCAAAAGAATAAGGCAGGTAAGCCAGTGAAGGTATTTGTTTGGTAAAAATCAGGTTTGCTTTCTTGCCTATGGTAATACTGCCAGCTTCGTTTTGCAATTCCATGGCAAAAGCACCATTTATAGTTGCCGCATTGATCGCTTCTTCAGGCAGCATTTTCATTCCAATACAGCTCATGGCAACAACCAGGTTCATATTTCCTGATGGTGAAGAACCCGGATTGTAATCAGATGCTAATGCTATTGCACAATCCGCATCAATTAATTTTCTTGCGGGTTGAAAAGGCATCCTTAAATAAAATGCTGCAGTTGGCAATAAGGTTCCAATTATATCAGAATCTGCCAATGCTTTAATTGAAGAATCATCCATAATCTCCAGATGATCAACTGAAACAGCTCCCAATTTCACTCCTGCTTCTACGCCTCCAGATAGATTAAGCTGGTTGGCATGGATTTTTGGTTTTAAGCCAAAGCTTATTCCTGCCCTACTGATTGTTTCTGTTTCCTCAGGAGAAAAAAAACCGGTTTCACAAAACACATCTATATAGTCCGCCAGTTTTTCTTTAGCGATCACCGGAAGCATTTCTTTTATTATCAGATCTATGTAGCCCTGGTGATTTTCTTTAAATTCCAAAGGATAGGAATGTGCTCCAAGAAAAGTTGATTTGATTAAGAGACCTGATCTTTCCTTTAGTTTTTTAATTACCCGCAACATCTTTAATTCACCGCTAACAGATAATCCATACCCACTTTTTATTTCAATTGCACCGGTGCCTAATCTGCTTACCTCCTCCAGTCTTTTCCAGGCAAGATCAAAAAGCTCATCCTCACTCATTGCATTTAATTTACCTGCTGAATTCAGAATACCTCCACCCTTTGCTGCAATCTCTGCATAACTCAATCCCTTTATTTTATCTACAAACTCTTCTTCTCTGCTGGTGGCAAAAACAAGATGTGTATGACTATCGCACCACGCAGGCAGGATGAATTGGCCGGAAGCATTTATGGTTTTATGGGGAGTTTGATACCTGGAATTTGAAATTTGCTCCATTGTCCCATATTCAGCAATTCTTCCATTTTCAATTACCAGGAATGCATCTTCAAGTATAGGAAGTTCTGCAAGTTCTTTTCCACGAAGAAGTTTTGATTCTTCCCTGACATTAACCAGTGTTTTGATATTGCTGATAAGTGTTGAAGCCATGCAGCAAATCTAATTGGAAGTAAAGACTTTTACCCAATCAATTTGCATTGTCCCTGTTTCTATTGATGAAGCAGGCGGGTTGCCAAAGAATCCACCACCCACAGCAAGATTTAAAGTAACCCGTTCAGATTTTCGAAAAAAATTAGGTATCCATCCGCCTGTTTTTGTAACCACTACTTGTCCATCGAATATATAGGTGAGACTGTTTTTTTCCCAGATCACTTCATATACATGCCAACAATCTGTCAGACTTGTAGCTGAATTAACCGTAGCCTCAGTATTGTTCGCAATATTTACTCCGGCACGACGGCCATACCAATAAGCAGTATGATATTTGAATGGTTCATTTCCCCTGGCTTCCAGGATATCAATCTCACCTTGTGTTGGCCAGGGATCCCCGTAACTCCAGAAAGCAGGCCACATACCATACCCGGTTGGTAATTTGATGCGGGCAATCATTCTTACTTTAGGAGTAGAATTGGATGCTGAAAAATGTGTTTTAGATTCAATTCTCCCCGAAGTAAAATCAAATGATTTTTGTGTTTGATCAAAAGGCGTAGTGACACCAATTACACTTTCTCTTTTTGCTTCTATTGATAAAATACCGTTGTTCAAGACGAGATTGGATGTCTGATAATGCTGCAGTTCATTATTAAAAGCGCCTCCGGTCCAGATATTCCATTGGCTAAGGTTGCTTGAAAAATTCTCATCCAATCTTTTTGTCCAGCCGGTTGAAGTAAGTGTTGATTCATTAAGATCATAATCACAAGCTGATGTAATTTCTGCAGCAATATTTGTCTTTTTATTTTCTTCTGAAAGTACTTCAGTTTGCAACTGCCTTTTGTTGCAGTTTGAAAATACTATAATTGAAAATAAAATAATGATATGGCAAAAGCGGTAAGATAAAAGTTGCATAAAAATGTTTGAAAAGTTTAGACATTAAATTTAAGCAACGGTTCCGTGTATAGCAAGTTTTTATAAATGCTTCCAAACGGCTCTGGCAAAGCTCTCTAAAGAAGGATCTCTTGCTCCCATGAGTAGCAGTACACAGTTTTCTGTAAGATGAGGCCGGACAGCAGTAACAAGATTATTTCTGTCTTCAACAAAAAAAGCATTGGCTCCTTTATCTTTCAGATCATTGATAAGATCACCGGAAGAGATATCTTTTGTTGTGGTGCCACCGGCATAAAATATTTCACTCATCCATATTTCATCCTGTGGTCTTAATGAAACTCCTATTTCAATTACAAAATCTTTTCGCAAAAATTTTGTCGGCACATACCCATGTGGCTGCAACCAGGCGATCACTTTGGGAGCTATTGCCTGGCAAGCCTGTATACTGGCAGCGCATTTGGCAGGATTATGAGCATAATCATCAATCACCCAAACGCCTTTTTTATTTCCATATACCTGGTGCCTGCGATAAATTCCCTCATATTTTTCCAAAGCTTCAGCACAGGTTTTCAGATCAACTCCAATCTGACTGGCAACGGCAATGGCCGCAAGGGCATTTTCCATACTGTGTTTTCCTACAGAATGAATGCTGAATAATGACTGTTGAATATTGAACTGAATGGATAGTCCTTCCTGTTTAAAATTTCCTGCAATATATCCGGCCCCGGAATTTTCATCTATTGAAAAATCCTGCTGATTATGTTGAGACAATTTCTTTGACAGTGGATGAGACTGGTTGACGATAAATTTTTTACTATTGTTTTTAAAAATCTCAAAGATCTTCATCAACTCTTCAATGTCTTTATGGTCCTTATCTATATTTAATAAAAGTCCTATTTCAGGTTTGTACAGAACAATTGAACCATCACTTTCATCTGCTTCTATCACCAACCACTCTCCTGCTCCCAATTTTGCATTACCGATTTTATTCTCCTTTATTATACTTACTAAACCTGCACCGCTGATGATACCCGGCTGCAGTCCTGCATATTCCAGGATATCATATAACATGGCAACGGTTGTGCTCTTGCCTGAAGTGCCTCCTACCGCAATTGTTTTTTTGCTGAAAGAAATCAATGCCAGCAATTCACTTCTCCTGATAATGGTAATCCCGAGCTGTTTTGCTTTCTGTATTTCAAATACAGTGTCTTCAATGGCTGTACTGGCAACTACCAGGTCTGTTTTTTTATCAATGCCTGTTCCATCCTGTAAAAAACAATTGATCCCTTCAGCTTCCAGCTTATCTTTTGTTTCATTAAATGTATCCGGAGAAAAATAACGATCGGAGCCACTGACATCCTTCCCCATACTTTTTAAATATTGTGCAAGTGCACTCATTCCAGTACCGGCAATACCAATAAAAAAAACTTTTTGGAAATCATTGAGCGAAGAAACCATGTGCAATACTAATTCAATTCTTTATTTTTTACCAAACTGAAATTATGAAGCCAGCTCTTTTAAAGCCTTGACAAATTCATCCAGCTCTGATGGAGTAGTATAAATATTTGGTGTAATGCGGCAACCCTGTACAA
>CAZOOT010000075.1:0-389 GCA_964581455.1 uncultured Chitinophaga sp. | reverse complement strand
CAATACCCCTTTCTATAGCAACGGTATAAATTTTATACTTATTCAATAAAGTTTCTGCCAGTAATGAAGGCTTCATCCCTTTTATTCCAACATTGGCAATGCCACATGAACGGGTTGGGTCTTTTGGTGTATTTAAAATTATGTTTGGCAAGTCTCTTACCTTATCTGTCCAGTAAAGCTGCAGGTATCTTAATCTCGCCTCTTTTCTTTCTGGTCCGATTTTCTGATAAAAATTTATTGCATCTGATATGGTCAGATCCGTATAAACCGGATGGGTTCCGGTATGATTTAATCTGTAAATATCATCATCCTGTTTGTCATCAGATGCCAGTAAAGGACTGATGCCGGGAATATTTTCTTTTTTTACATATAAAAAGCCTGCACCGATT
>CAZOOT010000074.1:0-16887 GCA_964581455.1 uncultured Chitinophaga sp. | reverse complement strand
ATTTGTGGTGATCTGATCATTGCCGGCGCATGGGGTGCTGATTTTGATAATAAAGACGGAAATAAAATGGAAGCCGCAGGTGCTGCTTATATTTTTGAACGTTCAGGAGGTAAATGGAAACAAGTACAAAAAATTGCTCCTGACGACAGAGCCGCCTATGATGAATTTGGTATTTCAGTTGCCATCAGTGGTGATAATGCAATAGTCGGTGCAAGAAGAAAAACAGAAACTGCTGATCCCAATTCAAGAGCATACACCGGCAATGCTTATATTTTTTCCCGCGGGGCTTCTCCTGGCAAAGTTCGGCCCAGTGGTGGTGTTATTCTAACTCCTGAAGACGGTTCATGGAAGCAAGTATTAAAAATTAATCCTGAAGATCGCAGAGCGGATGATTATCTCGGTTGGTCAGTAAGTATGAGTGGTGATTATGCTATTGTGAGTGCTTTAAAACAGGATACAGATAGTTTAGATAATCGAATTCCTGATGCTGGAGCTATTTATGTGTATTACCAGGATAAAAATGGCAGATGGTCGCAGTCAGGAAAGCTTGCCACATTCGACAGATCACAACTTGACAACTTTGGCTATACTGTTGCAATCAGCGGATGCGATATTATTGGTGGTACTATTGTTGACCAGGAAGATGATAAAGATGGAAATGCTTTAACATCGGCGGGGTCGGCTTATATATTCTCAGCAGCAGATTGCAGAAATGTAGCTCCTTGTTACAGACCAAAAGTAACACCAGATATTAAAACACCGGTAGATAAAACAAACACTGGTAAGAACATATCATCCCTAGATATAAAAACCTCAGCCCCCCAGAAAATCCAATCTGTTGATCAGAATAGCAAAAGCAACGAAACTGTTATACAAAATGTCAACCTGGGAAATGACGGACTTATCCAGCCGGTGAATATAAATTCTCCAAAAATTAAAGCTGATTCTGTAAATAACTTAAAAACATACATCCCTAAAACTATTCAACTATGTATTGATAAAATGATTACTGATACCCTGCCACCCCGACCTCCTGATGAAGTATATAGGTTCGTTCCGAAAATAAATGCTGACGGAACTATTCAGGAGATTCCGGGTGTAATCAAACAACAACTTTCCCTGCTAACAGATAAAATGTGGAACGTGGGCCAGGAGCTCACGGTAGGTTTCTATCCCGATCAGACAACAAATTTTGTAATCAATAAAGTAAAACAGTATGTAGTTGTGTGGGAAAATATAGCCAATATCCGGTTTCGCTTTGTCGCATCCGCTGCCGGTGCTACTATCCGGGTTGGATTTGATACTGCAGATGGAAGCTGGTCTCATATAGGTAGGAATGCTTTATTAGTTGATAAGAGTAAAAAGACAATGAATTTTGGATGGTTCACTGATAGTACTGAAGAAGATGAATTCAGAAGGACAATTCTTCATGAATTTGGTCATGCCATTGGTTTTATTCACGAACACCAAGCGCCGACCGGTGGTATTCAATGGGACAAGGATAAGGTGAACAGTTACTTTAGTTCTTCCCCAAATAACTGGAGTGAAAAACAGGTGGACGAACAGATCTTTGCCCGATATTCAATAACAGAAACCAACTCTACCATTTATGACAGCCGTTCTATCATGCATTATTATTTCCCGCCGGAACTCACCAAGAACGGATTTACGTTTACCAAAAACACCCGGCTATCAAAAACGGATTCCGATTTTGTAAAGATTGTTTATCCTTTGCCATTTGAACCGGGTGATGCGAGAGGAATGTTACTTACCGGCGGTCTTGATTGCGATGAAATAGTCTTTTTAGTTGATTATAATGCATCCGGTGTTGCAACAAATGAAATTGATTTTATACTTGAGCCGGGCATTGCAACACTTGAAATACAAAACAAATCTGTTTCGAATAGAAAGTTTGCGTTATCTGTTCTTGACAATACAAAACCTATGACTTTCTGGAAAGCAAAACTTCTTGGTATACATACCCTGCTTGAAAAAAAATGGTATGTGATGCCTGCTTTGGTTGGCGGTTGTCGAGTAAGATTAACCTGGCGTCGGGATTCCTGCCTTTGATTTTTTAAAATAGCTATTCATGCAAGTCAGATTTTTATTACTGCTTATTAATGTATTGCTCATGAAAAATGTTGTTTGCCAGTCAGAAAAATTTGGCAAGTTGATTTATACAGTTCCTGCAGGATGGAAACTGACTAAATATCAGAACTGCGCATTAATTACTCCTTCAACTTTACCAGCAAAAGAATTTCTGGGAATTCAGGTGATGGAGCCGGTAATTTTTTCCGGCAAAATATCAGAAGCACTACGGGAATGTTATAATAAAACCTGTACTGAATTACAGGTAACACAAATGAATGAGGTAAGCGCAGGAAACTACAGTGCCCTCGAACCTAAAATATCTTTTAAAGGATGGGAATATATCCGGTGCTCAGGAGGCATCCAGGTTAATAATGGCACTTCTTATCCTGATGAATACGGGCTTGAACTTTTTGTGATCAAAATAAATAACCGTTATGAAAGGATTGCTGTTATAAAATCAAGAAATACCTGTAATGGTCTTTCAAGATATTATCCCTCTGATCGGCTTGACACTAAAAATGTGATAGAAGAATTTTTATTCTCACTAAAATTTGATGATTGGAAAGACCCGGTTGTAAAAAAAGGTATTGCGATTGATGATGGTGCCGGAGGTGTATGGCAGGGTCTCTCGATGTCGGTTGGCATTGCAAAACCAGGGGCGGAATTGGGGGCTGAGTTAGATGTAAAGCATCTTATTTTATTTTCAAATGGCCAGGCATATTTTGGAAAATATTTTCCCGCTGAAGGTTTAGATCAGTTGAACACATGGATAAAAGCCGAAAATAATCGCAGAGATTGGGGAACATACAGTTTCAGTAATGGCAAAGGAGTTTTGAAACTACCATACGCAGAGATTCCTTTGCGGATGGAAAAAAACAAGCTTGTGATCACTACCAATAAAACAGATCATGCATTTATAAAACTAAGCGGCGTTAATTATGTAAAGCTCGATGGCAATTATATAATGAATGAATGGAACGGTACAATTCCCGCTATCAGTTTCACCATGAATGGAAAGTTTAATGATAAAGGCGCTATCAGGATATTGTATCATGAATATGTTGATTGTCTCAACCCGGCATTGTTACCGGGAACTGGGACATATGAAGTAAAAAATCATACATTGATATTTAATTACAACGATGGGAAGAAAATAAGAATTGCTTTTACAGAGTCAGCCTTTGACAAAAAAAATGCTGACCCATCGTCAATTCTCACACTCAGTCATAATCACGATGTATTAAGAAGACAATGACCGGATAAAAAATTGAATATGAAAAAACAAATTCTTATTATTTCTTTACTCAGCATTCACTGTTTAACCCGGGCGCAGAATGCTACTACTACAGATGCCCCCTGCACCGCTGCCGTGGCTATGACAGTTAAAGGAAAATGGACCACTCTTCCTGATAATATAAACGCTGTTAATCAAACACAGAAACTGGAAGTTTTCAAACGTCTTGATGCGATAAAAAATATTTTTATGAATCTGTTTCCACAGCCAACCGGTGTTGACATCCGAGTGAGAAAAAGTACTGGCATCTGTTATTTTGGTTCCACCCGGAAATACCGTCTCTCTACGGATGGTGATCTTAGTTTTGATTACGTAAAAATATTGCCCAATGTATCTTACGGTAATTTCTTCAATTTTTCCCCTCATTACTGTGCACATACTGATAAAGGCATTGTGTTTATGCCCGGTAGTTCAAATGAAAACAACGCCGGTGCCGGGATATCTATAAATAATTTTTCCGGACTTATGGATGGCCCTGCGGTAGATGATGACTGGACAATAAACGGGCTGCCGGTTAGAAAACTCAGTGCTGTAATAAATGAAAAATGGAAAAATTTTGAATTATATGGAGATGTAAGTGGCAAAGGCCGCTTTGTATTGATACACCGAAACGGGTTGTTGCCGTATAAACCTGTAACAAGAAAACAGTATCTCGATCGCTGTATTGCTTTCACTGAACAGCTGCATGATAAAATGATCCGGGCTTTAATTCAACAACCTGTACGCAGCCTTGAGGTACAGGAAGCAGAAAAGAAAGCAAAGCTTGCCAAATTTGAAAAGGATTTCGGAAATGATCCCAAACGTTTGAAATCGTCAGTTGACTATTATCTAACCGGTTATCAAACAGACCAGCAAAGAAGGGACGAACAAGTAACTAATGCAAAAAAGAATAAAGAAGCAGAGTTGAAAATGTTTACCGATGAACTGGAAAAAACCAGCAGTGAAGGGCTGCTGGATGCACCGGCTATAATCCAGGTTATGTATTATTCAAGTCCTGTTGTTTTTGAAACCGATCCCCAAAAAGGTGTTATGCTGGTTACCGAAAACCTGGATTATATGCGCAAAGAACTCCCCAGCTATGTTCCTCAGTTCATGGTATTGAGTTGGAAATGGGATGTTGATTTTTATCCCGTACATAAAGAATATGAAAAAAAGTTTTTGCTGGATTTTCCGGTTGAAAAATTACAGGCGATGATTGACAAGTGAAAAGACATTTTTATAATATTATCTAAACTAAGAACACCATGAAAACTAATCAAATGATGCTCTTGTTTTTTACAATTGGGTTTTTATTAAGCAGCTTTAGATTTAATCTGGTAGAATCTAATAAAGTCGCCAACAATCAATCCGCAGAGTACGAGGTTGTCTTTACACATACTGGCCATGTACTTCTTCACGGAACACTTGAAGACTGTCCTATAAACCCTAGTGGGAAAGTGGTACTTAAAGGAAGGCTTTCCGGTGTGGAAAATGTAGGACGCTATGACCCCATTCTTTATACCGGTGTCCTTGAACTGGATATTAATATTGATATATGTAGTGCCATGCGGGCTTCCAATGGTGAAGACAAGCTTTGTGGTATGACAGTAAAAGGAAATGGGCGGGTGTACACTGAGCTGGAACTTGATACAGCTGGTAGGAGTGCATATATCAAAATTTCATACGATTCAACGAGGAACGGAAGGTTTCAGAAATCAGTTATTGGCACATGCGACCAGCCACAAATGGTGGAGGAAGAATTCATGACACCAAATGAAACGATTGCTACTATATTTAATGGAAGAGATTTGCCAATGCTTAGTACAATGCGGACACTTAGAGTTGGAACTTATGTTGAAAGAGAGGGAAGAAATGAAACGGTAGTAACAATAATCAAAAAGATTCATTGATATTAAATAAAAAAGCCATCCAATGAATTAGATGGCTTAAAAGATTTATGTAAATTCTTTGTTATTCCACCGGCTTCACTTTAAAACTCTTCACCTGTGTAGCTTCCATTGTAATATTAATTGCACCCAATGCTTTGCTCACCGGGCAGGTAGCTTTGGCCTCAGCTGCATATTCTGCAAAGGCAGCCGGCTTGCATCTTGCAACTTTTGCTCTTACTTCCAGGTGGCTTCCGGTAATAGTTCCGTTTTCCAATGTAACCGTGCATTTTGTTTCGATACGGTTTGGCGTTAGCCCGGCTGCACCCAGCACAAAACTCAGTTTCATGGAAAAACATCCGGCATGTGCTGCTGCAATTAACTCCTCAGGATTTGTAAAACTGCCGTCTTCAAACCGGCTTTTATAATCGTAATTTTTATTTTTTATAACTCCGGATTGGGTAAGCAGTTTTCCGCTTCCTTCTTTACCAGAGCCTTTCCAGTTGGCAGTTGCTGATGATCTTTTCATGGTTTTTATTTATTTTAAAAAAGTGTTTAAAAAAAATTATTGGGTTGTCCCGATAGTTATCGGGAAATTTCTTCCAGTTCGGCCAGCCTGTTCTCCGGCTCGTTGTATTCAATAATAAAATTATTTTTCCCTTCTCCTATTACTATTTTCAAAAACTTTTGCTGCACCAGTTCCAGCAAACTCAGGAAAAGAAAAATGGCATGCACCCTGTTATCACAACTTCCAAAGATCTTTTCAAACGCAAGTGTTTTTTCCTGTTGTGCCTGCGAAAGCATATGGTCCCGGCTTCCCTCCATAGTATACTCATACCGGATCACCGTATGTACCGGCCGGTTCTTTGTATCCTGGTATCTCTGCATCACTCGCTCAAATGCCCGCATCAATCTGAACATAGTGATGGTCTGGATCTCGGTACCTTCTGCAGCTTCTTCGCCAATTCCTGCCAGTTCTTTCTGCAGGTTTCCTCTTTTTACCAGCAACATGCGGTTGGCTTCCATTTCCATCATTTGAGCCGAAGCCTCTTTGAATCTTTTATATTCAAGAATTTTATTTACAAGTTCCAGCCTTGGATCTATTTCATTTCCCTGCTCATCAAGTTCTTTTCGGGGTAACAATGTTTTTGCCTTTATCCGCATCAAAGTTGAAATAAAGAGGATAAACTCACTGGACTGTTCAATATTTAAAATATCCTGGCCCTGGATAAACTCCAGGAAATCATCAGTGATCTTTGTGATCGGGATATTATAAATATCCAATTCATCTCTTTCAATAAAGAAAAGCAGAAGGTCAAATGGACCTTCAAACTGAGGAAGTTTGATCTGGTAAGAAATATTATTCAAGTAAGCTGGCTTTAAAGTAATTGTGCCGAAGGTCCAAAGTGCTGGCTTGGATAACTCACCCGGCAAATAAATAAATTTTATTTACAAAATAACGGGACTTTGGCTGACTATTAAAATATTATGAACTGAATTTTTGTGCTAACAATGCACATTTTATAAGTGGATTGTTCCGTGGCAAACTGCATTTTTAGCTTATTAAAGGCTTTTAAACAAGTTATTTCCATATTTGCAAACTATAGTTTTACAGTTAAGCCTACACCCAATATTTCTTTTAGCTGTAGCCTTTTTATAATATCATCATCATAAATCAGGTCAAGGGTTATATTGGTTGCAAGCACTTTTGAAAATTTAAGGGTTAATAAATTATTCATCAGCAGATCCACATTTTGAGGGTTTCTTTTATAATTACTAAACAAATCAATTCGGCTGGTGAATGTCGCCCATTTGGCCAGGGGTATTTTTGCCTTTGCTGTAAAATATGCACCGAGCTCGTTGTTGACTTTACTGGCAGAATCAACACCAAATTTTGCCTGATGAAAGAAACCGGCATTATTTTTCAACACCCATCTTATTGTTAATGGTGAAACATAAAAAGAAATTCTTTCATCAAATTTATAATTGAAACCCGGTGACAACATAATCTTTCCGGGAGTAAGAAAACTTGAAATTTTTACATTGGGAACTTTTGAGTAATCGTATCCTGCCAGTGCCTGGGAATTAAAGTTTGCCAACACACCTATATATCCTTTTTTACTAACCTGGTAAGCATATTTGCTGGTCACATCAATCCGGTCATCTATCTTTCTGAATTTTCCAAAGCTTGTTGCATTTTGAAATCCCAGTGCCAGGTCTATATTATTGTCCCATGTATGATTATTTGACCTTAAATTCAGTACGTAATTTAAAATGCCGTTTACGCCGAATACACTTTGCTCACCACCGGCTGCCCAGTTACTCAGTGTTCCCTGGTTGACATTCATTATAAATGTTCCGGATTTTTTCCATCCGTTCGAATCCAGGCTTTTAAATGGTTTATTACTTACCAGCAACAGATCTTTCATTGATAACTCCTGTGCACACAATAAAACTGAATTCCCAAAAAAGAAAAGAAACAAAAAAAATTTACTCATTTCCGGTTTTTAAAAAATGCAATAATCGGCAAGAATTTTTTATTAGAAGCTTCTTGCCGATTATTTTACAATTTTATTATGTTCTATTTCTTTAGTGAATCTCTTATCTCTCTGAGTAATACAATATCTTCTGCAGGTGCAGCCGGAGCCGCTTCTTCTTTTTTCTTCATACTGTTAATTGCTTTTATAATTAAAAACATCACAAATGCTACAATAACAAAATCAATAACTGCAGTTAAAAATGAACCCCATCTCAATGCGACTTCGGCCTGAGCCTCAGTCACAATTGTTCCCGCAGCATCTTTTACTTCTGCAACAGCTTCTTTTATTACAAGCATATTCTTACTCAGATCTTTTCCTGTAAGTAATCCTACAAGAGGAGCAACCAGGTCAGAAGTTAAAGACGTAATTACTTTTCCGAATGCGCCACCCATAACAAAAGCGACTGCAATATCAACGAGATTGCCTTTCATGGCAAAATCTTTAAACTCTTTGATCATTCCCATAAATAATTTGTTTTAGTTGGTGATAAAAAAATTTGAATATAAGAAAAAACAATAAGCTACTTTTTTAAGACAGGGAATTGCATGTTCAGACTTTTCAACAATTCATAAAACTGAGTAGCAACAATAAATTCTTTATACCAGTTCTGATCGGCCGGAACAATTGTCCAGGGAACTTCGTTGCAAAATTCAAAACATTCCTCATACATCTCATTGTACTTATCCCGAAGTTTGGCTTCCGTAAAATCTTTTTCATTGTACTTCCACATTTTTGCCGGGTTATGTATTCTCTCCTGCAAGCGTTCCTGTTGTTCCTCTGCTGAAACATGGAGATAAAATTTTAAAATATGCGTTTGATTTTGTTCCATTAACAATCGTTCAAAATCATTGATCGATCGTATTCTTTTTTTAGCCAGTTCATCATTACACCATCCGTGTACACGGGTTATTAAAATATCTTCATAATGGCTTCTGTTAAATATCCGGATCATCCCTTTTGCGGGTGTATTTTGATGAACCCGCCATAAAAAATCATGCGATAATTCCTGTGCAGTTGGCGCTTTAAATGAAGTTACATTCACACCTTGTGGATTCATTTTCCCAAACACATTTCGGATAAGCCCGTCCTTTCCGCTTGCATCCATCCCCTGCAATACGATCAGTATGGAATGTTTCCCTTCTGCATATAATAGATTTTGCAGCTCATCCAGCTCATTTACTATTTGCTCAGTCCTTTTTTTTGTTTCAGACTTATCCATTTCTTCCGGAGCCCGGGTACTAATTTCTTTCAAAACTACTTTTCCCATAATTGTCATTTATATGATACACAATATAAAAAAAATATGAAGGTTTAATTTTGAATGTTGACCTTTGCCCGTCATTTATGAAAAGAGATCGTTTTCTCAGCTGGGCATTATTTGTAATTCTCTGTATTATCTGGGGCAGTTCCTTTATCCTTATGCGTATGGGTGCAGAAGGATTAACAGCAAGCCAAATTGCGTCTATCCGGATTTTCTCTGCAGGCTTGGTCATGTTGCCATTTGCTGTTTTTCATTTTTTGAAAATCCCTAAAAGGAGACTTCCGCTAATAATCTTCTCCGCCATTTGCGGCAATCTGTTACCGGCTTATTTATTTGCAGGTGCTATTGCCAAAAATATTGACAGCTCACTGGCAGGTATTCTTAATTCGCTGACGCCAATTTGTGTTGTAGTGATTGGGGCAATGTTTTTCAAGTCTAAAGTTGGAACAAGAAAGATCATTGGTGTTTTGATTGGCTTTGCAGGACTTTGCCTGCTTACCATCTCAGGAGATAAAGGAATAAGTTTTGAAAACCTTGAATATGCATTCTGGATTTTACTCGGAACTATTTTATATGGAGTAAATGTGAATATTGTAAGCCATTATCTAAAAGATATTAATCCGATTCACCTTGCAACCGTTTCACTTGTGTTTATGTTGATTCCAACAGCAGCGATTCTGTACCAACAGGATTTTTTATCAGTAATGGCCGATTTTAATCTCAGGTTAAATGAACCATCAGAGATCAGGTGGCCAATAATTGCCTCTGTATTACTTGGTGTGGTTGCCAGTGCTATTGCCACCGCTCTTTTTTATATCCTGGTGCAAAAAGCCGGTGGATTGTTTGCATCACTTGTAACTTACGGAATTCCCTTTATTGCCATTGGCTGGGGAATTGTATATGGTGAAAATATCACTCTCTTGCAGATCGGATGTCTTGGAATAATTTTAATTGGCGTTTACCTGGCAAACAGGTAATACCCAAAATAACAAATTCCAATCTGAAACAGCATTGGAATTTGTTATTTGATTATTTTAAATCTTTAAACAGACATTATTTCTTTCTCCTTTAAGGCAAGATGTTTTTCTACTTCCGATACAAATTTGTCTGTGGTAGCCTGAATGGCGTCTTCGGCATCTTTGGTCGCATCTTCACTTAAGCCATTTTTTTGTAATTTTTTTATGTGTTCAATGGCGTCTCTTCTTATATTTCGGATGGCTATTTTGGAATGTTCTCCTTCTGCATGGCATTTTTTTACCAATTCCTTTCTTCTGTCTTCAGTAAGCGGTGGTAAGAAAAGGCGTATGATGTTTCCGTCATTTTGAGGATTGATTCCAATATTGGCGGCAATGATTGCCCTTTCAATCGGCTGAAGCATGTTTTTTTCCCAGGGCTGGATTGAAATAGTTCTGGCGTCCAACACACTTACATTTGAAACCTGATTCAGGGGCATCAGGGACCCATAATAATCAACTGAAATTCCGTCCACCATTTGGGGATTTGCTTTACCCGCCCGGATCTTGATCAATTCAGCTTCCAGGTGGTCAATGGCTTTTTTCATTAGCTCTTCAGCATTATGCTGAATAGGTATTGTTTCCTCGGGATTCATAATTCTCTTTTTTTGAAGACGACAAAACTAACAAAACGACTTCACTTATCTGTGAAAGCCAATATAAATTTAGTTTGCGGAAGAATTAATTTTTAGATTGTAGCTTTTCTGTAAATGCTGCAAGAGACTCTTTGGTGATTTTTGGTATCGGCCGTTGGTCTTGTATTCTTTTTTGCTGTATTATCTCCCCTTTTTTATAATAAAACTGAAAAATTAAGAATACAAGAATAACATAGGCAAGGGAAGCAAAGGACAAATAAAAATTCCATGTATTTGTAAGAAAAAGTATGGCTGCAGGAAAAGAAAGCAAAGTAGTGAGAATTAGTATTAAGACTATTTGATTCTCTTTTAACCCAAGGTAAACCAGGTGATGTGTTATATGATCTTTACCACCTACAAATGGCGAACCTCCTTTGAGTAATCTTCTAAATGTAACCGTTGTTGTATCAATAATGGGTACTATAAAAAACAAAGCT
This sequence comes from uncultured Chitinophaga sp., assembly GCA_964581455.1. GTDB lineage: Bacteria > Bacteroidota > Bacteroidia > Chitinophagales > Chitinophagaceae > VBAS01. The sequence goes on along the minus strand of CAZOOT010000074.1, from coordinate 5,751 downwards.
GGCAATACAAATGGTTTTACCTGCAACAAGCCCTGGTTACCCCCATTAAACTGCCAAAGGAAAATAATGCTGGTTGATGCAAGAAATATTCCCAGGAACTGACTGCCTGTGTCTCCCATATAAATCTTTGACGGGCTCCAGTTAAATTTTAAGAACCCGATCAGGGCTCCCAGCACTCCTGCAAGTATCAACATAAAAAAATCTGAATTACGATTTTGATCATAAACCAAAACCAGCATGATTCCACAAATTATTAATCCCGAAATGGAGGCTGTTACACCATCCATGTTGTCCAGCATATTAATTGAATTCATCAGGCCTACAACCCAAAAAAGAGTAAAAAAGATATTTACCAATCCGGAGTTTGAAATCTCAATTATAATTCCACAAGCTATCAATATTATACCGCAGGTAAATTGCATTAAGAATTTTATCAGTGGATTAGTATTGAATGCATCGTCATAAAGTCCGGCAAGAAAACCCACACTACATGCCGCCACTATTCCTATTATTTGCAAGGTTGGAATCTGTACATTTTCTTTTGATAAAAGCCCAAATATTCCCCAGGACAGCAGAAAAATAATAAAGAAAGATATGCCGCCTATTGCCGGTTTCACATGAGAAGACCACCTGACCTGCTTAAAAGTGATATTGTCCCTTGATCCGAGATTGAAAGAAAACTTTAAAAGAAGATAATTAATAGCAAGTGAAAGTACGATAGCTATAATAAAATAGGAAACAATAAAAGTGTTCATAAGAGCAGTATTAGGTTGAAGGTTTCTGGTTTTCCTCTAGGTACTGATCTTAAACCCAAAAATAAACTTTTATTTTAAAGAATAGGTTTACAAATGTATTTATTTCTGGTTTTCCGTAATCTTACCATTAATCCCCTGTTCACATTTTTTAAAAGAAGGGATAAATTTTGAAATTTATATACAAAAAGTATGCACTTTTGTGTCACTTTGAAATTTTTAGAGTATTTCAAATTCAAAAAGTTTAATCAAATACAAAGCAAAATTATATGACCGATTTGAAAAATACAGCCACGCAGATCAGAAGAGATATTTTAAGGATGGTACACGGTATAAACAGCGGTCATCCGGGCGGGTCACTTGGCTGTGCTGATTATTTTACTGCTCTATTTTTCAAAGCGATGAACCACGACAGTAATTTTTCAATGGATGGTAAAAATGAAGATATTTTTATTCTTTCCAATGGCCATATATCACCTGTATATTACAGCACACTTGCCCGTGCAGGATATTTTGACATAAAAGAACTGGGAACTTTCAGAAAAATAAATTCCCGTTTACAGGGCCACCCGGCCACTCATGAGCATTTACCTGGTATCCGGATTGCTTCCGGGTCTTTGGGACAGGGAATGAGTGTAGCTATTGGGGCTGCACTTACTAAGAGATTGAACAAGGAAAAAACTATTGTTTATTCTTTACATGGTGACGGAGAATTGGACGAAGGCCAGGTATGGGAAGCCATTATGTTTGCAGCTCACCATAAAATAGACAACCTGATCTCAACTGTTGATTTCAACGGACAGCAAATAGACGGGCCAACTGATAAAATAATGGGTCTTGGAAATATCCGCGAAAAGTTTGATGCCTTTGGGTGGAATACACTTGAAATGGATGGCAATGATATGGACGATGTGGTAGCTACACTTGAAAAAGCAAAATCGCTGACCGGAAAAGGGAAACCAATTGCGATCATCATGAAAACAATTATGAGCAAGGGAGTTGATTTTATGGAAAATGACCACAACTGGCATGGTGTTGCACCCAATGATGAACAATTAGCAAAAGCATTGGCACAATTGCCGGAGACATTGGGAGATTATTAAACTGTAAAGATTAAAAGCTCATTAGAATATTAGAAAAAAATTAGAATACTGTTCTTTATTAATTGAATTTAATAATATCAGTATTTTTTTTACATCAGATTACATTTTATTCACTTCTCAAAGAAAAAGCCTGAGTTGCTGCTTTCCGTGCCGGTATCCAGGCAGCAAGTAATGCAATAAATAAAACTGTGAATGCTACCAGTACAAAATCTGGTAACCGGAGTTTAATAGGAAAATAATCTATCAGGAAAGAACCACCTTCAAGCGGTATCAGCTTATAATTAATTTGCAACCATGCTATCACTAATGCAAGTATCATTCCCGATACACCTCCTATGATCCCGATCAGCAGACCTTCACTTAAAAATATTTTTTGAATAAAATCTTTATTCCCGCCCAAAGCATTCAGCACACTGATATCTTTTTGTTTTTCTATGACCAGCATTGTTAAGGAACTGACTATGGTAAAGGAAAAAATGATCATGATCAGCACCAGTACGGCATAGATCACCCATTTCTCGGCCTGCATTATTGAATATAATCCCTGGTTTTGTTCATACCTAGTTTGCACCAGATAGTTATTTCCGAGCATTTTTTTTAAAATATCCCGGATTTCGTCAGCATTGCTCTCATCTATTAGCTTTATTTCTGCAGCACTGAATTCATGCTGTTGCAAACCCAGCATATTTTTTACAAACTCCAGATTGGTTATGGCAAAATTGTTATCAAACTCCTGCTGAATAATAAAAACACCAGATGTATTCACCAGGTCGGTGCTTACATTTCTTGAAGCATCAAACAACTCTGATTCGCTTTTTTTAGGTAAATAAGCTTTTATCGGGTAAATATTCTGTTCTGCCCGGACTTGAAGTGCATCTTCTACGCCTGCCCCCAGAACAATGAATGGGTTTTCAAAATTTCCGGTACTGAATTCTCCCCTGACAATATTATCTGCAATGCCGGAAACATATTTATAATTTTCATCTACACCTTTTATCGTTACGGCCCGCTGAAAATTAAACTCATCATTATTAATATCCAGCCCGGAGTGTTGTAAAATTCCTTTCTCTTCTGCAACCAGTGAATAGTTTTTTATTCCCGATATTCCCTTGATCTTATTAAGTTGTTCTTCCGTAAGCGTTAACACTTTCCCTTTGTCCGGGAATATTTTTATATCAGAATAAAAAGATGAATAAAGTGATTTAACCAAACCTTCAAAACCATTAAACACACTTAGTACAAGGATCAAAGCGGTTGTTCCAAAAGTCATGGCTACAATACTGATCCATGCAATAATATTAATTGCATTCGTACTTTTTTTTGCTTTGAAGTATCGCCAGGCAAAAAGGAAGTTCAAAAGTTTAAAATTTTATGATTTAAATGTTTTTGCTGCCTAATCTTTATTCAATTCCTTATCATCTCCCGGTTTTTGCTTTTTTATTTCCTTGAATAACTCTTCCATTTTAAACACATGATCGAGTGTATCATCCTGGAAAAATTTTAACACCGGCATACTCCTTAGCTGATGCCGGACACTTGATGTCAGTTCTTTTTTTATTTCGTGGTGCCGGTCTTCAATTTTAGAAAGTGCGGCAGGAACATCTTTTACCTGAAAAAAACTGAAATAAAATCTTGCTTCCAAAAGGTCCGGAGTTACTTTAACGGCGGAAATGGAGATCATACCCCCGTCAATCATCGTCAGGCTAAGTTTCTGAAAGATCTTATTCATCTCTGCATTTAATAAACCTGCAATCTGCTTTTGTCTTTTTCCTTCTTCCATAATTAATAAAATATTTAATCCCCTTCACTGTTAAAGCATCGAAGGACGCCGTAAAATTAGTTACTTTGCGCCTTTCCAACAGAAGCAATTTAAATGAAACAATACGCCAGGATATTTCTTTATCTCAGAGCATATAAAGGAAAAATATTTTTTTACTTCCTTTTCACATTTCTGAGCATCATTTTTTCTATTGTTTCTATCGGTATGCTGATGCCTTTTCTGCAATTGATCTTTACCGGGGACCAGATAACTGCAATTTCAAAAAGCAGCAACCCTGTGATCCAGGGAGTTAATGATTTTTTGTACAACGCTGTACAGTCTAAAGGCAAATCAGCTACGCTGGGTTTAATTTGTATTCTCATGGTTTGTTTTATCATCTTAAAAAATCTTTTCCTATACCTTTCTTTTTATGTATTGAATCCTTTAAAAAACAAGATCATCAATCAACTCCGGGAAGACCTTTATGATAAAGTGCTCAGGCTGCCCATAGGATTTTTTAATGAAAAAAGAAAAGGCGACCTGATGAGCCGCATGACCAATGATGTAGCAGAGGTTGAAGGATCAGTAGTTGGCACTCTGGAAGGCTGGATCAAAGACCCGTTAACAATTCTTGTAACGCTGACAGTACTATTTCTGATCAGTGTACAACTTACTTTATTTATATTGATTCTTATTCCCGTTTTAGGTCTTGTCATTGGACGGGTTACCAAATCATTGAAAAAACATTCGAAAGAAGTTGCCAACAAATATGGAGAAACCCTGTCCACTCTCGATGAAACTTTAGGCGGACTAAGGGTAATTAAAGCATTTAATATTGAAAAAATTTTAAGGGCAAAATTTTTTAACAGCAACCGTGAATTATTGCATTCAAAAAACAAGATCAGCTATCGCAGAGATCTCGCATCCCCGTTATCAGAGGTAATGGGAGTTATTCTTTTTACTGCAGTTCTTTATTATGGAGGTCGTTTGGTTCTTAATAATGAATTGCTGGAAGCATCTGCTTTTCTTGGCTTTTTGGGAATATTCTATAATATCATTAACCCGGCCAAAGCATTGTCCACATCTTTCAGCAATATGCGGAAAGGAGCCGCTGCGATCAACAGGATTGAAGAAATTTTAAATACGCCTGTTACAGTTGATGATAATCCAAATGGAAAACAGCTTACCGATTTTAGTGATAAAATTGAATTCAAAAATGTCAGCTTTTCTTATGAGGATAATTTAATACTGGATGATATCAGTTTGACAGTAAAAAAAGGAATGACAATTGCTTTGGTAGGCTCTTCCGGTGCCGGCAAATCTACCTTGGCTGATCTTGTTCCAAGATTTCATGATGTAACCAGCGGTGCTGTATTGATTGATGGTATAAATATAAAAGACTACTCCCTTCATTCTGTTCGCAGCCAGATGAGCATCGTAACACAGGAGCCAATTTTATTTAATGACACAATCAGAAACAATATTGCTTTGGGATTTCAGGGGGCAACAGAAGAACAGGTAATTGAAGCTGCCAGGATTTCCAATGCTCATGATTTTATTATAAAAAGACCGGGAGACTATCATAGCAATATAGGCGACCGCGGAAGCAAACTGAGTGGGGGCGAAAGACAAAGATTGACCATTGCCAGGGCGGTTTTAAAAAATCCACCGATTTTAATTCTCGATGAAGCCACTTCTTCTCTCGATACTGAAAGTGAAAGACTGGTACAGGATGCCATTAATAATATGATGCAAAACAGAACCAGTATAGTTATTGCTCACAGATTATCTACTATCAGGCATGCAGATGAAATTATTGTATTGCAAAAGGGAAAAATTGTAGAACGCGGCACACATGATCAGTTACTTTCTCAAAATGGTTTTTACAAAAAATTGGTAGAGATGCAGGAAGTGAGATAAAAATAGATTGAAAAAAACAAAATGTTTTTGGATTATTAATCCAAATTTTATCTTACTTATAATTTCGAGTCCCCTTCTAAAAACTTTACAATCGATTGATTCATTTATTAAATGAATTAATTATTATTTCCAAAATTATTTTAAAGGAAAAACCTGTGCCTTTTGTGTAAAAATTCTGAAACTGGCTACCGGCCTCGGTTCTCATTTTTTCAACTTT
>CAZOOT010000073.1:2592-17106 GCA_964581455.1 uncultured Chitinophaga sp. | reverse complement strand
TGATCCGAAATGAACTGCATCATTTGCTGGAAGGGTTTTTAACAATTGCTCCCGATGCAAAAGTTGTACAAACATTATTCGGGAAAGTACAACTGCAAATAAAAGATACATCAGGCTAATCAAAAAAAGTAGCTGTATGCAAGCTGATTTTTTTCTGTAAGCATCAATCAACGATTACAAATGCCGGTTCAGCGATCATTACACGATTTAAAAATACAAGTCGCTCGTCAACCTTTTTTCATTCGTTAATAATTTTTTCAGCTGCTTCTTTATCTTTTGAAAATATTTTCAGTTCTATTCCTCCCAGCGGATTTAAGCCAATCGGGTTCTGATTCTCCAGGAATGAATTTATTCCGTTTGCCTTCAGCTTACTCTGGGTCAAAGTAGCTTCCTGAAAATCATTGAATGTATAAAGTACGATAGTCATATTTTGTGTCATCAGTATGGCTTTAAATATTTTTTATAACTTGTTTATTTCAATCTTATTTTGATTGTATTTTTTTAATTCCTGATAAAACGACAACATTTATCAAATTCCTTATCAACAATTTTAAGAGGATGATATGATGATAAGAACATGCAAATTGATAATGAGGAGAAATATCTTTGTATACCGGGGGAATTTGTATAATATTTTAATTTAAACTCCAGGAAATTATTTACCTGGTTTGGCTATTATTAACTCCATTTACCTTGTCAACCGATTTACTCCTGATAATTTCCAGAAATTTATTTCCCAGTGATTTAACAGGTTCAGGATTTTTTGTAACCAGGTTTGAAATACCAAACATTAAAACACTGCCAAGAAGCTTTTTAACCGGACTCTTTGTTGAACCTTCAAATAATGATTTGGAAACATAACCGGCAGCAAGGCCAACAGATGTGTTTAGAATGTTGTTTTTTAATTCACCGGATTGAGTTATTTCCTTGAAAGCAGTTTTGATAAGGTTGACTGGTTTTATACTTTCATAAACGACATGAAATTGTTCTTTCAATATATTCACTTCTTCAGCCTGTTTGATTTCTAGTTGAAGAATGGCATTCCGAAGATCGTTTGCTGAATTTATTTTTTGCATGATATTTCTTTATTGAAGAGCCTGTTTAATGATTGAATCACTGACGGGTTTTTTTATCCATTTACGAAGGAAAAAATAGAATATAATTCCTGAAACAAAATAAAATACTGCAACGATAAAAAAACCATAATAGGATTTACCAAGAAGATCGCCCAGTAACAATGCGATGCCAATACTCATTACAAGTACAAAAAAAGAAAACATGATGATGACGCCAAGCCGTGAAACGGCCGACGTCACCACATGTGTTGTAGTCTCCAATAATCTGAACTTTGAAAGCTCGTAAGTGGTTTTGAAGTACAGTTCAGCTCTCTCAGCTAATGATTTAATTAAGCTCTCCGGGGTTTCCATGTTTTTAAATTTTACTCTTTTATACCAGTATCAACAGGAAATTTAAACCCTCAGGTTCTTGTCTGTTGACTTTGCTTTTTTCAGTTGACTACAGCGATCTTTAAGCTGAAACTTCTTCCTCTAATAACTTTCCGTTTTCAGTTAAGGCGGAAACATCTTCTTTTATTTTTTCAAATCTATTAGAGATGCTGTTAAGTAAATCACTTCCTTTTTGAGAAATTTTCTTACGGGTAACTGATCCCTTGTCCGGAGCAAATAATATACCTAATGCAGCACCAACGACAGCACCTGTCAATACACCCAATAATACATGTTTTGAATCCATTTTTTAATTTTTTGATTGTGATGAAAATAAATGTTGATTGCAAAAATAACTGGCATTATTCAGGTAAGTGTTATGAAACATTTGATATAAATTACATCATTCACATGTTTAAATAAAAGGCGAAACTTGTTTATGTGAACAGATAAAGGGATCGAATAAAAAAAACACCCTGCTTGATAAAAGCAGGGTGTTTTCAGAAAACATTTTTACTGATTTAAAAAACAGTTATTGCCATATTTGATGTAACACCTGTGGTAACAGAAACATTATTAACTGTTACAGGAAGCAGCGGTGATGCCGGTGTAATGGTAATCGAATAAACTCCGGCCGGTAAACCCATAATTATAAAATCTCCGGTGGCTGATACATTGGAAGAATAGGTAACATTCGTACTTGATGTTGCCGTCACAAAAGCTGAAGTACCTGCTGGTGTGATTTTGCCCTTAACGGATCCGCTGATAGCTGCCTCAATTGTTCTGATAACAGGTTTCAGTTTGTATGTTCCGTTTCCTGTTTCAACTACAGATTTGTTGGCATCAAAATCCAGGAGCACACTATATTGTACACCTGCCTGCAGGGATTGATTTACCTGAAGTTTCAGGCCTGATTGATCAGCACTAGGTGTACTTAAAGGATAAGTCACATTATTAAGCACCACTGTATTGTTAGTACCCAGGATAAGTCTGATCTGCTGTACAGTAGCAACCTCTAAAGCACCGGTAGCAATTAAGGTATCAATTCCGTTAGAAAAATTCAGCAGGTTATAAATACCGGCTTTTACATTCATCGTTACATCTTTTCCGTCACTTCCGGTTACTACCACTGACTGCAGATCTATATTTACAGCAGAGTAGGGGCCGGGGGCATCAGTCATTCTGACTGCATAAGGATAGGAATTTTTGTTGTTTTCTTTTTTACACGAGGTCATTGTAAAACCAAGCAAAAAAGTTGATAGGATAAGAGTTACTAATTTCATTTTTATTATTTATGGTGCAATTGAATTATTGCACAGCAAAGATGGAATTCTTATTCTTTCATTTGTTACAGGATGGATGGTATAATTTACATCATTCACATATTTGTTACTTGCAAATCGTATAGTTACCATGTCTTTGTTTCTTTAAATAACTCCAATAAAAAAAGCAACAGATATTTATCTGTTGCTTTTTTAAAAATTATGTGAAAGGTATGCTAAAAAGAAAACTTAATTTGATTCTTTTGCAGCTTTGTTTTCTTCAGCTTTTGTTCCGCCTCTGTGGGTTGCTTTAATTGAAGAGAATCTTATTTTCAATTTGGCAATCTTAAAATTATCACCTTTTGGTAATTCTTTTTCTACCGCATTCTTTCTTGTATCCAGAGCCTCGTATAAAACTTTTATTTCGTCCCAATCTTCCCTTGAATAGTTGTTTTTGTTATCAGCTACTGCGTTTACAAAATTTTCATAAATGCTTAATAAATTATTAGCTGTAGCAAAGCCAAAACTCATGTCATTGCCAACCACACCTTCGCCGAATAATTTGGTTCTTAAAACCTGTCTGTAATCTGCTGCAATAGCTGCATTATTTTCAGCAATCTTTACTTCGTAATCAGATTTTAATGCTGCAAACTGAACTTTACTGGCTTCTAAATTTTCTTTGTCAGTAATTTCAAGTGTTGCAATTGTTTTATCGGAGTTTGCTACTCTTAACTGGTAACCTTCATCTAAAGTTGTCCAATAGGCTGCTGTATAAACCGGGGTAAGCTTTGCTACCGAATCTACATACATCGTTACATTGGCAGCATCCTGTTCGGCTTCTGTTGCCTGGCTTGAACATGATGCAAATCCTGTCGCAATTACTGCGGCAGCAATTATTAAATTGAATTTTTTCATTTTTTTTATTTTTTGTTTGTTGATTAATAATTTAGGTGAATAATAATGCCCATAAACCGCTTGATAATTTCAGGACTCATCTTTTGTTGTACGCACCAGACTAATTCCTGAAATGAAAAATATCAGGCCAAGTACTCCATATATACCAAGTGTTTTAATAGCACGGGTTTCACCCGAAGTATTAACGAATAAAACGGCTGCATAAATAAGTCCACATATGCCGAGAATAGTAAGTATGGCACCAAAGATTCTTTTCAGATTCATTTTTTAACTTTTGTGATTTGAACAGATGCTTTTTGTTTTCGGCAGCATCAATGCAAAGATGATTGCATCAGCCCTTGTAAATGTTACACTAGATTCTAAATATGTTACATGATTCACACATCTGCTGCATTTATATTTGTGATTTTAGAAAACAGGGCATTTGAAGGCTCAATGGGTTATTATTCAATTTTGTTAATTAGCTGTACCGTTCACATAGAAAAAGACTCAATTATATAAGCATAAAAAAGAAGCAGCCTTTTCAGGTTGCTTCTTAGTATCATAGGAATTCTTTTATATTAGTCAGGTGAAAATCGAATCAGATCAACCGAATAATCCACCTCTTTTCAATTCCTGTTTGCCTTCGCCGATCAGAAATCCATTTTGATAAATCTGTACGATATAATTTCCCTGTACAAAATCAGTACCGGGTAAAAATGAAAACGCTACCTTTTTCGTTGTTGCAGTTTCTATATCAACCGGAAGTTTCGTTGTATAAAATATATCTCCAACCTGCCTGGTAGTAAAACTGCCTGATCCCAATGATTCAGCAGCAATAAGTTTGCCATCAGGTCCGGTAACCAGTACAAAAACATCTGTCAGGCCGGGCTCTGCAATCCGGTTATTTACATCAAAAGATATTACCAGTTTATCAACTCTTTTTGCGGAAGCTGTTATTTTTTCTTTGTCGTTATTTTTTACATTGATAGGCGTGATGGTAATATTGGACGCATTCAATGTAGAAGCAATTTCAACTTTCTTTGAAAGCTCCTCGTTTACTACAATAGTAGCTGTAAGATTCTGGCTCAATACTTCTTTCTCCTGTGTCAACACTACTTTATCCTGAGTTAAAGTTTGATTTTCCTGTGTTAACCGTGCCACATCCTGTTCCATAGTGCTTATCTTTTCATTCAACGAGGCAATCAGTTCTTTTGCCCTGTTCAATTCAGCTGTTGTATTATTTTTCTTATTTAGAATGCTGCGTATTTCTGTTTTAGTTTTTGCAATCTCATTGTTTTTTTCTTCCAGTTGATTATTCAGATCAGCATTTGTTACTTTCATAGAATCAAGCCGGATCAAGGACTCATCAAAACTCATTTGAATTTCGCTTTTCTCAAAACTCACCTGCTCAATCTGAGCTTGTTGTTGTTCAATAACCTGCCCGGTTTTATTATTATTGATTAGTAAGTATCCCGCTGTACCCAGCAAGGCAAATGCTAAAACACCGATAATAATATTTTTTCGGTTTTTGCGGATTGGTTGGCGGCTTTCTGAAGTAAGTCCTGGTTCATTTGTTGTATACATAATTTTTAATTTTAAATTATAGAAAATAGATTTTAAACACCATAAGGAAATCCTGTATTGTTACAGCTGTTAAACAATATGGGAAAGGAGTTTTATGATCTGTACCACTAAGACCATAACCGTGCCACAATTGTATTTTAACAATTAAGCTTCTTTTTTAACAAATGCTGATTGCTTATGAAACGAATGATTGAAAACACTTAATGGAAGCAGGAATATATTTCAGAAAGTAATGTAAGAGAATATTTTCTGAGCAGTTTAATTTTTAGATTTAGTACAGTCAGTTCTTATTCAAACATTTTTATACTTTAATATCGCAATGATAAGTTATATGCAATCCTGTTTGACACACCCAACTACTTCAACGGAATAAGTTATGTCCTTATGTACTTAGAGAAATCAAATCTTTAAACTATTTCTTCTGAATTACATCTATTGGCTATCATACTGAGTTGACTTACTTTCCCGCTTTTTATCTCCCTTTAGCACTTATAAATACTTACCCAATAGAAAACTTCGTGTCACATTATTAGAATGACGGTCTATACAGCCGTATGTGAATTATGTAATTTTTTTCAATAGTTATATAATACAAAAACCAATATCCTTATTCACCTTTATATTATAAATCAATGAAACGAAACCATATTCCACCACGTAAAAGAATTACAATTTAAAGCAAGGGTGTCCAATCCAGATTTGCGGTTGCTAAATTATTGGCAGAACAGTTTGGCTGGCCTACTGGAGAACTAAAAGCTGCCATGCGATATTTTGTTCAGGTATACGGTTGCAGAAAAACAGCCCCTGACAAATATGATATGCTAATGGATATTGCTACAGAAGGATTTATCCATTTTGAAATTGTTGGCGACACAATTCACATGATGCTAAGAGCAGTAAATGGTGAGCTAAAGAATGTTGCCGGTAAATCTGGTTTAACTACTGAGTTAGATGGTAAATCAGACAAAGAAAATAAACAAAAGGGAAACTATAAATTTTTTATATATAATCAGTTAACAAAAAAAAAAAAATGGAAAACAAAAACACAAAGTCAAAAAGTTCTTCAAATGGCACACGTAAAACAAATACAAGCGAGAAAAGCACAATGCAATCTTCGCAGCTAATGAAATTATTTGAAGACGAATTAAAAGACATTTATTGGGCAGAAAAAGCATTGACAAAGGCTATCCCAAAAATGATTAAAAACGCTACATCAGAAGAATTGATTGAAGCATTAACGGGTCATCTTGCAGAAACCGAAGAACATGTAAGCCGTGTTGAGCAGGTGTTTGCAACATTTGGAAAAAAAGCAGAAGCGGTTAAATGTGAAGCTGTGGCAGGCTTAATAAAAGAGGCTGAAGAAATAATGGAAGATTGTGAAACAGGCTCAATGTGTGACGCAGGTATTATTGCAGCAGGACAAAAAGTAGAGCATTATGAAATAGCTACTTACGGAACACTCCGCCAGTTTGCAGAAACATTGGACTTGACAGAAGCGGTAACATTGCTTGAAACCACACTCAATGAAGAAAAAGCTGCTGATGTAAAATTGACAGAAATTGCAACCAGAGCCATAAATGTTGAAGCTGCTGCCATGGAAGCATAAAGTAAATCAATATGAATAACATTTTCAAAGGATTAATTGCAGGTTACGGTGCAAAAAAATTAGGCGGTGGCTGCCTGGGCACTGTAGTAGTTTTTGTTATTATTTGGTTGCTCTTGGGACAATGCAGTTAAACTTCAAAATAAATTCAAAAAACAATAAAAAAACACAGCTTGACCATTATCTAGTATGTCAAAAAAAATGTGCTAAAAAGTAATCATTAATTCACACTTAAATAAACAAACACAATGGAAAATGAAAAAACAATTGAGGTATTAAATACACTCATACAAATTAATAACGACCGCATTGAAGGTTATGAATCTGCGTCTAAGGAAACTGAGGAACAGGATTTAAAAACTTTCTTTAGTGAACTGTCAAAAACAAGCCAGCAATGCAATCAGGAACTTGGTGAAGAAGTAAACAAATTAGGCGGCACGCCTACAGATGGTACAAAAACTACAGGGAAGTTTTTCCGTGTTTGGATGGATGTAAAAGCAGCGTTATCAGGTAATGACCGGAAAGCAATTCTTAATTCATGTGAATATGGAGAAGATGTGGCAAAGGACACTTATGAAGATGTGTTAAATGATGATTCTGATGATTTGACAACCGAGCAACAAACCATGATAAAAGCACAACATAGTTTATTAAAGGCTGATCATGACAAGGTAAAATTGATGAGAGATAATTTAGTTGAGCAAGAATAAAGCGGGCAATAATAAAGAGGGGGCTAAGTCTTTACTTAACTCCTTCTTTTTTCATTATAATATACCCTTTAAAAAAGGACCTAAATAAATGTAATGATGAGTTATTCCAACTTTAAAAATATTTATGACATCTATTGCCCAATGATATTACCTTACAGATTTGTAAAGCACAAAAGGAGGTGGGGAACTGCAATTCTTTTGATTTGGAAACACACAAACAAAGATGTACCTCATTTCTCATGTTAGTGGCACCTTAATTTTAAAAAAAGTTACATGATCACATATCCGGTTAGTTTTTACGATACAGTCAAATCGGGATATTTTCCTCAGGCAGGTATATAGATATCAAACTGTGCTCCTTTGTTTAATTCACTGGTAGCATTAATAAAACCTTTATGATTCTCAACAATTTTTTTTACAATGGCTAGTCCGATACCTGTGCCCGCATATACTTCTTTCCCGTGTAATTTTTGAAACACTTCAAAAATCCGTTCACTGAACCGGGGCTCGAAACCAATACCATTATCTTTAACTGTGATATGACAATATTTTTTTTCCGGTGACAGGGATGTAAAACTTTTTATATTTAACTCAGTTCCGTTTACAATGCGGCTGGTTATCAGGATGCGTGATGGTATATCAGGTTTTGAAAACTTAAGTGCATTGCTTATCAGGTTGTACACAAGCTGCCGGAATTGAAAAGGAATAATGTTGACAGGACAAAGCCCGATGGCTTCTATCGTTGCCCGTTTTTCCTGGAGAGTGTCTTTTAATTCAGTTTTTACTTCATCAATGATTACACTGAGGTCATATTCTTCCAATATAAGTTCCGTAGTACTGATGCGGGAGAAAGCCAGCAAATCATCAATCAATTGCTGCATTCTGCCGGCAGCCAGTTGCATCCGTTGAAAATTATATTTGCCTTTTTCAGATAAATTATTAAATTCATTTTCAAGTATGATCGTTACAAAGGTTTGTATTTTTCGCAGGGGTTCCTGCAGATCATGACTCGATATATAAGTGAATGCCAGGAGCTCTTTGTTAGCTGTAATTAATTCTGCTGCTCTTTTTTCTTTCTCTTTGATTTGAAAAGCAAGTTCTTTGTTGGCTATAATTAATTCTGCTGCTATTTTTTCTTTTTCAACATTTTGAAAAGCCAGTTCTTTGTTGGCAATGATTAATTCTGCTGCCCGCTTTTCTTTTTCATTATTTTGAAAGACTAATTCTTTGTTGGCAATACTAAATTCTGCTGCCCGCTTTTCTTTTTCATCATTTTGAAAAGCAAGTTCACTGCGGGCAATGATTAATTCTGCTGACAGTCTTTCATTCTCTTTTTTTTGAACAGCAAGTTCTTTACGGACAATTATTAGCTTTTCCTCCTTTGTTTTTTTTTGTGTATCCATATTCTGTCCCGGTTATTTTTATAATATCAAACTGTTTTGAACGGTCAGTACAAAATATTCCCTTGCGGGTTGTGAAATTATTTTTGGTATTATTATCGTAATAAATGTCTGATGAATTATTTTTTTGAATTGTGAAAAATCAGGCGGTTTCCTTATAAAATATTGCGCCCCGTTTTTATATAGCTGATTTACTACTTCCTGTTCAAGGGAAGTGGAAAAAATAATTACAGGAAGCAGTTTGAGTCCCGGATTACTTTTTATTTCTGATAAACATTCAAATCCGTTTTTAAGTGGCATATTGAGGTCAAGAAACAACACATCCGGCAGTTCGTTTATTTTACCGTTGAGGTGTGCCATCAGTTGTTCCCCGTCATCCAACGTTGTCAGCTGTGTATCCATCGTTAATTCCTCCACTGCTTCTTTAAAAAAAATACAATCGTCTGTATCGTCATCTGCAAGCAGTACGCTCAGGGGTTTTAAATTCATATATATAGTTTAGCCTTGCTTTAATTATTTTTAATGTAGTATCAGGGGAATTACATTTTAATAATTTCCTGTTCAATCATTTTTGCCGGCCTGGGCCGGTCTTCATTGGAAGCATTGAGGATGTACTTTAATGGATTTTTGGAAAATATTTCTTCTGTTGCTATAGGAAGGGCATGTTGTATCACCTGCTTTAATTGTGCAAAATCACTGGGCTTATGAATATAAATATGCGACCCGCTTTTGAAAAGCATATTTATAGTGTCCCATGCGTTAGATGTGGAAAAAATAACTACCGGGATGTTTTTCAGGCCCGGATTTCTTTTTATTTCTGATAAACATTCAAGACCTGTTTTGCGGGGCATATTAATATCGAGAAAAAGCACATCAATCCTGTTTTTACCGGAACTGTTATCAGAAAGGTATTGCATCAGGTGTTCTCCATCATGTACTACGGTTAATTTGGCAAATGGTGACAATTCTTCTAATGCATTTTTAAAAAACATGCAATCATCCATGTCGTCATCAGCAAGCAGGATGTTTAATTTAATTATTTTCATAAATAAGAATATTTAGTTATTTTGAAAATCATTTTCACATTTTTTCTTTTTCCCATTGACTGATCTTTTTTCTATCAGCTTTGAAAGTGACTGGAGAATGAGTTCTTTTAAATTTGTAAAATCGCCGGGTTTACGGATATAATCCTGTGCTCCCAGCCTTAACAGCACATCTATCATGCTTTGCTCGTAATTACGATCCAGCGTATAGGATGTTGAAAACATTATCACATATAGATTTTTCAGTTTTATGTTTTCCGTTATTTCCGTTAAGCATTCGAACCCGCTTTTGCGGGGCATATTCAGGTCAAGAAAAAGTACATTGGGCAGTTTTTTAGCATTTATAGACAGATAATCCATTAGCCGCTCACCATCATTAACAATGGTAAGTTGAGTGGAAATTGATATTTCCCGCAAAGCTTTCTCAAAGAAAAAACAGTCATCAGGATCATCATCTGCCAGCAATACATTCAGTTGTTTTGCTTTCATCGTGTGATGTTTTTATTAAAGTACATATTTTGAAAATAATTTTTCATAAATCTATTTTTTGAAGATTGAGCCGGTTTTCTTTTATCACTTTTAAAAACGAATGGAAAATGAGCCCTTTGAGTTCACCAATACTGCCGGGCTTGCGGATATAATCCTGTACACCTAAATTATACAATATTTTTATCATGCTTAATTCATAATTAAAATCCTGGGTGTAAGATGTAGAAAACATCACCACCGGTATCTCTTTCAGTTTAATATCATCTTTCATCTCCGTTAAACATTCAAAGCCACTTTTGCGTGGCATGCTTAAGTCTAAGAAAAGTATTTCAGGTAAATAATCCGGGTTTTTAGAAAAATAATCCATCAACTGCTCGCCATCATTTACAGTGGTAAGATTTGAATTTACGGGTATTTCTTTCAATGCATTTGCAAAGAAAGTACGATCGTCTTCATCATCATCTGCCAGCAGAATATTAAGCGGAATTTGTGGAAGATCTGAATTCAAAATATTTTATTATTTACAGAAGTTTAAAATTGTTAACAAAAAAGCATTTGGAATCATATCCTTGCCATATACCAGCTTAATTCTTTTTCAATTTTTTCGTAATGAAGATAGGCCGCAATATTTTTTTGAAGACGCATAAAAGCTGTTTCACTTTTCACTACATAATCAAAAGCTTTGTGATGCATGCAATTAATGGCCACTTCGATCTGATCCTGGGATGATAATATGACAACAGGAATGTCCGGATGTAACGCTTTTATTTTATCCAGCGTTTCAATTCCGTTCATCGCATTTTTATAAATACTATCGAGATGATAATCCAGGATGATGAAATCAGGTTTTTTTGACAAGTTTTCAATGCAAAGCTCGCCGGTTGTAAATGTTTCTATGATATAATCCGTTTGATTATGAAATTCAATTTCCATTTTTTTCAGGAACATGGGATCATCATCTACAAGGAATATCTTTATTTCATTTCCAATTGTCATTTGTGGGTGTATTTAAGGTTATTGTATTCTTCTTTTAATTCCTTACAAGCCTGCGCACAAACGGTCTCCAATTGCTGCACCATGCCTTTAATTTCGTTTGACTGTAATTGGGTGCCTGTATAATCCTGCAGCTTTTTGGCGATAAATTCAAAATCCGGATTGATACCCATTATTGAAAAGGAGGGTATCAGTTTATGTGCTGCTGTATTTAAGGCTCCCCAGTTTTTGTCCAACAGGCCTTTTTTCATAGCACTGATCAGCACCGGAGTTTGTTCAAGATAAATTTCAATCATTTCCATCTTTAATTTTGAGTCAGATTTTGTAATACCATTCAGATAAGCGAGGTCCGTACATCCTGGCTTTTTAATAGCTGAGGTTTTATTTACTTTATCGGGTTTATTTATTTTCTTTTTGGCTTTCTTTACAAGGCCAACTATTTTCCTGTACAATAATCTTTCATCAACTGGTTTTGCCAGGTAATCATTTATGCCCACTGCCCTGCATTTTTTCAGATCAACAGTTGTAACATCTGCTGTCAAAGCAATTATTGGAATTTCAGATTTCATTTTATTCCGGATGTATTCTGTTGCTTCGAACCCGTTCATTTCGGGCATTTGCAAATCCATTAAAATAATATCATATGAATTGGTTTTCAGTTTTTCGATGGCTATTTTGCCATTGGCTGCAATATCCTTTTCAAATCCAAAATCTTCCAGCAGGGTTTTCATCAGCAATTGATTCAATGCCATATCTTCCACTACCAATACTTTTATATTTTTGTATTGAGTATCTATTTCAGGTATTTCAGTTTTCAGGCCAACTGGTGCATTCGTTTTATAAAAAGTTAAATTGAAACTAAAAGTGGAGCCTGCATTCACTTTGCTTTTAACTTTTATAGTTCCTTTCTGAGCTTCCACTAATTGTTTAGCTATAGCAAGCCCTAAACCCGTTCCGCCATAGAGCCTTGTAGTGCTACTGGAAGCCTGATGAAAATTTTCAAAGATCGATTCTATATTAGTATTTGAAATACCTATTCCTGTATCCGTCACTGCAAATTCAATATTTACTTTCTCATCATCCTCACTCAGCATATGAGCAGCTATTGTTATTTTCCCTTTGTCAGTAAATTTAACCGCATTGCTTATCAGGTTTAAAATGATCTGGTTTAGCCGGACAGGGTCGCCAAGTAAAACAGCTGGTATTTTGGGATCAATTATTTTTATCAGTTGTAAATTCTTTTCTTCAATTTTTGTATCAAACAAATGTATGATGGCAGAGAGGGTAGGCTCCATTTTAAAAGGGATTTGCTCAAACATCATTTTCCCGGCTTCTATCTTAGCCAGGTCAAGTATATCGTTTATTATTACGATCAGTGAAGAGCCACTTAATTTTATGGCATTTAAATATTCTTTTTGTTTTGCGGTCAATTCAGTTTTCAACAGCACTTTTGTAAAACCGATGATCGCATTCATCGGCGTACGTATCTCATGGCTCATATTGCTCAAAAATTGCTGTTTTGCTTTTACTGCATCTTCAGCTATTTGGGTGTGTAATTCCGCTTTTTGTTTTGCTTCTTCGGCAATAAGGGTTGCCATCTCGGCAAATAAAGTAGCCTCATACAGATCTTTTTGAATTCTTTTTTCTTCGGTAATATCAATGGCTATATTGATAGCCCCGGTTATTTTACCCGATAAATCGAATTCGGGTTGTGGATGTGTAATCACAATAGAACGGCTGCCATCCTGCCGTTCTATAATTTTTTCCTTCCCTTCTATTGCACGGCCTTCTTTAATTACTCTGGACATGGAACTGTTCTCAACAGGAAGTGGCGAACCATCCATATTAAATAACCTGATAGAACTATACCAAAAATCTTTTTCAATTTCAAGCTCCCTGCCAAATAGTTTAGCTGCAGATTTATTATAAAAAGTGATACGCCCCTGTACATCACAGGAAAAAATGGCTTCCGGTAATTCTTTTACCAGATGCCTGAAATGTTCGCCACTTTTATTTAATAGTTCCTGTGCTTTTTTCCTTTCTGTAATGTCTTCTATAGATAAGAGAATTAATTTCTCTGAAATGTTTTTGTTTACAACCCCACGGGCATTCAGCAGCATTACACGTTCGCCAATATTTGAAAAATTTTTGGTTATTTCAAAATTATTAATCACCGATTTTCCGGGAAGAATTTTTTCTAGCAGGGTGCGTAGTTCAGGAATATCCCATTGTTTGTTGCCAAGATTGTAAATCAATACATTTTCTGTTTCCTTTTCATTTAAAAGGAAAGTTTTATAAAATGCATTGTTAACCGTTTTTATCCTCAGGTTTTTATCCAGTACCAGCAATGGTTCATGGATGTTGGCGATAATGGCTTCGGCATAATCTCTCGAAGCCGTTATCTGTTCATTTAAACCAATCATTTCCTGGTTTACAACCATCAGTTCTTCATTGGTGCTTTGCAGTTCTTCTTTGCCGGTCTCCAGTTCTTCGTTCAGGCTCTGCAACTCTTCGCTGCTGCTCAGCAGTTCTTCATTGGCGCTTTGCAATTCCTCATTTGATGCCTCCTGGTCTTCAGTAATGCTGCGCATGTCTTCACGGCTTTGCGACAGTTCTTTTTCTAATTGCTGAATACGAGCCGAGAGTTGTGAGTCATGAGTTGTGAGTTTGGCGTCTTTCTTCTTTGGAGTTGCACCTCTCACACCTGACGACTCACGACTCACATTTTCATGAAACAGCACTAAATAATATGGTTCAATGGTATCGGGCAGCAATAATGCTTCGATGGAAATATTCTGCAGCATTCCGTTTATATGAACTGGAATATTTTCTTTTATTACTGAAGCCTTTTGTTTTTTTGCTTTATGTAAAATGTTGCGCAGTTCAAAAGCCAGACCTTCTTTAGCCATTTTTAACAGGTTATGGCTTGGCTTGCCCTGGGTTTGTTGTAAATAGTTACCTGTGTTACCCCTGAAATGTACAATATCCATGGCTTCATTCACTACCACACCGGCGGGTGTATAGTTGCCGAGTAAAATTTCATCAGCTGTTTTTTGAAAGTCGGTTTTGATATTTACAGTTTTTGGAT
>CAZOOT010000073.1:0-2582 GCA_964581455.1 uncultured Chitinophaga sp. | reverse complement strand
TTAAATCTTTATAATTTTTTTCGATAGGTTGGTTTTTTGTTAATAAAACACGACCGGGTACATCTTTACGGGAAAATATTTTATTTGATTTGCCAACTGAAGTATAAAGCTCAGGCACTCCACTGGTTGTTTCTGATTTGCCAAGTAACAAAAATCCCATTGGATTTAAAGAATAATGAAAAGTACTAAGCGCTTTTTTTTGCAGGTAAGGTTCCATATAAATAAGCACATTCCTGCAGCTGATTAAATCCATTCTGCCAAAAGGCGGATCTTTTAAAAAATTGTGCACGGCAAATACACATATATCCCTGATGAATTTGCTGGCCTGGTAATTGCCGTTGTTTTTGGAAAAAAAATCTTTCAGCCTTTGTGGCGATAAGCCTGCTACTTCGTTTTTAGTATAAATGCCTGCTCTTGCTTTAATAATTGCAGGCTCACTTATATCTGTGGCAAATATTTGTACAGCCCCACCCCGGCCCTTCTCAAAGGGGAGGGAGGAGTCGTCCATAAACTCTTTTAAACATATGGCTAATGAATAGACTTCTTCTCCGGTGCTGCAACCTGCCACCCAAATCCGGATTGGCTCACTGGTAGTTTTATATTTAATAATGTGGGGAAAAACCGATTCACATAAATTGTCAAAAATTTTCGGATCCCTGAAAAAACTGGTAACAGGAATTAACAGGTCCTGAAATAAAAGATCCTGTTCTTTTTTATTTTCCTGTAAAAATTTCAGATAGACAGCTGGTTCTTCGTTTTTATTAATAGCCATCCGGCGGAGTATTCTTCTGCGGATAGTAGTTTGTTTGTAATAAGTAAAATCGGTTCCCTTGCGGATACGCAATAAAGAAAGTATTTTTTTAAAAACATCTTCATCCTGTGTCAGAAAATTATTTTCATTAAGCCCATTGTCATTAGTGGTAATGATATTGACAACTTCCAGGAGTTTTTGTGGTATTTTATCAGGCGGCAGAATAAAGTCAACTACACCGGCCTGTGCTGCACTATGGGGCATACCTTCATAGGCTGCTGACTCTTCATCCTGTGCAAAAGTGATGCCGCCGTGATCTTTAATGGCTTTCAGGCCTTGTGTGCCATCGGAAGCAGTGCCAGATAACACCACGCCTATAGCATGGCTTTGATGAACTTCTGCCAGGGATGTAAAAAAAAGATCGATGGGCAGGTTGCGTTCGTTTTTATTTTTATCGGGTCGGGGGCTAAGTTCCAGCACGCCATTATTGGCAATCATCATTTTGTTGCTGGGGATGATATAAATATGATCAGGTACTACTTTAATATCATCTGAAATTTCCATTACGGGTATATTGGTGACTTTTTGCAGCAGTTCGGGCAGCATGCTTTCGTGTTTGGGATCTAAATGCTGAACCAGCACATAGGCCATACCTGAATTTTCCGGAATAGCCCTGAGTAATTTTTTAAAAGCATCCAATCCGCCTGCAGAAGCACCGATGCCAACCACGGGAAACAGGTTGTCTGATTTTTTAAGCTGCTTTCCGACAGTTATCTTTTTTTTCGGTTTGTTTTTTTTTGCTTTCATTTAAATACCGTTATGATTCAACTTTCTGTCAGCATGATCTTAAATCACTATCGGGATAACTAAACCTACGATCTTTTTGAACCACATAGACATATAATTTTTCACATAGTATTCTATGTGCTTCTTCCTATTGCGGGTTATGATTCTATGTGGTTCCATTTCAAGGTTGATTTAAGTTGATTGTTACTTAATTCTATACAGGTTCATTTCCAATTTCTTCAATCGGGCTTCGCCTTTTTTCTTTTAAATGTTTAAAATGAGAAGGAGAGAGACCAGTGGCTTTTTTAAACTGGTTGGATAAATGCGCCACGCTGCTGTAATTCATTTTCCAGGCGATTTCTGTAATGTTCAGTTCGCCATAAATGATCAGTTCTTTGATCCGCTCAATTTTATGAGCAATAATGAAATGTTCTATGGTTGTTCCCTGTACTTCTGAAAATAAATTGGCCAGGTAGGTGTAATCCCGGTTTAGTTTTTTGCTTAGATACTCAGAAAAGTTTGTTTTTATTATTTCGTCTGAATGATGAACCATTTCGACGATTGCAATCTTTATCTTCTCGATCAAAATAGCCCTCTTGTCATCCATTAATTCAAGGCCAGAGCTGAGCAAAGCCTTTTTTATTTGTTCTCTTTGTTCCAAAGAAATATTTTCCATGATTTCTACTTCACCTAAATCCACTACAATAAAATGAAGGCCAAGTTTACTCAATTCTTCTTTCACTACCATTTTACAACGGTTGCTCACCATGTGCTTGATAAAAATTTTCAGAAGAATCCCCCCCCTTTTTTTAATTAAATGATAAAATTGATTGATTTAACCAGGTAAAGTGTTACAAAGTTATATTAAAAAGTTACACAATTCACACATTAGAACAATGAGATGAATCGAATTATTTTTCAACTTCGTGTCTTTCTTGCTACTAACACCATAATTATACCTCCTGTCAGGAGTACAGCGCCTATTATAGGCGACCATTGAACAGGATGATTTTTTTCCTGGTTAATTTGAATGGGACCCAAATCA
>CAZOOT010000072.1:3232-17222 GCA_964581455.1 uncultured Chitinophaga sp. | reverse complement strand
GGGGCACAATTAAAAGCGACAATAGTCGCTTTTGTTGTTTATGTACTTTGTTTACATTTTATTTTCACAAAAATGCAACCGGTATTATGTTGGGTATGCTACAGATGTTGAGTTAAGATTGGAAAGATATAACCGGGGCATGGTAGCTGCGACGAAAAATTGCCGGCCATACATTTTAAAAGCATCCAAATCATTTATTACAGAAACTGAAGCCAGAAAAGAAGAGAGCAGGATCAAAAAACAAAAAAATAGAATTTATCTGGAAAAGGTGATAAACGGGAATTGGTAGACACGCCCCGATTAGAAATCGGGGTGACCCGCAACGGTTGTACCCCGATCATATCGGGGTCGAGGGCAACATTTTAATAAGCGACAGTAGTCGCTTTTGTTGTTTTAAGTATTACGTTTACAATTTATGTCTTTACAAACATAGCTGAAGAATGAACTTGTAAAACATTAAGGATGATTGTAAGAATAGTCAATCCTTCCCTGCAACTGCTTTTCTTTATTAAATAAAGCTTCTTTTATTTTCAAGCCTCTTTCATTATAAAGATATCTCCATGTCAAATAACCCAGATTAAGATTAGAGAGAGTTGTAATTTTCTGAATCACCCGGTTTTGCTCATCATATTCAAACATGAAATCAGGAAGCAGGCGTTTTGCTTTTGTGTTATAACGAACTATATCTGTAAGCCTGTTTTTCTCATCATAATAATAATAGATAAGATCAGTTTCTTTTCCTTTTTTAAAGTTCTGCTCCTCTATGATATTGCCCGATTCATCAGTTTTAAATCGAACTTCAAGGCTATCAGTATTGTTAATGATCCGCCACATTTTTAATGGATGATTATTGTTGTATATCCATACATGAGATTCAGATTGTGAGAAATCCTGGGAAGAATCTGAAATCACATTTCTTATTTCAACCAACCTCCCGTCATTATCATATATATAATTTGATTTGCTGAGCATTCCGGTTGAAGAATCTTCAGCGCTTTGCAGCATTCCATTTTCATTAAATACATAAGTAATATTTGACCTGTTTTGATTAACTGTTGAAGTTATTTTGAGTTGCATTTTATTTTTGTCAATATTCTGGGTTTCTTTAAAAGCAGATGATACAGCTCCGCCAGGAGTATATCCCGTAGAATTTACTTTTACAATATTATTACTCATATAAATTTTCATTTGCCGGGTAATATCGGCAACAGCCATCAGGTCTTTATAATAATATTGGGTATTTACATTAATTGTAAACAGGAAGAAAGGGAGAAAGAGAAATATTTTCATTTTAGGATTTTCAATCCAAAATTAGTTCAAAGTACGTGTAACGAAAAAGAAATGGCTCAATGTGTTTTCTTGATTATTTTTAAGAAAAAATTAATGCATGTCTCATGGTGAACTAAGGAAAGAAAATGATTGCCTGAACTGCGGCACTCAGGTTCAGGGTCCTTATTGTCATAATTGTGGCCAGGAGAATATTGTACCGCATGAAACATTTGTGAGTATGGTGAAACATTTTTTTTATGACATCACTCATTTCGACGGTAATTTTTTCAGTACATTAAAAGTATTGGCTTTTAAACCCGGATATCTTTCAAAAGAATATATTCAAGGCAGAAGAAAAGCATATCTGCACCCAATTCGGATGTATGTATTCACTTCGGCTGTATTCTTTCTGACTTTTTTTTCATTGTATAGTGTGAAGGAGTCTGATATAGAAATTCTGGATGATAAAAGTGAAGTAAATAAGGCAGCAACAGATATAAAGGAAGAAATTTTAAAGGTGGCAAAAACTCCAACAGATTCTTTAAAAATTGAGAAAGCAGCCAGCTTGTTAGGAATTGCTGACAGTTCTTTAAAAGATCTGAAGGATTCCGGTAAACTCGTCAAAGCAAAATCCGGGAAACAGAATTTAACAATGGATTTTGGAGATGCTTCTAAATATAAAACTGTAAATGAGTATGACTCTATTCAAAAAACATTATCAAAAAAGGACAAGGATGGCTTTTTTTTAAAAATTTTAAACCGAAAACTTGTTGGCATAAATGAACGATACCAGGGTAAGGAAAGTAAATTATTTACAGATGTAGTTAATAAGTTTTTTCACTCATTTCCTTATTTATTATTTGTGTCCTTACCACTTTATGCAATTTTTTTAAAACTCCTTTATATACGACGAAAGGAATATTTTTATGCAGATCATGGCATATTTCTTATACATCTGTATATTTTTACTTTTCTTTTTTTACTCGTATTCTTTTTGCTAAATAAAATAGATGAGATGACCAATTGGGGATTAATTAATGTCATTCAGTGGATATTCTTTTTTGCCGGCTTATTTTATACCATGAAGGCTTTAAAGAATTTTTATCAGCAGGGATGGGGTAAAACAATCACCAAATTTATTTTATTTAACGTCCTTTGTTCTATAACAGCTATTTTACTTTTTGCTTTTTTCATTTTGTTTTCTGTTTACCAGATTTAATTAAATACTATGTCTAATCTTTCTGACTCTTTTCTAAGGCTTGTATCAATTATGGATGATCTCAGGGATAAATGCCCCTGGGACAAAAAACAAACGATTCAAACACTCCGGCACCTTACCATTGAAGAAACCTATGAACTTGCTGACGCTATCACAGATGAGAATTGGAAAGGTATCAGGGAAGAGCTTGGTGATCTTTTATTGCATATCCTGTTTTATTCAAAGATCGGGATGGAGCAAAAACAATTTACATTGGAAGAAGTAATTGATGGGATCTCAGAAAAATTAATAAGCCGGCATCCGCATATTTATGGTGATGTGAAAGTGGCAAATGAAGAAGATGTGAAAAAGAATTGGGAAAAACTGAAGCTGCAAGAAGGAAAAAAAACAGTTTTAGGCGGTGTGCCTAAAACTTTACCTGCCACAATAAAGGCGCTTCGTTTACAGGAAAAAGCAAAACAAATAGGCTTTGAATGGGAAAATACAAAGCAGGTGTGGGAAAAAGTTAAGGAAGAAATGTCAGAGCTACAGGAGGCCATCACTGAAGGAAATAAGAAAAAAACTGAAGAAGAATTGGGAGACCTTTTTTTCTCTTTGGTTAATTATGCACGGTTTTTGCAAGTTGATCCTGAAAATGCCCTGGAATTAACCAACAGGAAATTCATCAGCAGGTTTAACAAAATGGAAGAAGAGGCCATGAAGGATGGAAAAAATATGATGGATATGACTTTGGATGAAATGGATTCAATCTGGGATAAGATAAAAAAAGCGGATAAGTGAATTGAAAAAGTTTTTGATTAAAATATCATCTACTCATTATAAATGGCTGGCAGCGGCTGTTTTTTTATATTTATTTTCCATACTTGTCAACCAGTTTAGCCAAAGAAATAATATAAAAAAAGAATGGAAAGCATTAGAATCCTATTTGTATAAAAACATTGATGCTTTTGAAAAGCTTTCTTCTGATACTGCATTACTCAAAAACTTCTTAGCTAAGTCAGAATCAAAAAAAAATTTTGAAAAAATTCTGAAATACAAGTTTGGCTTTTTTCTTTCAAAAAAAATAAATGGGGGAGGAGAAGAGATGATATTCTGGAATAACCAGGAATCAACGCCTACTGGTGATTTATACTATTTACCCGATGGAGAGTACTTCAGAAAACTGGAAAATGGATATTATTTGTGTGTTAAAAAAACATTTTTACTTCAGAAAGAAAAAGACTCTTCAATTGCGATCGGGCTTATTCCGGTTTTGTATGATTATTTTGTGGAAACCGGGTATTTGCCCAATAAGTTTGCTCATAATAGTAAAGCAAATCTTCGGATGTCTTTAACGGAGGAGGCGACAGCTTTACCGGTTAAGGGAAAGTCGGGGAAGCTGCTTTTTTTTATTAATGAAAAAAGCGATCTGAATAACACCGGCAGCTCCGGACTTGCTATTTTAATAAAGATAATTTCAACTTTATTACTCCTGATATTTATACATTTTAATGCAGAAAAATATACAAAAAGGAAGGGCCTGGTTACGGGGTTGCTGGTATTGGCTGGCAGTTTAATATTGCTGCGAATTATCAGTTATTATGTTTCTTTCCCTTTAAATCTCCGGCAGTTTGAATTATTTGATCCCACTGTATATGCGGCTAATCCATTGCAAAAATCATTGGGAGATCTAATTATCAATTCTGTAATGTTTTGCTGGATCATTCTTTTCATTTGGGAAAATATAAAAGACAGCCAGGAGGATTGGAAAAAACTTTTTCAAAGACTGAATAAATTTATCTGGGGCGGACTGATCGTTTTATTAATCCTGGCTATAACATTTATTGTAGCCAAAACTATCCGTAGCCTTGCTGCCGATTCAAATATATCATTTGATGTAATTAATTTTTTCAGCCTGAACCTGTTCAGCGTTTTAGGATTTACAGAGTTGGCAATAATTGCCATCGGTTATTATTATTTTATCAGGTTAATGCTTATTCCGCTTTCAGTTTTTTTTGATAAGGATTATTATTTGGTCTATTTGGGAATTTCAGTTTCAGGATTAACCTATCTCACAATTGTTATCGGCAGCCCCCTTTTGAACTTTTTTGTTTTTGTGTTGGTTTGGCTTTTACTCTATATCCGGATTCAAAGAATTCAACGTTTTTCGAGAATTAGTTCCAGGTTGAATATTGCAAGCACTTTATTCTGGATATTTTTATATTCAGTTTCAATCACTGCTATCATTATTGATGCTAACAGGGATAAGGAATGGGAAATCAGGAAGAGATTGGCTATGAAGATTGACCTTCAATCTGACCCGTATAATGAAAGACAGTTAAGCATCTCTTTTGCTTATATTGACGATGATTTTCTCCAGTATAATTTTTCAAGATTTCATAATCCTGAATCAGCACAGATTTTAAGGGATAGTATTTTAAGGGAAGGGGGGTATTTAAGCAGGTATGATTCCCGTGTCTATGTTTTTGACCAGGATGGTAAAGCTTTATATAAGGATGATGCAGAATCTTTAAATACATTAAATACAATAGTCAGGCTGCAATCAAAACCTACAACTACAGCTAATCTTTATTTCTATGAAACTTCTTTCGACAGGTTTACATTCATCTTTAAAAAAGAAGCAAGAGATGAGGAGGGGAGATTAATGGGAACTATTTTCATCGTTTCAAATCCTGAACAATATGGAAGTGATGCACTTTATCCTGAACTTTTTCGCCAGGCTAATCAGAATAATCCGGAAGAATCTTCTGTTTACTCCTACGCCATCTATAAAAAAGGTATTTTATTAACCGGGCCAAATAACAAGTATTCCTTTTCTACTTCAATTTCGATAACAAATTTCCCGTTAAACAAATATGAAAAAAGAATAAATGGAAAAAACGATGAACTGTGGTATAAAGCCTCGAATGATAAAGTTGTAGTAATTACAAAGAAAATAGATTCAGGAATAGAAGCTATTACACTGTTTTCTTATGTTTTTTGTGCTTTTCTTTTTTTAGTAGGATTGTTTAAGCTGGTGGCGATAATGTTAAAAGTCGGAGGTGATATTAAAGAGTTAAAGAAACTGATGCAATGGAATATTCGTACACAGGTGCATAGCACAATCATCTTTATAAGCATCCTTTCATTTATAATTATCGGAATTGCCACTATTTCATTTTTTATTCAGCGTTATGAACAAAACAATTCTGAAAAGCTGAGCAGTACCATGCAAATCATGGTAAATGAAATGGAGAAGAAACAAGCTACACAGAAAATATTTGATGATCAGATAATGATCTATGATTCTGTCAGCAACCAGGATGTTCAGAAACTGGTGAATGAGGTATCAGAAATTCACAATGTGGATGTAAATGTATATGATACCTTGGGGAACCTGCATGTCACTTCTCAGCCCCTTATTTACAGAGAAGGGATACTTAGCAGAAAAATTCATCCGTTGGCTTATTATCACCTTAACCGCTTGCGGCAGGTACAATATGTGCAGGAAGAAAAGCTGGCAACATTGGCTTATTTAAGTATTTATTCTCCCATCCGCGATGGAGATGGCCGGGTATATGCCTATTTAAATATTCCTTACTTTCTTTCTCAAAGGGAATTGAAACAGGAGATTTCAAATTTCCTTGTAACGATTATAAATCTGAATGCTTTTATTTTTTTAATAGCCGGTGTGGTTGCTCTTTTTATTACCAACCGGGTTACACGTTCATTTTCCCTGATCAGCGAAAAAATGAAAGATGTAAACCTTGGTAAAACGAATGAGGAAATTATATGGTTGAGAGACGACGAGATTGGCGAATTAGTGACAGAATATAATAAGATGGTGAACAAGCTTGAAGAAAGTGCTTCTGCTCTTGCTAAAAGTGAAAGAGAAGGTGCCTGGAGAGAAATGGCAAGGCAGGTAGCACATGAAATAAAAAATCCGCTCACGCCTATGAAGCTCAGCATACAGTATTTACAAAGATCTATTGACAATAATGCTGCTAATGTAAAAGAGTTAACGACGAATGTTGCAAAAACCCTGGTAGAACAAATAGATCACTTATCCAAAATCGCTTTTGATTTTTCTTTGTTTGCCAATATTGGTAACACGTACCCTGAAAAATTTGATTTGAAAGATGTACTTGATCCGCTAAAAGCTCTTTATCAAATGAATGAAAAAGTAGAAATAAACATGAATGGTTTATCATCCGGTATATTCCTGTTTACAGATAAAACTCAAATGAACCGTTTGTTTACCAATCTTTTTCAAAATGCAATGGAAGCGAATACGCTAAATGAAAAAAGCCGGATTGAAGTAAATGTCAATAAGGGGAATAAATTTGTTCAGATAAGTATAAGAGACAATGGCGAAGGGATCCCTGTGGTAATGCAATCACATATATTCTCACCAAATTTTACGACGAAAACATCAGGTACAGGACTTGGTCTGGCAATGTGTAAGGGAATAGTTGAGAAAGCTGGTGGAAAAATCTGGTTTGAAACACAAAAAGGTGAAGGGGCTACATTTTTTGTTGATTTACCATTGGCATATGAATAATAAATGTTGAAAGAAAATAGAGTAAGATTTCAAAAGTGTTTTTAACTACCCTTTTTACTCCGGATAGAGGAAAGATATTTTTCAAATTCTTTTAAAGAGTAGCTGCTTAAATTCATTTCTTTTGTAAGTCCTGCTTTTTGGGCTGCCAGTACACCATATTTTACATCATCAAAACCATCCAGGGCATGAGCATCGGGGTTAATGGAAATCATGACACCTTTCTCTATCGCATAATCAATATATTTCCAGTCAATATCCAATCTTCTGGGATGTGCATTTAGTTCTATAGCAACATTGTGCTTCTCACAGGCTTCAATGATTTTTTTATGATCCACCTGGTATCCTTTTCTGCTCAAGAGCAGCCGGCCAGTCATATGACCTAGAATAGTTGTAAATGGGTTCTCTATGGCTTTTAATAAGCGCATCATTGCCTTCTCTTCCGTCATTTTTAAATTGCTGTGTACAGAAGCGATGACCAGATCGAAAGTGGAAAGAATATTTGAAGAATAGTCTAAGTCGCCATCGTTGAGAATATCACTTTCTATGCTTTTGAAAATTTTAAATGGTGAAAACTTCTTATTGAGTTCATCGATATACCGGTGTTGTTCACGAATTCTTTCTTCGGTCAGCCCATTTGCATAAAAGGCACTTTTAGAGTGGTCAGAAATCACCAGGAATTCAAATCCTCTTTTGATCAGATCTGTTGCCATTTCTTCAATGGTATTTACTCCGTCACTCCAATTGCTATGGCTATGAATAATACTTTTGATATCTGAAGTCTGGATAACATTTGGAAGTTTATCTTTTTTAGCCGTATTAATAATTTTACCAGATTCTCTTAGATAGGGTGGAATAAAGGGAATGCCCGACTGTTTGAAGATTTGATTTTCGTCAGTTAGACTTTTCATCTCTTTGGCCACTTTTGGAAATGCATTCGTAAAAGAATCTACAAATTCTTTTGACCCGGTCGTATTGAAAAGCTTTTTTGTCATTTCAGCCTTGCCTGTATAGAGTCGAAGCTTTAGGCCGTTTTTTAGTTTATATAATAGGCTTTCATTGGTTTCCTCCAGCAATTCCGGGGGCTGGGCTGAAATGAACTTAGGTTTTACATCTTTATTATCTTCAAGAATAATAAACTCCAACTCTTCCAGCGTTAATTCCTGTCTTCTATATGCTCCTGTAACATGAACTTTTTCAATAGTAAATAATTTTTCGAGATATGTATTTATTTGTGGAAAGAGAAGTTCCATATCAGCATATAGAAAACTTCCCTGGTGTTGTAAATAAAATTCAATGGCATCCTGAATATTTTTCTGGGTCTTTTCTCCAAATCCTTTGTAAAGTGTTAACCTGTTTTCCCCACAGGCATACAAGAGTTCTCCGATGGATTCAATTTCCATTTCTTTCCAAACTGTATTGATCTTTTTTGGTCCCAGTCCTTTTATGTTTAGCATTTCAATTACTCCTGCCGGGGTTTTAGAAATAATTTCAGTCAAAGCAGATAATTGGCCGGTTTCAAGCATTTCGACTACTTTTTTGCCAATACTTTCACCAATGCCTTTAATGGAGAATAATTTTTCCCGGGGAGTTTCTTTCAGTTGAACCGGAAGCTTTTCGATATTGAATGCAGCTATTGAATAAGTTTTTGTTTTAAAACTGTTCTCACCATGTATATCCATCAGCCTGGCGAGTAATGAAAAGTTCTCAGCAATACTGTAATTATCCATAAATGCAATTTATAAATTAAAGCTGTTTTCCATAGGGGAAAGTAGAATTAACAGAAAGAAAAAGTCCCCCGGGTTGCGGAGGACTTGTATTTCTTTTCAAATTGAAAACTTACTTCTTCTTAGCAGCTTTCTTCTTAGCAGCTTTCTTCTTTGGAGCAGCTTTTTTCTTTGCAGCTTTTTTCTTTGTTGCCATTTTGTTTAGAATTTAACGGTTAGAAATAAATTATCGATAGTAAAAATAGAATTAATATTCAAACTACCAAAAGTTTTTTCCACAAAGTTTCAGCCACGATGTTGATTACTTTTTTCGTGTTATGGAGTAATTGCGATTTTTTAAAGTAAATTTTCTGATTCACTTTATACAATTCAGAAAAAATTATGCAGATACTTCAACAGGAGTTACAGAAACAAATGTTCTGTTGTTCTTTCCTTTTTTGAATTCAACAACACCATTTGTTAATGCAAACAAAGAATAATCTTTTCCAACGCCGACATTTTTTCCGGGATGATAAACTGTGCCGCGTTGACGAATGATGATGTTACCGGTAATTGCAGGTTGTCCGCCAAAAATTTTTACACCAAGGCGTTTACTGTGAGAGTCACGTCCGTTCTTTACACTGCCTTCACCTTTTTTATGTGCCATGAGATTGAAATTTTAAAATTAGAATTTCTGATATTTTTTTGAAGTCAGGTACAAATATTCCTGCTTCATTTTCTTATTTAATGTCTTTGATCAGAATTTGGGTATAAAGCGTACGATGTCCCAGTTTTTTTCTGAACCCTTTTCTTCTTTTTTGCTTGTAAGCAATGATCTTATCACCTTTTACATGATCAACGATCTCCGCTTTTACTTTGGTTTTTACATCTGCGCCGATGGTTAATTTACCATCCGTATCAACCATTAGTACTTCCAGGTCAATTTTATCACCAGTTTTACCTTCTACATGGGGCACATACAAAGTTTGGTCTTTTTCCACTTTATACTGCTGACCGGCTATTTTTACTACTGCAATCATAATAATTGTATTAATCCCGAAAAAATCGGGAGGCAAAGGTAAGGGTAAAAACTATTACCGCAAACGGGAAATCAAAGTTTTACAACACAAAATTAACCGTCTCTTTCCAGCCATACTTTATATTTGTGCCTCGAATTGCTTACCAGCGCATAAACAATGAAAATCAAGTCTTTCTTAGCAAAACCATTTGCATCATATATATATAAAGGTATCCGGAAAGGAATGACTACTGCCCGGCAAGACCAGGATCTAATTTTTAAAAACCTTATTAAGCAGGCTATTAATACCGAGTTTGGTAAGGATCACCGGTTTAGGGAAATAAAAAACTATACTGAATTTAAGCAAGCAGTCTCAATACGGGACTATGAAGCTTTGAAACCATATATTGAGAAAATTAAAGAGGGTAAGCATAATGTGTTGTGGAAAGGGAAGCCAATTTACTTTGCAAAGACTTCTGGCACTACCAGTGGAGTAAAATATATCCCGATTTCGAAAGATTCAATATCCAATCACATACTTACTGCCAGAAATGCATTACTCTGCTATATGGCGGAAACTGGTAATACAAAATTTGCAGATGGTAAAATGATCTTTCTTTCCGGATCGCCTGAATTAGAACGAATAGGTGGAATTCCAACAGGGAGATTGAGTGGGATAGTGAATCATCATGTGCCAAAACCAATTGTATTGAAGATTGGGAAACTAAATTGGAAAAGATTGTAGCAGAAACCATCAAACAGGACATGTCCCTTATTAGCGGTATTCCACCATGGATGCAAATGTTTTTTGACCGACTATTCACAGAAAGCAATAAGAAAATAATAGACATTTTTCCAAACTTTTCATTGATGGTACATGGCGGCGTAAACTTTGAACCTTATAAAGCAAAATTGTTTGAATCCATTGGTAAAAAAGTGGACACAGTAGAAACTTTTCCTGCATCAGAGGGATTCTTTGCTTTCCAGGATTCACAGGATGCTGAAGGCTTGCTATTAAATACGAACAGCGGGATCTTTTTTGAGTTCATCCCTGTAGCTGAAATAATGAATGAAAACCCAACACGCCTATCATTGCAGGATGTGAAAGTTGGAGAAAATTATGCATTGATCATTAATAGCAATGCCGGCCTTTGGGGATATAATATCGGAGACACTATCAAGTTTGTTTCTCTTGATCCTTTTCGGATTATTGTATCTGGCAGGATCAAGCATTTTATTTCTGCATTCGGAGAACATGTAATTGGAGAAGAAGTGGAATATAGCCTGATGAAAGCAGCGGCAGAAGAAAATGTTCATATTACTGAATTTACAGTAGCTCCTATGATTCAGCAGGGTGATGGGAAAAGCTATCATGAATGGTTCATTGAGTTTGAAAACGAACCGGAAGACTTAAGCAGATTCCGCCAGAAGGTTGATAATAATCTTCGGAAAAAAAATATTTATTATGACGATCTCATCAGCGGTAATATTTTGAAGCCACTTCAAATAAGCCCGGTCAGGAAAAATGGTTTTATTGATTACATGAAATCAATTGGTAAATTGGGCGGACAAAATAAGGTGCCCAGATTAAGTAATGATCGAAAAATTGCAGAGGATCTTGCAAGGTGGATTAAAAAAGAATAATGACGAAAGAGGATAATATAAAACGAATAGCCTTGTTTGGATCCACCGGCTCCATCGGCACGCAGGCATTAGAGGTGATAGCTGCCAATCCTGAAATGTTTTCAGCAGAAATTCTTACTGCTCAGAATAATGATGAGCTATTGGTGCAGCAGGCATTAAAGTTTAACCCCAACATTGTTGTAATCGGTGATGAGAATAAATATTTAAAAGTAAAGGAGGCGCTGTCTTCTACAAACGTAAAAGTTTTTTCAGGAGAAAAATCTCTGGAAGAAGTGGCTGGCATGGATTGTTACGATTTAATGCTTGCCGCTATTGTCGGGTTTGCAGGATTAAAACCCACTTTGAAAGCGATTAAAAATAAAAAGACAATTGCATTAGCCAATAAAGAAACATTGGTTGTAGCCGGTGATATTGTCATGCAAATGGCGGTTGAAAATCGTTCGCCGATTATACCTGTAGATTCTGAACATTCTGCCATCTTTCAATGTCTTGTTGGTGAAACAAGAAACAGGATTGAAAAAATTATTCTAACAGCATCCGGTGGCCCCTTCCTTGGCCGCAAACCAAATTACCTGGTGAATGTAAAAAGGGAACATGCCCTTCAACATCCCAATTGGAATATGGGAGCTAAAATTAGTATAGACTCGGCTACGCTAATGAATAAAGGATTGGAAATGATAGAAGCAAAATATCTTTTTAATCTTCGGCCGGAGCAAATACAAGTTATTGTTCATCCGCAAAGTATTATTCATAGTATGGTTCAGTTTGAGGATGGAAGTATAAAAGCTCAAATGGGATTGCCGGATATGAAATTGCCAATTCAATATGCTTTGGCATTTCCGCAAAGAGTGAGCAATGATTTTCCACGGTTTGATTTTAGAAGATATAATACTTTGAGTTTTGAGGAACCAGATCTGCGGACTTTCAGGAATCTTTCACTTGCATCTATAGCTTTGAACAAAGGAGGTAACCTTCCTTGTGTATTAAATGCAGCCAATGAAATTGCCGTATATGCTTTTCTGAAAAACCGGATTGGGTTTCTTGATATGACCGATCTGATTGAAAAAACCATGCAACATGTCAGTTTTATAGAAAAGCCATCACTTGAAGATTATTTCGAAAGTGATGCCCAAGCCCGTAATTTTGCAGCCGATATAATTAAATTATAAATTAACTGCCAGAAATGGTATTTATCATCGAAGTGCTCGTTATTTGCATTTCGATTTTTTTATTAAAAACTCATATGATGTTATTAGCTATTGATTGGAGTGTTTTTGCAGTAAAAGCCGGACAATTCATACTCTCTTTTTCAATTTTGATTGTTTTACATGAACTAGGTCATTTTTTGCCGGCTAAATGGTTTAAATGCAGAGTAGAAAAGTTTTATTTGTTTTTCAATCCCTGGTTTTCAGTTTATAAAAAGAAAATTGGTGAAACTGAATATGGTCTGGGATGGATACCGCTTGGCGGGTATGTAAAAATTTCCGGCATGGTGGATGAGAGTATGGACAAAGAGCAAATGAAACAACCTGCACAGCCATGGGAATTCCGAAGTAAACCTGCCTGGCAAAGATTGATTATTATGTTGGGTGGAGTTACAGTAAATATCATATTAGCTTTAGTTATTTTTATCGGTATCACCTGGGTATGGGGCGATAAATATGTACCGGTGAAAAATTTGAAATATGGTGTTTATGCAGATAGCCTCGGAAAAAAAATATCCCTGCAAGATGGTGACAATATCATTGCAGTAGCGGGAAAACCAATTGAGAAAGTAGGTACAGTTGGTTCTGAGATTATCATGAGTGAAGCAAAGTCAATTACTGTAGACAGAAATGGAGAAATTATTGAATTACAGTTACCAGAAGGGTTCATCAAACAGTTAAATGCAAACAGGCTCGGAGGTTTTTCCTATGTACGAATTCCAATGATTGTGGATTCCGTTTTGAACAAAGCTAAAATATCTGATGGTGAAATTAAAAAGGGTGACAGATTAATTGCATTCGCAGGTAAGCCAATTGAATTCGGAACGGATCTTCTTAGAGATGAAAACGAATATAAGGACACAACAGTTTCATTATCGTTTTTAAGAAACGGAACAGATACTATT
The DNA here is from genome assembly GCA_964581455.1 of uncultured Chitinophaga sp. Lineage (GTDB taxonomy): Bacteria > Bacteroidota > Bacteroidia > Chitinophagales > Chitinophagaceae > VBAS01. The sequence goes on along the minus strand of CAZOOT010000072.1, from coordinate 3,719 downwards.
AGCATATCAGCTTATTTTAATAATAAGGGTGACAGTAAAATTCTTTATAAATCGATTGGTGAAGTTTTAGGAACCAATCAAATTAGCTATTCTTTCATAGAATCAGTGCCTAAAGGAATAAATCGTTGCTGGGAAACTTTGAGTAAGTATGTAAAGAATATGAAACAACTATTCACTTCCAACGAAGTTAGGGTTAGAGATTCTTTGGGTAGTGTGATCAGTATCGGCGGAATATTTCCAGGCGAATGGGATTGGCTTAGTTTTTGGACCTTAACAGCAGTGTTTTCAATCATCCTTGCATTTATGAATGTACTTCCTATTCCAGCCCTGGATGGGGGGCATGCCTTATTCACTTTAGTGGAAATGGTTTCCGGACGCAAACCAAGTGATAAGTTTATGGAGTATGCTCAAATGGTCGGAATGGTGCTTTTGCTTGGATTAATGGCCTATGCACTGGGACTTGATATCTGGAGGTTATTTAAGTAGA
>CAZOOT010000072.1:0-3132 GCA_964581455.1 uncultured Chitinophaga sp. | reverse complement strand
GATCATCAACTGATCAGAGAAACCTGGAAATACATTCTTGATGCAGATCCCCGATTTATAGTTGTAGGCTCCGCAGAAAATGGAGAAGAGGCAATAGAACTTGCACAAACTACTAGACCTAAAATTGTACTCATGGATATTAATATGCATGAGATGAGTGGATTTGAAGCTACCAAACAAATAAAAAAATCCTCACCGGGATCTAAAGTAATAGGTGTATCCATGCACTCTATGCCTGCTTATGCAAAGAAAATGCTGAGTGTAGGAGCTTCCGGGTATGTAACAAAAAATTCCTCTAAAAACGAGCTAATAAAAACCATCCTTGAAGTAAACGAAGGGAAAATAAGCATCTGCGATGAAGTGAAAAACATCATTACCAACCAGGAAATGGATACCGAATCAGTTAAACAAGATATAAACTCTCTCTCTAAAAGAGAATTGGAAATTGTTCAATTAATCAAAAAAGGATTGTCTTCTAAGGAAATCTCCGGGCAATTAAATGTTTCAATTAAAACAATTGAAGTGCATCGTTATAATATTTTAAAGAAATTGACATTACCTAACTCAGCGGCCCTGGTTAATTTTGCAAATCAATGCGGGATTTGACTTTTATATTTTTTTAATTTCATTAAATTGATTCAAAAAATGTTCATCGGGAAATAATCTCCTGAACATTTTTTTTAACCTCGTCCATGATCATACAGAAAGGAAGGTTTTTGGTAAACCATAGGAATTATGGTAAATTTAAAAGCCGGGATGCCTATGGTATATTTTATTTAATATTTTCCTGGAAAAACGGGTCCATAAAGCAACCTCCTGAAAAATCTTTTTCAATAGAATTGTTTTGATTATGCCGGCAATCGACACCATTATTTTAACCAAGCCAGTCTATTTGTATTTTTTTTAAGATAAAGCAGTGTTTGCTGAATAAAATATAACAACTATGTTCAGAAGCTATATTTTGTCCTTCTTCACAATTGCCCTTTTCGCAGTAGCTTCTTCGGCACAGGATATTGATGCTCCTGAAAAGATCATAATCAACAAAAACCTAACCGGAATTCACCGGGTTGATACTTTAAATATTTTAAGCAGGGATCTGGTATTGATTGATCCAATCAAAGCGGCACAGCTTGCCAGTGAGGCGCTTGAAACTACTTTTAAAATCAATTACCCGATCGGACAAGCTTATGCTTATCGTGTTCTTTCCAGAATTTACAGAAGCATTGACAATGATATTATAAGTGCCGATTACCTGCAAAGAGCATTAAATATTTTTAAAACTTATGACGACTCAGCAGGAATAGCCAACTGCTATATCACCATGGGGCATACATTTCGGAAATTACAAAAGCGTAAAGAGGAAATTGAGTATCATAAAAAGGCATTTGAAATCTTCTCCAGGCTGAAAATCCCTGAACGTATTGCTGTATCAGCTCATAACTTAGGTGAGAGTTATTTCATTACAGGTGAGTTTCAAAAAAGCCGTGAATTGACCGGGTACGCTATAAAAATCAGCGATTCACTTCAATATCTTCTGTTACTGAGTAATTGTAATAAAGTAATGGGAAATCTGGAATTTGCAGAGGGAGATATTAATAAAGCTGAATCCTATTTCAAACGTGAATTAGAAATTTCAGAAAAGCTTGGGGCTAATTCACAAAAAACCACAACGGTAGAATCCCTCATTCAATTAGCGATAATAAACGAACAAAAAGGACAAAAGGAATTGCAGTTAGCCTATTTAAAAGATGCAGCAGCATTCAGCGAAAAATATTTTTTATCAGACTATCTGCAAACGATTTACAGCGCCTTAATTAAATACTATACCAGTCAAAAAGACCAGCAACAGGTCTTGAATTATTTAACTGAATATAAAAGTGTTTCTGATTCAGTTACTGCAAAACGCTTAAAAAATCACTTTGAATTAGAACAATCTGCGATTCAGGTTTATGAAATTTTTGAAAGTAACAGGCTAAAGCTTGAAGAGGAAAATATAATTAAAGCAAACCGCATTAAGGCCCAAAACTTATTCCTGTTATTTACACTTATTTTAGGAATCATTCTTGTTGGGCTAATTTTCATACTTCTGCAATCGCTGCGTGAGCAAAAAAAGACTAAACAACAAATAAAAGAAAGCGAAGAGCAATTCCGCGGACTGGTAGAACAATCACTTACCGGCATTTATATCATACAGGATGAAAAATTTACTTACATAAATTCCCGGTTTGCCAAAATTTTCGGGTATGAACAAAATGAAATGCTGGAAATGGAAAATGCGGGGGAAATAGTTTATGAACCTGATAAGAAAATGGTAAGGGACACTGTTTTACAAAGACTGGATGGCAAACAAGTGAATTCAAATTATAGTTTTCGTGGTGTAAGAAAAGATGGTACCGTTATTAATGTAGAAGTGTTTGGCGCAAGGGCCATGCAGGCAGGTCAGCCGATAACAATCGGTACCCTGTTAGATATCACGGAAAGTAAAAAAGCAGAGATGGAACTTAGGGCCAGCGAAGAAACAAGAAGGCTTATCATGAATTCGGCTCTCGATGCCATTGTGGGTATGGATAAAAAAGGAATGATCACAATATGGACTCCGCAGGCAGAAAAAATATTCGGATGGAAAGAAGAAGCAGTACTCGGGAAAAAAATGAGTGAAATCATCATTCCGCATAAGTATAGGGAAGCTCACGAACGGGGGCTTGTACACTACATACAAACCGGCAAAGGACCAGTGCTGAAAAAAATCATCGAGATTACAGCTCTTCGAAACGATGACCAGGAATTTCCTATCGAACTTGCAATTGTTCCGGTAGGTCAGGGAGAAAATGAATTTTTCTGTGCATTTATCAGGGATATCACTGAAAGAAAAAAAGCTGAACTGGCATTGAAAGAAAGCGAGAACCGCTTACGTACAATTTATGATACTGAGCCAGAATGTATAAAGTTACTTGGTCCCAATGGACAATTACAGGAAATGAACCCTGCAGGGCTTGCCATGATAGAAGCTGATAACCTGCAGATGGTAAAAGACCGCTCTGTACTGGGTATTGTAGCCCCCCATTACCGGAAAGCTTTTGAAAACCTGACCAAAGAAGTATTTAATGGAAAACAAGGCAAACTTGTCTTTGA
>CAZOOT010000071.1:16526-17240 GCA_964581455.1 uncultured Chitinophaga sp. | reverse complement strand
CAGGACTATATGCAGCGTCATAAAAAAAACCTGGAAAAACTAAAAGACTGGGGTCGTCCTTATTTTGACCTAATGGATGCCATCCTTACTTCACACGGCATTCCAAAAGAAATGAAATACCTGGCCGTGATCGAATCTCATTTAAAAACTTATGCTGTTTCCTGGGCAGGCGCTGTAGGCCCCTGGCAATTTATGCCAGCTACAGCACGCAGAATGGGTCTGAAAGTAAACAGCTATATAGATGAAAGAACCGATTATTATAAAAGCACCCATGCAGCGGCCCGTTACTTAACAGAGCTTTTTAAAATTTACAATGATTGGTTACTTGTGATAGCCGCTTATAATGGAGGACCGGGAAATATAAACAGTGCCATACGCAGAAATAACAGTGTTGATTTCTGGACGCTGCAAAATTCATTACCTGCCGAATCAAGAGATCATGTAAAAAAATTCATTGCAACACATTATATCCTGGAAGGTGAAGGAGGAATTACAACCCTCACAAAAGATGAGACAAAAGATCTGATGTTGGCATCATCAGTAAATCCTGCATTAAGAAACCTGTCAGCAGATGAGCTGGAAAACTCTAAAACCCAAACTGTGAGTGGTAAATATAATTCTGTGGTTATTTCCAAACATGCTCTTTTTCCAATCACAGAATTCAACAGATACAATCCGGATTTCGATAGATTAATTATGGCAAACGGGAATTAT
>CAZOOT010000071.1:0-16516 GCA_964581455.1 uncultured Chitinophaga sp. | reverse complement strand
ACTTCGCCTGCCTGCTGACAAAATGGAAGTTTTTGCTTCCAGGAGAAATGATATATTAAATGAGAGCCTGCAGATTTTATTAGACAATTTTCGTCACTCTCTTTCAATGCCGCAGAAAAATAAATAGTTACTCTTCATTAAGATTTCAGTGACATCATCATCGCTGCTGCCTTTAGTAAGCATTCTTCATATTCTTTTTCTGCATCACTGTAAAACGTAATGCCTGACCCCGCCATACAAGAAACATATTTTTGCGATTCATTGTACATGATACTTCTGATTACCACATTAAAATCAAAATCACCGGCAGGAGTTATATAACCCAATGCACCGGAAAAGATCCCTCTTCCGGATCTTTCATATTTGTCGATGAGTTCCATCACTCTTTTTTTAGGCGCTCCTGTCATAGACCCCATCGGAAAGGTAGCTTTGATGATATCCCGGAATGATATATTCTCTTTTAATTTACCACTGATAGTTGAGATCATTTGGTGCACCTGGGGAAAGGAATAAATACCATATAATTCATCCACGGTTACACTTCCTTCCTCACAAACTCTTGAAAGGTCATTTCGTACAAGATCCACAACCATTACATTTTCAGATCGGTCCTTACTGCTTTCTCCCAATTCCTTTTTACTCTGATCGTCCATGATCTTATCTGATAAATTTCTTGTTGATGTTCCTTTTATAGGTTGTGACAAGATCTTGTTGGCCTGTTTTTTTAAATATCGTTCAGGGCTTGCACAGATCAGGAATTTATCTTCCAGTTTATACAGAGCCGAAAATGGATTTGGTGAATAGAAACTCAGTTTTTCATAAACTGCCAACGGATCAATAGTTACATTCTGTGCAAAAAACTCTGTACAAAAATTGATCTCATAGCAATCTCCCCGCAGAATATGGCTTTTTAATTTCTCTACTGTTTCAAGATAATCCGCTTTTGAAATTCGTGGCTCTAGTTCAAAAGGGATAAAAGAATTATCCCGGCTTTCTTCAGCCGGAGTTTCCATCAATTGCCTGAAAATTATAGCTGGATCAACTTCGGAATCAATTATTATCTCTTTCTCAGTTAGCCTGATAATGATCCTGGGTTCAAAAAAATAAGTAAGGGGGAACTGAATCTGATCCTGACTATATGAGTTAAGATCTTCGATCTCATTTTTAAGATCATAACCAAGGTGCCCAAAGAGCCAGCCTGGGTTTCTGTCAATAAAAGTTTGAAGACCTGATAATGCATTACCCGGCTTTGCCCTGAATTCTCTTTTAACACCTGCTGCAAGTATACATTCTATAGAATGCGGGCCTATCTGGTAATTATGATTGTCGAGAAAACAAAAAATGCTGAATTGGTTGGCCCAGTTCAGCATTCTTTTTTTTAAGTCTTTAAAATCAGAGACTATAAACCTACAGTTAGTATTGGTTGTGCTCAAAATAAAACATCCGGGAAATTATGGACATTAATAATCATCATCGTCGTCATCAAAATCGTCTTTGTCGTCAAACAGGTCCATATCTTTAAAGTCATCATCAAATTTAGCCTCATCATCTACTCCTGCTTTTTTTCCACCGCCACTTTTCTTTCCTTTTGAACTTGGTGTATCAAATTCATCAAAATCAGGATCCCATTCTTCTTCTTCCTCTTCGGGTTTTTCCCAATCATCTTTCACATCATCATCTTCTTCATCATCATCCTCTTCACGTCCTTTTTTTGATGCAGCAAGTTTGGTTCCCTTTTTTCCGGAAGGTTTCATTTCCATTTCATCATCATCTTCTAAATCATCATCATCTTCTTCCATCTGCTTTTTTGATTTAGAAGAAGTTTTTTTCACGTTGTGTGACGACTTGGAAATTTTCTCTGCAGATTTTTTTCCTTTATCAGATTTCATAGTCATGTTCAAATAGGATTTTTCAGTGTAAAATTTCATTGAAGTTTTTAAACATCCAAATTTTTATATGAATTTTTTAAACGTTTTTTCATATTCAAGATAAGGAAATAATTTGTTCCCTGCCCGGACCATTTGATATAAATTTTACTGCTACTCCCAGGTATTGATTAATAAAATTTATATAAAGCTGCATGGCCCTGGTAATATTTTTTTCATCAAATATTAAAGTTGAATCGGTTTTCCATCCCGGGAAGCTTTGATAAACAGGCTGAAGCTGCATTCCATTCATTTGAAACGGGATTTCAGTTAAAGTTTTTCCTTCAAATTCATAAGCCGTACAAACCTGTAATTCTTCAAAAGTATCCAGCACATCAGCCTTTGTCATTACAATTTTTGTCACTCCATTTATCATACAGGCAAATTTCAAGGCTACCAGGTCAATCCAGCCACAGCGGCGCGGACGGCCGGTGGTAGCACCAAACTCACTACCCAATTTTCTTAATTCCTCACCAGTTTCATTTTCCAATTCAGTGGGAAAAGGCCCGCTGCCTACTCTGGTGCAATAGGCTTTGGTAATGCCTATCACATCCCTGATGTGTTGAGGCGCTATACCCAGTCCGCTGCAAACACCTGCTGATGTGGTATTGGAAGAAGTAACAAAAGGGAAAGTGCCGAAATCAATATCCAGCATACTGCCTTGTGCACCTTCAGCCAATATTTTCTTTCCTGAAGCTATATGACTATTTATGAAATATTCTCCATTTACAATGTTAAGCGCTTTTATTAATTCCACTCCTTCAAAAAACTCATCCTCCCATGCAGAAATATCTTCATTAAATGAATAGGCATCCAGAAGCTGCCTGTGCTTATTATAAAGTTTAGTGTAGGAAGTTTTGAAATCAGCTCTAAGCAGATCTCCAACTCTCAGGCCGTTTCTCCCGGTTTTATCCATATAAGTAGGTCCGATTCCCTTTAATGTAGAACCAATTTTATCATTCCCTTTTGAAAGCTCTGAAGCCTTATCCAAAGCACGGTGAGTGGGTAGAATAATATGAGCCCTTTCTGAAATAAAAAGGTTTTCCTTAATATCTACACCGAATGAAGAAACAATATTGCATTCTTTCTTTAAAGTAACCGGATCCAATACTACTCCGTTTCCGATAAGATTTATTTTGTTTTGATGAAAAACACCGGATGGGATCTGGTGAAGTACAACTTTTTTATCCTGTACATACAAAGTATGTCCTGCATTAGGGCCTCCCTGAAAACGAGCTATTATATCATATCCCGGAGCAAAAAAATCAACAATCTTTCCTTTTCCCTCATCACCCCATTGTAAACCAAGAATTATATCTACCATTTTATTTAAACCCCCGCTTCCGGTCAGGAAAGCCTTTTATTTTATTTATTGTTCTTGTAATATTTTAATTGCAATAACAAAACTGATGTTATTATACCTGCCTGCAAGGTATGTTCCGTTTAACTTTCTTCACTTTTATCAGAAATATAAAACCAAAACTTTATTTTAATTCTCACAATTGATCAAGGCAAAAATAAGGGAACAACAAAAAGGGACCGAAGAAATCATTAAACTTAATGAAATTATATTTCCACAAAATAAAATTGAGTCCTTAACAAATTATCAGGTGTAGACAAACAACCCCTTCTGGCTGGAATTATCATAAATCTCAGGCAAGCTCCGTATCATATCGTTCTACTTTTTCAATCCCCTTTAATGCTTTCAGGCTCAAAACAAGTTTGTCCAACTCTTCCTTATCATGAACAAATAACTTGATATTTCCTTCAAAAATCCCCTCCTTAGCTTCAATTGTAATTGCAGAAATATTGATTTTTAATTCACCGGAAATCAGGTTGGTGATTTTACTTACAACTCCCACATCGTCCAGGCCAATTATTTTCAAACCTGTAAGGAAAGAAATTTCTTTGTTTTTAGCCCATTTGGTTTTCACAACACGATGACCAAAGTTTGCCATCAGCTTTCCCGCATTTGAACAGTTTGTCCGGTGAATAGTCAATCCTTTTCCTGTTGTAACAAAACCAAATACATCATCTCCGGGAATTGGTTTACAGCAATTGGCCAGGTTGTAAACTATCCGATCGCTGCTTTCTCCAAAAATTATAAGTTCAGCATCTTTTTTATTAATGGCATTTGGAATATACTCTGGTTTTGGCTCATGAATCTTCACCGGTTTTGGTGCTTCCAGTTTATCCCCGAAAACTTTAAATTCCTTTAATTCTTTCAGGTCAATATTTTTGATAGCCACCTGGTAAAAAAGATCCAGGGCTGAATTGAGCTTGTAAAAAGTCCAGAGTTCATCTATATTATGCTGATTAAAAGCAGCACCCATTCCCTCTATTTTTCTTTGCACCGTATATTTACCATCTTCGGCAATTTTTCTTTTTTCTTCTTTTAGCGCATCCCTGATCCTGCCTTTTGCCTTGGAGGTAACAACAAAACTTAACCAGTCTTCAGATGGCTTTTGTTTGTTACTGGTTATTATTTCCACCTGGTCGCCACTTCGCAGTTTATGACTTAGTGGCATTAGCTTATGATTGACTTTGGCCCCAATTGTTTTTATACCAATAGCACTATGTATACTAAAAGCAAAATCAAGCGAAGTGGCTCCGACAGGCAACATCTTAACATCACCTTTTGGCGTATACACATATATTTCTTCGGTTAAAAAACTGGTTTTAAAGTCTTGTAAAAAATCTACCGTATCGGTATCCTGGTTGCCAATCACTTCCCTGATTTGCTGAAACCATTTATCAAACCGGCTTTCATCAGAACTTCCTTCTTTATATTTCCAATGAGCAGCCAATCCCTTCTCAGCAATTTCATTCATCCGCCTGGTTCTGATCTGCACTTCCACCCATTTTCCCAATGGCCCCATTACGGTGGTGTGCAAGGCCTCATACCCGTTGCTTTTAGGATTACTCAGCCAGTCACGTAATCTCTCCGGTGCAGGGGAATATTCATCGGTAACAAATGAATAGACTTTCCAACAGTCTTCTTTTTCTCTTTCCGGGGGAGAATCCAACATGACGCGGATTGCAAACAGATCATAAACTTCTTCAAAGCTTACTCCCTTATTTTTTATTTTGTTCCAGATTGAGTGTATATGTTTTGGCCTGCCAAATATTTCAAATTTAAAATTCGCTTTTTCCAGTTTCTCCTTTATTGGCTTGATAAATTCATTAATATATTTTGCTCTTTCTTTTTTTGTTTCAGATAGTTTTTGTGCAATTTCTTTATACGCTTCCGGTTCCCTGTACTTCATTGCAAGGTCTTCCATTTCTGTTTTGATATTATACAGACCCATTCGGTGAGCCAATGGAGCATACACATACACAGTTTCTGCTGAAATTTTTAGTTGTTTATCCACTTTCATATGATCCAGCGTACGCATATTGTGCAATCTGTCTGCCAGCTTGATGAGGATAACCCTGGGATCATCAGTAAGTGTGAGTAGTATTTTTTTAAAATTTTCCGCCTGTTTGGAAGCATTTACATCAATGACGTTTGAGATCTTGGTAAGCCCGTCAACTATTCTTCCTATTTCACTTCCAAATTCTCTTTCAATATCGTCCAGGTTTATATCAGTGTCTTCAACTGTGTCGTGCAGCAACGAACAAATAGTAGAACGAACTCCGAGGCCGATTTCTTCTGCACAAATCCTGGCAACAGCAATGGGGTGTAGTATATAAGGCTCACCGCTCTTACGTCGCATGGTTTTATGCGCTTCTACAGCCATTTCAAATGCAACCCGAATAGCTTTTTTATCCCCCGGTTTTAATTTTGATTTCAATGAACGTAGTAATGCACGGTATTCCCTCAGAATCAGTTTATTTTCCTGCTCTTCGTTTAAATTATATTTATGTTTTCGTTCTAGTGTTTCCATACAGTATTGACAGAAAGCGAATTTACTTAAAAAGAGCCGTTTTTATTGTATGAAAAGACTTACTTTTGCGACCCTTAAATGAAATACCTGATTCATTCACTGGATTTGGTATTTGTATTTTGGAATTTTAACCCGGATGTGGTGAAATTGGTAGACACGTCAGACTTAGGATCTGATGCCGTAAGGTATGGGGGTTCGAGTCCCTCCATCCGGACAACAAAGGTTTAATAGTTCAGGAGTTCAAAGGTTTAAAAGTTTATTTATTAAGAAACACACTTAAACGAATAAACATCCTGATTTGAACCCTTCGATTATTAAACCTTTTTAATTTTAAAACTCTTTTTACATGGCTATAGTTACCAAAGAAAATATCGGTTTACTAAATGACAAGCTTACTTTAAAGCTTGAGAAAACTGACTATTTACCTGCATTTGAAAAATCTTTAAAGGAGTATAGTAAGAAAGCTAATATTCCGGGATTCAGAAAGGGAATGGTGCCGGCAGGTTTAATTAAAAAAATGTACGGGGCTTCTGTTTTTACAGAAGAAATCCTTCGTTCAGTAGATCGTGAACTGATCAAATACCTTGAAACGGAAAAATTGGACATTTTTGCCCAGCCACTTCCAATGGAAATGGATATCCGGCAACTGGACATGAACAAGCCGGATGATTATACTTTTCACTTTGAAGTAGGCATGAAGCCGGAGTTTAGTTTGACTGATCTTTCCAAGGCTAAAATGACACGTTTTAAAGTGATCATTACAGATGAAATGATCGAAAATGAAATTGCCCGGTTACAAAACCGTTACGGTAATATGACCGAACCTGAATCTGTAACAACCGAAGAAAACATTCTGAATGTTATTTTTACTGAAACGGATGCAGAAGGTAAAGAAGAAGCAGGTGGAATAAAAAAAGAGAATTCAATACTGGTAAAATATTTTTCAGAAAATTTCCGCAGAAAATGGATGGGCAGAAAAAAAGATGACAGCGAACTGATTCAATTAAAATCTGCCTTTGATGAAAAAGAAAGAGAATGGATCATTGGCGACCTGGGTTTGGATAAAGAAGATCCGGCAGCAGCAGACAGGTACTTTAATGTTTCCATTACTAAAGTTGGGTTAATGGAAAAAAGAGAATTGAATGAAGAATTCTTTAAACAACTATATCCAAATGCAGAAATAAAAACTGAGGAAGAATTTAAAAGCAAAATAAAAGAAGAAATTCAGGCCCATTGGAATACACAGGCCAGCAGCCAGCTTCAACATGCCGCATACCACGAATTACTTGATAATACAAAAATTGATTTTCCTGAAGCATTTTTAAAAAAGTGGTTAAAGACACAGGGAGAAAAAGAAAAGACCGAAGAAGAAGTTGAAAGTGAATTTCCCAAATTCAAAGAGCAACTGAAATGGACGCTGATCAGCGAAAGAATTGTAAACGATAACAACATCCAGGTGCAGCCAGAGGAGCTTAGCAATTTTGCAAAGCAGCAATTGTTTAGCTATATGGGTATGCCGGGCGGCGGTGAGGACCAGCCCTGGATAAATGACTATATTGATAAGATGATGAAGGATCGTAAGTATATGGAAGATGCTTTCAACCGGATCCAGACACAGAAAATTTTTGAATGGGCAGAAAGCCAGATAAATGCTAACGAAAAAGAAATAGGTATGGAGGAGTTTGTGAAAATGCAGGAAGAACACCAGCACAAGCATCATTAAAAATAATTATTTACTTAACTCAGACTGGTTCAGCGAAAATATCATAATGCACCCATTTCATTAAATCATTTTCGGTGATTGACTGACCTTTTTCGTAAGTCGATTCGTTATACTGATAAATATCATAACCCCTGGTTTTTAAAAAGCTAAAAAGCTTTGTTCTGTAATCCAGGTCCGTGTGTTTATAAATTTCTACCCGGATAAACGGCTTTTGTATATCAATGATCTTTGAAATACTCTCCAATACAGAATAATCAAAGCCTTCCGCATCAATTTTAATATATCGTATCCGTGATATTAATTCCTGATGCTGTTCCTTTAAATAGTTAACTAAATTTTTCCCTTCTACTTTTAATTTGTAGGCATGTCCGTGTTTCCACTTACTTATTCCTTCATGAAAGCCGCCATTGCAAAAGCCGGGATCGGAATATTCAAACTCCATATTCGTGTCTTCAGGAGTAGCTGCAAATGGGAGGGGAATTATATTTCCTTTATCACGGATTAGCTCTGCATTTTTTTTAAGTATTTCAAACACATATTTATTGGGTTCTAAAACTAATACCTGACCTGATTTACCGGTAACCATTGCCATTGGTATGGCAGTATCACCAACATACCCGCCGATATCTATAGCAACGTCGCCGGGATTAAGAAACTTTTTTAGTGCTTTAATTTCATCCTCTTCAACACTGATTTTTCCTGCATCCGGATGCAGCCACTGTGCAAGCTGAAGCTCATTTTCACCTGAAAGATGGATATGAATAATTTTATATCCATATTCACGGGTTTTAGATTTAAACCCCAATAGAAAAGGAATATTTTTAAATTTCATAAACTAAAAATATATTGAGCCATTGTTTAACAAACATAACCCAAAACAATCAATATGTTTTTTCGGAAAATTACATGTCGGACTGTCAGCAATTTTGAGATGTTACCATTTGGACGGATATTTGATAAACAAGAATAATTGGCGAAGCTTCGCCTTCATTTGCAAACCACAGAACAATGAGTTTTAAATCAGAATTTGAAAAATTTGCCGTAAAACATCGGGGACTTTCCAGTAATACACTGAATAGTTATGCGTCACATATGGTGACGGCATTAACGCCAAATATTATTGAAGAACGGCCCATGAATGTGGCAGTGATGGATGTTTATAGCCGTTTGATGATGGATAGAATTATTTTCCTGGGCTATCCTGTCAATGACGAAGTGGCAAATATTGTAACAGCACAATTGCTGTTTCTTGATTCTACAGACAGAACAAGAGACATTAATATGTATATCAACAGCCCGGGTGGAAGTGTATATAGCGGATTGGGGGTGTATGATACGATGCAGTATGTAACCCCGGATGTTGCCACCATTTGTATTGGCGTTGCAGCTTCGATGGCTTCCGTATTATTGGCTGCAGGTACAAAAGGAAAAAGAGCCGCATTAAAACATGCCAGGGTGATGATGCACCAACCAAGCGGGGCTATTGGTGGTCAGGCTAGTGATATAGAAATAACGGTAAATGAAATAAAGAAACTGAAATCGGAATTATATGAAGTGATCAGTTATCATTCCGGAAAAGATGTGGGGCAGATTGAAAAAGATTTTGACCGTGACCACTGGATGACTGCAGCAGAAGCCAAAGATTATGGATTGGTAGATGAAGTGCTGCTGATAAATCCGAGAAAACAAAAGAAAGACTAAGAGTTAAAAAGAGTAAAGAAGATAAAGAAATCTCTTAATTTTCATACCCTTCAATATTTCTTTTAATCTCTTAGCTAATGAAATTAATAATGCTGACTACAAAAAAATAAATCATGAACAGAAAACATTTCCTTTATAATGACTGGAGAAATGACGATGAAGACGAACCGGAACGTGAAGACAAAAGAGATGAGCTGCAGATGCTGAATAAGAAATTAGAAAAATATTTCTTTGAAAAACGTTCTGTTTATCTCTGGGGTGTGGTGGATGATAAAAGTGCAAAAGAAATTGTTTCAAAATTGCTTTTGCTGGATGCAGATAAACCCGGTGAAGAAATTAAATTTTATATAAATAGCCCCGGTGGGGTGGTTACCAGCGGTATGGTCATGTATGATACCATGAAGATGTTGAAGTCTCCCGTAAGCACAATTTGCATGGGGTTAGCTGCTTCAATGGGCAGCATATTATTAAGTGGTGGCGTAAAAGGAAAACGATTTATTTATCCGCATGGAGAAGTAATGATTCATCAGCCTTCTTTAGGTGGTTTCATTCGCGGGGTAAGTACGGATCTGGAAATACAAGCCATTCAAACAAGGAAAGTAAAAGAAATAGGCGCAAAAATCCTGGCGGAAAATTGTGGTAAAACGATTGATCAAATCATGAAAGACTTCGATAGAGATTATTGGATGGATGCCAAAGAAGCGATAGAATATGGCATTGTAGATGGCGTTATTGAAAAATTGTAAACTCCTATCAGGCAATACATTAACCTTCATTTGTAAAATAAATCCGCTTCAATCGGGGTGGATTTATAATTTTGTGAGTTACGAACCCGTTAGTAGAACATAATTTTTAAATTAAAGCATGGCAAAAAATCCATTACACTGTTCATTTTGTGGCCGCAACCGTGATGAGGTGAAGATCCTGATTGCAGGCCAGGAAGGCCATATCTGCGAAAATTGTGTAGAACATGCCCGTGAAATTATCGAACAGGAATTAACAACAAAAGACGAAAAATCACCCTCCACTTTTAAATTAACCGTAAAGAAACCGGTTGAAATAAAAAAATTCCTGGATGAATATGTGATTGGACAGGATGAAGCAAAAAAAGTGCTGGCAGTGGCAGTTTACAATCATTATAAACGTTTACAGCAGAAAACAGTTGATTCAGTAGCCAACGAAGTTGAGATTGAAAAGAGTAATATTATCATGGTGGGTGAAACCGGAACAGGAAAAACGCTTTTGGCAAAAAGTATAGCCCGGATGCTGAATGTTCCGTTTGCGATTGTAGATGCAACCGTATTTACTGAAGCGGGTTATGTAGGTGAAGATGTTGAAAGTATTTTAACCAGGTTGCTTCAGGTTTGTAATTATGATGTAGCCTCAGCTGAGCGGGGTATTGTTTATATTGATGAGATAGATAAGATAGCCCGTAAAGGAGATAACCCTTCCATTACCCGTGATGTAAGCGGAGAAGGTGTACAACAGGGAATGCTCAAACTTTTGGAAGGTACTGATGTACTGGTACCACCTCAGGGCGGCAGAAAGCACCCCGAACAAAAACTAATTAAGATCAATACCCAGAATATACTTTTTATTTGTGGCGGTGCATTTGACGGAATAGATAAAGTAATTGCAAGAAGAGTACAAACCAATACTATTGGTTTTAACGTTGATAAAGAATTGCAGGATTCAATGAAGAAAAATCTTTTGCGTTACGTAATTGCTCCGGACCTTAAATCTTTTGGACTGATCCCGGAACTTTTAGGAAGATTACCGGTAGTTACACATCTTGATCCGCTGGATGCGGTTACACTTCGTGCCATTCTTACAGAACCAAAAAATGCATTGGTTAAACAGTATAAAAAATTATTTGACCTGGAAGGCATTAAGCTTACCATAGAACCGGTAGTACTCGATTTTATGGTAGAGAAAGCCGTGGAATATAAACTAGGGGCCCGTGGCTTAAGAAGCATTTGTGAAAGCATTTTGACTGATGCCATGTTTGAATTACCCGGAACGCCTGAAAAATCATTTGTTTTGGATATTGAATATGCAAAAAGGAAATTTGAAAACAGCAAGATCAGTTTACTGAAAGTGGCGTAGAGCAAATCAAAAGTCAAAAATAAAAAGTCAAAAATTTGCCTCTCATAGAGAGGTTTTTTATTTAGTATCTTCCAGTTTTGAATTTTTAATTTTGACTTTTTAATTTATTAAAATGAAAGAATTGATCGATCGTTTGATTGCAACCGGATTAACAGAACAACAAGCTTTAAAATCTATAGAAGTAGTAAAAGATTTTGCCAAAGACAAATTCCCCGTTTTTGCAGGTGCAATTGAAAAAATGTTTGATAAATACAAACCGAAAGAGGAAGATGATTTTCTGGAATAAAAAAACCCACTTTGCAGTGGGTTAGTAAAAAGGGTACTCGTTTTGGTTTTCCAGTATCAGACTAAGTCAATCTTAGATTACTTAGTCTTCCGTCCAAATAAAAATTTAGCTGCATCCTCCCTGGTTTCCGCAATTATTACATTTATAACAAGTGCCACTGCGCATCATAATATGTCCGCAAACATTACAGGCCGGGGCATCACTTTGCATTCCTTTGTAAACTTTTTCCAATGAATCTTTTTGCACATCCTGGTTGTTAAAGATTTTTTTAGCTTTTACCGGTTGTACTCCGCTTGCAGACACTCCTACTACTCTTACACTTGACAATTCGGGTGACTTTTCATATTCAAGTGATGTTGGAATTTCATCCCAATCATCATTCCCGGTATTCATCACTTCCGGCTTATCCAATACATGCACAAGATCTGTTCTTCCCAGGTATTCATATCCCAGTGTACGGAACATCAGGTCAACAATAGAGGTGGTTGATTTAATATTCGGATGTTCTACAAATCCTGAAGGATCAAATTTGGTAAATGCAAATTTATCAACGAACTCCTCCAAGGGAACTCCATATTGTAATCCGATAGAAATTGCAATGGCAAAACAGTTCAGCATGCTACGCATGGTGGCTCCTTCTTTCGCCATATCTATAAAGATCTCTCCTAAAGTTCCATCGCTGTATTCGCCGGTGCGAAGAAAGATAGCCTGGCCATTGATCTTTGCTTTTTGAGTAAACCCTCTTCTTTTTGCCGGCAATGAGCGGCGTTCAACGATACTTGCCAAGGTTCTTTTCAGTTTTGTGTCAGGAGAAGATTGTACTCTTTTCTGCACTTCTTCAAACAATTCTTCAACTGTCAGTTTGCTGAGATCAACAATATTAGAATCCTGATTACCTGTGCTGCCATTAGTTGGTGCAGCAGCCGTGGTCATGTTTTCCTCTTCACTGTTTTCAGTCTTCTTCTTTTTATCAGACTTATTGCTGAGAGGTTGAGACAATTTTGATCCATCGCGATAAAGTGCATTAGCTTTTAATCCCAATTGCCAGCTCAGAAAATAAGATTCAGCAATTTCATCTACTGTAGCTTCATTGGGTAAATTGATTGTCTTGGATATTGCGCCACTGATAAATGGTTGTGTGGCGCCCATCATACGAATATGGCCGTTGGCATGAATAAAACGTTGGCCATTCTTTCCACATCTGTTGGCACAGTCAAAAACGGGCAAATGTGATTCTTTCAAAAGTGGGGCTCCTTCCACTGTTCCGAATCCGCAAACATAATCGTTAGCTGCTTCTATTTCTTCATCAGTAAATCCAAGTGCCTCTAACAAATTCCATTCAATATTATTGTATTGTTCCGGGGTAAATCCGAGGCGCTGCAGGCATTCTTCTCCGAGAATATATTTATTAAATACAAATCCAATCTCAAATGCTGTTGCAGATGCAATATCAAGACGGTTAATTTCATCAGCAATAAAACCTTTTTCACTTAAAGATTGATGGTTGATAAAAGGTGCACCTGCAAAAGAAGCAGTACCAATGGTATATTTTATAATTGCCTCGGTTTCCTTTTCAGAATATCCAAGATTTTTTAACGCTGCCGGAACCGATTGGTTGATAATTTTAAAATATCCACCGCCGGATAATTTTTTGAATTTTACCAAAGCAAAATCAGGTTCTACTCCTGTAGTATCACAATCCATAACCAGCCCAATTGTTCCAGTTGGAGCAATCACGGTGGACTGCGCATTGCGATAACCATATTTTTCGCCTAGCTCTACAGCATCATCCCATGCCTTACAGGCAGCTTTCAATAAATAAGCAGGACAATACTGGGCTTTGATACCTTGTGGCTTTAAACTTAATCCCTCGTAGTTGTCAGCATCATAAGCAGCCAGTCGATGGTTATGCATTACCCGCAGCATATCCTGTTTATTCTCTTCATATCTTGGAAATGTGCCAAGCACACTCGCCATTTCTGCTGAAGTTTTATAAGAAATACCCGTCATGATAGCAGTAATAGCACCCGCTATTCCCCTGGCTTCTTCACTATCGTATGCAATTCCGCTTACCATTAATAAAGTACCAAGATTTGCATAACCAAGACCAAGTGTTCTGTATTCAAAACTCAATTGAGCTACTTCTTTACTTGGGAACTGTGCCATGAGTACAGATATTTCCAGCACAACAGTCCACAGGCGGCAATTATATTCATAACCTTCCACATCAAAAGTATTGGTGGAAGTATCATAAAACTTCATCAGGTTTGCTGACGCCAGGTTACAAGCTGTATTATCTAAAAACATGTACTCGCTGCATGGATTAGATGCATTGATCCGTCCACCTTGCGGGCAGGTATGCCATTCATTTATTGTAGTGTCATATTGTGTACCCGGATCTGCACAACGCCAGGCGGCATATGAAATCTGTTTCCATAATTCACGGGCCGGAATCTTTTTCATTACCCTGCCATCCATTCTTCCTTTCAATTCCCATTCGCCGTCTTCCTGCAATACTTTAAAAAATTCATTCGGAATGCGAACTGAATTATTTGAATTCTGGCCACTCACTGTTCTATAGGCTTCGCCTTCATAATCGCTGGGATAACCTGCAGCGATCAATGCAGCAACTTTCTTTTCTTCTTCTACCTTCCAATTAATGAACTGTACTATTTCAGGATGATCAAGGTCAAGACAAACCATCTTTGCCGCCCGACGGGTAGTTCCTCCGCTTTTTATTGCACCGGCAGCACGGTCCCCGATCTTCAAAAAACTCATCAGGCCGGAAGATGTTCCACCGCCGCTGAGTTTTTCACCCTCACCACGCAAATGAGAAAAATTTGTACCAACACCGGAACCATATTTAAATATCCTTGCTTCACGAACCCACAGATCCATGATCCCGCCTTCATTAACCAGGTCGTCCGTCACACTCAAAATGAAACAGGCATGTGGTTGTGGCCGCTCATAAGCTGAAGTAGATTTTTTCAATTGCCCATCAGTGCCATCCACATAGTAATGGCCCTGTGGCTTTCCCTTGATTCCATAGCTTTCATATAAACCGGTATTGAACCATTGAGGTGAATTAGGTACACACATTTGATTCAGGATAGAATAAACAAGCTCTTCATAAAAAACCTGTGCATCTTTTTCCGTAGCAAAATATCCATTTCTTTCACCCCATACTCTCCAGCAATTTGCCATTCGGTGTGCCACTTGTTTGGCTGAAGTTTCCCTGCCAAGACTACCATCAGGCTGAGGTACGCCGGCTTTTCTAAAATATTTTTGGGCAAGAATATCAGTAGCTATCTGGCTCCACTGTTTCGGTACTTCTACATTGTTCATTTCAAATACAACTTCGCCACTTGGATTTTTAATCACAGATGTCCGATAGTCATATTCAAACATATCAAATACACTTACATCCTCTTTAGTAAAGCGACGAGGGAACTGTAATCCCGCTTTGCGGGAAGCTTGTTTTTTAATGGGCATAGCTATAAAGAATTTTTTGGTCTTGGTTTTTACCTGCCGGAGCGGAAGGTGATTACGAAAATATTTTTATCATTCTATATTTCAAACTCCCAAATATCAACACAATGTGGAAAAGCAAAGTTGAAAAAATGAGAACCGAGGCCGGTAGCCAGTTTCAGAATTTTTACACAACAAACAGGAGTTTTCCTCAAAAAAAAATTTTGGAAATCATGGTTGATATCACTAAAATTTGGTTGACTTATTACATAACCTGTGAAACATAAAACAGGCAAGGATTTCTTAATAACAGGTGGCTGAAACCATTGAATTCATTGAATTGCAAACATCCCTATGGGCTGTAACCCTTTACAGTAAAGACTTTCACGAATTAATATGCTATATAGTTTCAAATAACGCCTGTTTTCAGGCGAAAATCATCTTATTAATTTCAGAAATTAAATTTGCCTGTATGAAAAATGAAATTAAATGACACAACACACAAACCTGTTTAAACCGTACTTTCCTTAAGTCAAAATCTAAATAAGTAAAAAGCCAAAAAGTTTTTGCATTTTTGCAATACACCTGCTGGTTCAAAATGAAACAAGAAATTTATCAATCATTGTCTTTAAAAAAGAAGGAAGGTAAAAAGTCATTTGCCGTACTTATCGATCCAGATAAAGTAAATGATGCCGAACTGGATGAATTAATAGAATTATCCATAACAGCAAAAGTTGATTATTTTTTTGTAGGTGGCAGCCTGGTGATCAGCAACCAGCTTGATGAAGTAGTTCAAAACATAAAAATAAATTCTTCTATTCCTGTAATTCTGTTTCCGGGAAACCCAAATCAGGTAAGTAAATTTGCAGACGCACTTTTATATCTTTCTCTTATATCCGGAAGAAATGCAGACTTATTGATAGGGCAGCATGTTGTATCTGCTCCATTTGTAAAACAAAGCGGCCTGGAAATTATGCCTACTGGTTACCTTGTAATTGATGGAGGTGCTCCTACAACAGTTTCTTATATCAGTAATGCTTCTCCAATTCCATCTGATAAAAATGAAATTGCCATGTGTACTGCCATGGCAGGTGAAATGCTTGGCATGAAATTGATTTATATGGATGCGGGCAGTGGTGCAAAAAGAGCCATTACTGAAAATATGATTGAAACAGTGGCAAAGAATATTGAAGTACCACTTATCATAGGTGGCGGTATTATAGAACCGGAAAAAGCATATAGAAACTGCAAGTCTGGCGCTGATATAATTGTTGTTGGCAATGCAATAGAAAAAGATTCTTCTATTATTAAAGAGATGGCAGCAGCGGTGCATTCTGTCCCTGTTAAAGTATAAAATTATTTTGAAGTCATTCAATGACTATTTCTCATTTCCAGGATGATATTTACTTTCAGCATTTTT
>CAZOOT010000070.1:16929-17423 GCA_964581455.1 uncultured Chitinophaga sp. | reverse complement strand
GCTGTCAGCACCGAAGAAAATATGGTGTACAACGAACCCCGTGACTGGTTGCTAAGCCCAAAACATTATTTGGGCAATGCATATTTGGAAAATAAAGATGGTATAAATGCAGAAAGAGTTTTCAGAAACGATTTGAAAAATAATAATGAAAACGGATGGGCCCTGTATGGTTTATACCAGGCTTTGTTAATGCAAAAGAAAACAACCGAAGCATCAACAGTACAGGCAAGATTTAATAAAGCTTTCAGTAAAGCAGATATAAAGATTGCATCAGCGGTTTATTGAATCTTTTTAAATACTCGTACATAATCAATTACCATAGTAGCAGGAAAAATTGATGGATCAATCCCTTTTTTCCCACCCCAGTTACCGCCTACAGCCAAATTCAGAATTAAGTAAAATGGCTGGTCAAATGGCCACTCTGCTGTAGAAAGATGTTCGTTCTTAATTTGGTTATACAGTACATCATTTACTAAAAAATCTATTTTTTCTGC
>CAZOOT010000070.1:0-16919 GCA_964581455.1 uncultured Chitinophaga sp. | reverse complement strand
GCTGTCCATTCAATGGCATAGGTATTAAATTCTGTATAAGGATTTTTAATAAATATTGCTTTCCCTTTTTGTGTTCCTTTCATATGGTTATATGCTTTTGTATGAATGGTACCATGAATACTGTCGGGATCATAACCTACATGTTCCATTATATCTATCTCACCGCATTCGGGCCAGCTGATCTCTGAACGATTTTTTCCCAACATCCATATGGCGGGCCAGGTACCACGGCCTGCCGGTAATTTTGCACTTATTTCTATTCTGCCATATTGAAACTCAGCTTTGCCTTTAGTATATAACCTTGCAGAAGTATAATTATTTTTTTCTTTTTGTTTTTTCAGGGCTGTGATATATAATTTTCCATTTTTTACAATCACATTACTTGTATCGGCTTCTGTATAATATTGTAATTCATTGTTACCATAGCCATTTCCTCCTACTGCATAGTTCCAAATTGCAGTATCAGGTAATCCTGTATAGTTAAACTCTTCACTCCATGATAACTTCCAGCCTTTTGCAGTTGGATTCATTTTTATTCTTTCAAATAATAATTCGGGTTCATTGGTCGTAATAAAATCAAATCCATTGGCGAGCAGCCAATCCATATCCGCAGGATCATTTACAGTCCATACATTTAAAGTAATGTTGTTTGCTTTTGCCTCGCTGATCCATTCCGGGTGTGCTTTAAAAAAATTAAAATGATAATCAATCCCGCTTATACCATCTGACTTTACCTGTTCCGGCGATTTATTTCCTTCAAGATATTGTGTAGAAAGTTTTGGGTTTAATTCAACTAGTTTTTTCAATATGTCATAGTCAAAACTTAAATAACCAACCATCTTCTGTGCTTTCAGATCGTTAACCAGTCGATAAACTTTTTCAGCAATTATTTTTCCTCTTTCTTTTGTTGCGGAGGGTTTTATTTCACAAACCAATTGTGTCGCCCTGTTATTTTTCATACCCGCCAATATGTATTCTCGCAGCGTTGGTAATTTTTCACCATTTGAAAGTGTAAACTTTTTTAATTCTGCATAGGTTGTTTCTTCAATTAACAACTTATTATAATGTGGATCATGATTAACAATTAAGGAATCATCCTTAGTCATTCTCACATCAAATTCAGAGCCTCTGCATTTTAATCGTATGGCTTCCTGTAATGCCGCTATCGAATTTTCCGGAAGGTTGTTTTTCTTCCAGGCTCCGCGATGGGCCACCACCTGTGTACCCAAAACCTGAAAATCATTATTTCGATTCTTTTTTGTAGCCTGGCAGTTAATAAAAAATAAAACTGCTATGATTAAAATAAATCGCATGATAAAATATTATTAATGTGTAATAAAGCAGGGGCATTACTGCCCCTTACTTTTCTGCTTATAACTGCTCTATAAAAAACAATTCAAAAAAATTAATAGCCGGCATTCTGCGGATAATTGGGTCCCAATAAATTTATTTCACTTCTTGGTATTGGCCAATTAACCATGTATGGTTTCATATTTCTCCTGGCGTCATTCCTATATGGTAATGGCTTTGCTGTTGTATTATTAGCACCCCCGGCAGTAGAGTTTTCCGGACTTAAGTCTCCGGCCATACCATATCCTGCATGATCAACGATATAATCATACAATTTTCCGGTTCTCTTTAACCAGTACCATCTTCGTCCTTCGAAAGCAAATTCTCTCGCCTGCTCATTTAAAATAGAATCCAGATTAATTGTGCTAATTGGTGCAGTACCTGCCCTGGTTCTTATTCTGTTTAGTTGAGTTAGGGCTATTGTCGTATTACCCAGTCTCATATTTGCTTCAGCAGAAAATAATAAAGTTTCCGCAAACCTGAAAACAGGAATATTTTTGGTTTGTCTGTCTTCGGTAGGGATGCCATCGTCTGGAAAATATTTTTTACAGCCAGTATTCAAACGGATAAAAAAGAAATTTCGATTAGTAGCAGAAGCATCAAATTCCCGCCACTGTGCATGTACAATTTTAGCCCCGAGTGTTTGACCTGCAGGTAAAGTAGCAGGATCATTATACACATAATCCTTAACATAGTAGTTCCCTTTAACTCTTGTATCGTTAGGATCAGCATCTAATAAATTCCGAAGGTAATTATTACAAGTAAGCCATCCGAAACCTCTTCCCCCCTGTTCGATACTGTATTTTGATCCCGGAATTAATTCAGCGTAATTAGGCATCAGGTTAAAGTTGATTTTATGGGCAATTCCACTTACTTGTGCTTTCCACTGCAAAGCCCATAATGTTTCTACATTATTGAGATCTCCTTTAAAAACCAACCCTGTTGATGCCACAAGGTTATGTACTGTTGAACGGTTGATGATTGAGTCTGTTTGAATTTTTGCTTCGGCCCAATTGCCTTGCCACAAAGCCACCTCTGCTTTTACATGCCTGGCAACCCCCTGAGTTATTCTGCCATACTCAACAATATTACCTGTTCTCCAGTTCAGGTTGGCAATAGCATAACTAAGATCAGCATTGATAAGTGAATAGATTTCAGCTTCCGGTGTTTTATTGTTTATTACATTTAATGCATTCGCCGGGGTAGTAGGCTCAGTAGTCACATAAATATTGTTAAACAGCCTGAACAATACAAATACAGAATTTGCTCTGAAAAATTTTGCCTCAGCAATTACATTTTTCAATCTGGTGTCCTCATTTGTTTCTAAGTTTTCTGCAGCTTTAATAATTGCATTAGCCCGGTCTACTATCCTGTAATAAGTACGCCAGTAATCTGAAAATACACCACTATTTTCCGGAGTTGTACCCTGCGTCATTCGGCCAATATTTGAAATTTCACCCCCTCTTGGAATTGTAAGATCGTCACGGCCATCTATAGCAATACAATTAGAACCATTATTTGTATTCACGGTTTCATAAAAAGCTCGTTGAAAATTATAAAGTCCTACAACACCTGCTTCAAGTCCATCAATAGAATTGTAAACGAAGTCAGCAGTAAACTGTGATGTGGGTTCTTCTGTCAGGTATTTTTTACAGGAAGAAAAAACCAATAAGAATCCAATCAGGATCATTAATGGGATTATTAAAAACTTATTCTTTTTCATAAATATTTTTATTTATAATTATTTTAAATATTAGAATCCAATTAAAAACCCTACAGTAAAAGACCGGGTATCCGGGAAATCGTTTGGATTATTTTCCGGACTATAAGATTTATAATCTGTTATTGTAAGAAGGTTTGTTGCAGTTAAATAAAACTTAGCACTGGACATTTTTATTTTTCCAATAACAGATTGAGGAAAATTATATCCCAGGGAAAGGGTTCGCATCCGGAAATAGGATGCATCATCAATTGCCAGCACACCTATATTGGTTGCTAACGTAGTAAAATTGGGTCTTGGATATGTATTAGACGGATTTTCAGGGGTCCAGTAATCCCTTTTTAAACCATTTCTTACAGAAGTATTATATCCTCCCTCATTAAAATCTGCCAGAAAAGGATTACGTTTCATCGCCCCTTCTACAATATAAAAATCTGCCAGTAATTCAAACCCCATATATTCTAGGTTAGTTGAGAAGGATCCAAACCATTTCGGATCAGTTTTAATAATTACATCATCCAATGTATTTATCACACCATCCCCGTTTACATCCTTTAAGCGGATAGCTCCAGCTACCAATGAAGAAACAGACTGATAAGGTGTAACAGTACCACCAAGTGTTCCTTGCGCAGAAGCTAATGCTTCGGCATCAGACTGGAAAATACCATCAAATAATTTTGTATATATTACATTGATCGGCGATCCGACAAAACGGTTTCTTCCTATATCATTTTTCAAACTTCCGTCTTCATTTAAAAGCCCTGTTTTCAGAATTTCATTTTTGTTACTTGTTACACTTCCGGTTATTGACCAGCTTAATTTTTTGTTACGGATTATGTGGCCCGTAAGTAAAACTTCAACCCCGCTGTTTTTAGAGGCTCCGCCATTTGTAATTGTAGATGTAAAGCCAGTTATACCTCCAACAGAAATATCCGTTAGCAAATTTGTGGTTTCAGTGCTGTAATATTCAACTGAACCCGTTATCCTGTTTTTAATTAATCCAAAATCGATACCGGTATTAAATGTGGTCGAAGTTTCCCATGTTAATTTCGGATTTGGCAATACGCTCCCCGGCAAATTCCCGGCAATGATATTACCTCCGATAATATAAGGATAGGAATTTACCACCCCTAAGGTTGTAAAAGGATCAAGAGATTGATTACCTACAGAACCATAACTGATTCTATATTTTAAATTACTTACAGCACTTATATTCTTCATGAATGATTCTTTATGAATTTGCCATGCGGCAGAAACTGCAGGGAAAAATCCCCATTTTTTTGACTCGGCAAATACAGATGCCCCATCTTGTCTGGCTGTAATTTGTAAAGAATATTTATCCAATAAATTATACCTGGCACGACCCATGAAAGATACCAGTCTGTATCTCGCTTCGTTCCTGGAAATATTAAAGTTAAGTGCATTGGTGATTCCATCATAGCCAAGAACGTCATTGCCAAAGCCGGTTCCAGTCATATCTGTCCGGGATGAATTTCTTTCATTTAAGGACTGAACTAAAGTGACATCAAACTTGTGATTATCATTAATCCGCCCAACATAATTCAGAATATTCTCAATTAAATATTCTTCTCTGATACTATTGGATAGCGTAGCACTTCCATTAGGTGTAACCCCGGCGGAATGAAGTCTTGTAATATAAGTTCCTTCATCAATAAATCTTCTGCTGAGAAGTGTATTTAATTTATATGAAATATTTTTAGATAACTGATAATTACCAACAATATTCAGGTTCAAAAAATTGGTTTTAAAATCTCTTGTTGATTCCCTTATATTCCACAAAGGGTTAATAGTACTGCTGCTTGCATTGGCACCTGCAACATTTTTTACTAGATTACCTTGCAAATCATAAGGACCTGTGAACGGAGAGATAGTAATGAAATCGAGATTTGCAGTTTCTCTATCCTGATTATCTGTGGCAAAATTGATGTTGGCCTGGATAGAAGCGTTTTTATTGATTTTCTGATCCAGATTCAATCTGAAAGATCCTCTCTTATAACCAGAACTGGGAATAAGGCCTGATTGATTAAAATAATTTATACTGGAAAAAAGCTTAGTGTTTTCTGTTCCACCAGTTATAGTTATTGTGTGATTATTTATTAAACCGGTACGCAACACTTCTTTCTCCCAATCGGCATGGTTGCCTGCTGCATAATTCAGGTATTCCGGTGCAGTTGCCCCACCAAAATTATTGGCATCAACAGGATCGTAGACCTGACCAGGATAATTTGTTCTTCTGGCTTCTCTTCTATATTGTGCAAATTCTTCGGGACTATAAAGGTCGAAATTTTTAGTAAGTTTTTGAGAAGTCAGATATGAGTGAAGCCCAACTTTTATTTTCCCGATATTTCCTTTCTTAGTAGTAATTAAAATTACCCCATTAGAAGCCCTTGCTCCATATATCGCCTGAGAAGATGCGTCTTTCAAAATTTCAATGGAAGCAATATCATCCGGGTTAATATCATTAATGTTTTCGATAGGGAAACCATCTAAAACTATCAAAGGATCGTTTCCTCCACGTATAGAATTCCGACCTCTTATTAATATATTGGAAGTGCCGCCAGGTCTTGCAGACCCTAATGTTACCTGTACCCCGGAAGCTTGTCCGCGAATCATTTCGGAAATATTTGTAGTAGGAATTGCTTTAGCCTTATCTAAATCTACTTTAGAAACAGCACCAGTCACATCACTTTTTTTCTGACTGCCATAACCAACCACTACAATTTGTTCACCTGATGCAATAAAAGGGCTTAACCTGATCTCCAAAACAGACCGGCTGCCTGCTTTTATTTCTATTGTCTCAAACCCAACATATGATACTATTAAGATTGCATTGGGTTCTGCATTAATTGAAAAATTCCCGTTAGCATCTGACTTAGTACCAATGTTTGTCCCTTTTACTAAAATTGTTGCCCCATCTAAAGGCACTCCATTTTCATCAGTGACTTTTCCCCTGACATCTATTAATGCAGATGGAACAGATGCAATTATTTGAGAAATGTTTTTTTCCCTTTTAACAATAATTGTGTTCTCTGAAATAGTATAAGTTAAATCCTGATCTTTAAAACAGTTGTCAAGCACTTCTTCTATACTTTTCTGCTTAAAATTTACAGAAATATTTTTTGCAGATTCCAATACTTCGTCTGCATAAAAAAACTGGTATCCTGTTTGCTTCCTTATTTCTTCAAAAACTTTTTGAAGGGAGATGTTATTATTTCTCAAAGTAACTTTTTGAGAATACCCTGTAGCACTTACCTGAAGGCATGCAGCAATTAATAAAACTGTTGTAAGTTTCATGATCCTAATCGTTTGAATTGAAACCCGGTTTTTTTTCAACCCGGATTTACAAAGAGCAGTTAAATACATAATTTTGTATTGTTTGGGTTTATGAATAAGCGAACGTTAACAGGTTTAGTTTATTTTGAAACTC
The DNA here is from genome assembly GCA_964581455.1 of uncultured Chitinophaga sp. Taxonomy (GTDB): domain Bacteria; phylum Bacteroidota; class Bacteroidia; order Chitinophagales; family Chitinophagaceae; genus VBAS01. The sequence continues at coordinate 10,401 of CAZOOT010000070.1, read as the reverse complement.
AATTTTTCGCCGGGTTTCGCTGCAAACGGAACCCGGTTTTGTTTTGAGTTTATTGTGATACTATAATTTTTCTTCCTTCAACCTTGAATTGTACTTCACCGGTTAAAGCAAGTTTTTCAAATACTTTTGACGCATTATCAGATCGGGTTAACTGCCCGGTAAAATGCAGATCAGCATTTCCCTTATATTCGATGTCTACATCATACCATCTTGAAATTTGTCTAAGGATTGATTTGAGATCTGCACTTTTAAATTGAAAATTTCCATTTTTCCATGCCACAGCCTCTTCTATATCTGCATTGTTAACCAGTTTTATTATTCCTTCTTTACTGATACTTGTTTGTTGTCCCGGTTTTATTGTTTTTGATTGTTGAGGAGATGACCGGGTATATACTTTTACTGAACCCTCAAGCAATGTAGTTTTTATTGAAGGTTCATCATCGTAAGCATTTACATTAAAATGTGTACCTAAAACTTCTATTTCTGAAGAAACAGCTTCCACTCTGAATGGCATAGTGTGGTTTGTTGCAACTTCAAAATATGCTTCGCCAGTTATTACAACTTTTCGTTCCTTCCCGGTAAATACAACGGGAAAGCGAATTGAAGAAGCCGCATTCAGCCAAACCTGTGTACCATCTGCTAAAGTAACCTGGTATTGACCACCACGGGGAGTGGAAATAGTATTATAAAAAGCTTCATCATTTTCAGTAATCAGTTTACCCTTGATAGTATACGCCAGCAAACCATTCTCTAATTTCTGAACGCTAATGTTTCCCTGCTGACTGATAATTCCGTTTGATGCACTATCCAGGATGATAGTTGAATTATCAGCAAGTGTTAATACTGCTTTATTACCGCCGGGACCAATGTCAGTCGTAAGGTTGCTTTCAGCTTGCTTTGCAATTGCATTTTTATTCTTACCTGAATTATTCATGAAGATGAAAAATGTTACTGCAGATATCAATAGAAAAATTACAACTGCTGCCGGCATTATCCATTTTCTTCGGGTAGTGTTTGAAACTACAGGATCATATTTTTGGATAGTATGAAGTAACCTGGTTTTGATGCGCTCTGCCAGGATCTGTTCATCTTCGTTTTGAAGGGTTTCAATCTCAGTATACTCATCAGAAATAGACTGATACCACTCGTTTACCTTGTTTTTCTCTTCAACCGTAGCAGTGCCGGCGAGGTACTTCTCTATTAGTATAAGAATTGAATTCGGTATTTGCATATACTTATAAGTGTCCGGAAGGAGGCATTACCCCTATTCGATAGTAAAATAATTCGGGAAGAGTGGGTGCTTATTCTATAATGTAAAAAAAGAATGTAAGAAATTCTTTGTGGCTACCCGAAGATGTTTCAGTGCTTTGCCGATCTGGTTTTCAACAGTTTTGGGTGAAATATTCATTTTTCGGGCAATATCATTTACAGGCAAACCATCGTTTCTGCTGTATTTAAAAATCAACCTGCATTTTTCCGGAAGTTTTTCTACTTCTGTTTTTACTATTTCTAAAATCCGTTTATAATGAATGGAGTTTTCTGTAAATAGTTCAACAACCGGTGCCTTATGTTCATTTTTAAAAGCTCTTTCTCTTTCAATCTTTTTTATTTTGTTAAGCACCATGTATTTAGTGGCAGAAGCAAGATAATTTTCTATTGTTTTGATTTCTGATTTTTTTCTGTTCATCCACAGACTTGTAAATACATCATGGACTATATCTTCGGCAGCTTCTTTTTCCTTAATCCTGTTATAGGCTAAAGCAAAAAGTTTTTTCCAAAACCTGTCATACAATTCAGTAAATGCTTCAGCATCATCTTGTGATAATAAATAAAGCAATTCATTTTCAGCATATGAATTATATGGAGTCAGGGTTTTCATTGCAAGCAATCAACTGTAAATTTAAGAAATCAATACTTCATCTGTATGATTATTATCATCTCCCTATTGATTCCCTTGCTTTAATAAAATCACTCACCAGGTAACTGATCAGTTTACCACTGGTGGAATCTTCACGTCCATCAGAAAGTCTTGTTGCTCCTTCACAAATATGTAAATAGGCGGGTTTTGCATCGGTGGCCACATAAGAAACATATTTTCTTGCATCCCTTGGTAAAATACCTACCGGTGTCATAGCAGAACTCAGTGTATTCTGGATACAATCCAGATCAATATCAATTCCTGTCAGGGTATCTTCTGTAAACCCGGTGGCATGTGCCACGGCCTGCATGAAAGTTCTTTTTTCCAAAACAAAAATATCTTCATGAGTAATGATATCAATGAATGGATTGTTCACAATGTCCATCCACACATTTTGCGGTAAATAATTTTCATGTAAACAAAGCACACAATATTTTAAGAGATACCCGTCTTCTTCAGCATAGCGAAATGCATTACCGCTATGTCTCCCTTCTATCGGCCTGTAATCGGCATGAGCATCCAGGTTGATGCAATTGATCTGTGCCAGTTGCAGCAGCCCGGCTTTGTGCCAGCCTTTTGCCGAACCTTTTATCAATGGATAAGAATTATTATGACCACCACCGATCAGGATCGGGATCTTTTTTGTTTCTGTGATCATTTTTGCCAGTTGTTCCACTTCATCATCTACGGTGATAACTGCGTGCCGATAGGCTTCAATTTTTTCATCGGGTCCTTTGGCAGTGGAATCAATCAGGTATTGCATATCACCAAAATCAAAATGACCCATTAATAAAATATCGCCGCCATCAAAAAAATCATTACTCTGGATATTTAAAAAACTCTGTAAAAAAGGAATCCATAAAGTGTCTGTGCCGCCGATCCCATAATTTCCCTTGGCGCCCAGGTCTTCCGGCACACCGAACAAAACATATTTTGCTTTCGAATTGGCCAGTGATTTTGCCAGATCACTTCTATCCTCAATCACCTGTAACCTTTCTCCCAGTTTGGTTTCAAACTTCCTGAGTTTGGTTAAAGAAAGAATATCCTGTTTGCTGTATGTTTTTAAATGCTGCATAGCAATTTGTTTTTTTACCGGCTCAGCCACCTCCTTATCATTTGTTTTTTCCATTTGATATTTTTTTACCGCTGAGAACAAGAGAAAAAGAGTTTTCGCAGAGTGTCTCAGCGTAAACTCATCGAACGCATGTTCTCTGCGGTTAAGATTTTTAAATACTTATTTTTTCATTCACTATTTTCAAGATCTCTTCTTCTAAAGCTATCGTTTTATTTTCAATCTCCTTTCCTTTAGAAATAATATCCTTCACAAAATTTTTATCATCATAACCTGATGCATTGATCTTTACATTCAAATATGCCCCTATCACAGCACTACGGGCACAAAGAGCTCCCACACCTGCATCCGAAACAGAATTCGGATTTCCGGTTTCTGCCATCGCTTTGATCACTTCCATACTGTCATATGAAGCCTGCATCACTTTAAATGGAATTTCGATTGCAAACGTTGTAGCTTCCTGCATCGCTTTTGTTCTTATTGCTTTTTCTTCATCGCTGCTTTTTGGTAAACCCATGGCAACTATGATCTGGTTAAATGCTTTGGTATCTGCATCCAACAGTTTCAGTAACTCATCTTTATACTGCTGGCCCTTCTCTGCCCAATTACTAAACTCTTCCCATCTTTCATCCCATCCTCTTTTATGAGAAGATAAATTAGCTACCATCGTACCGAGAGAAACACCCAGGGCTCCTACATAAGCAGCAATCGATCCGCCACCCGGTGCAGGTGATTCGCTGGCAGTTTCATCAGCAAATTCAGTAAGTGTCATACTTACTAATTTATTTTCTGATTTGTCCTTAAGCATATATTCAATGATTTTTTCTTCCGGATTAAATGGACCAAGTTCATCCAGCCCCATTGATTTGATAGCAATCTTGATCAGTTCTTTTTCTGAAACACCAACTGAACGATTTTGCTTTCTTAAAAAATATTTCCCGGCATCAAGCATCGCTTTTAGCGGAATCAGTCCTACCAGTTCAGAACCTGTAACCCTAATCCCTCTTGCATCAGCTTTTTTACAAACTTCATCAAAAGCAATATGCACGGGAGTAATATTAATATTGGTCAGATTGATACTGATCTGTGCAATTCCATATTCTTCAATATACCATCCGATAGCTTTAACAGCCTTCAGACTTCCGGGCTGTATTTCGGTTTTGCCTTTTGAATTTTGAATTTTTCTCCCCGCTTCTCGAACATCAAATGCAATCGCATTGGCACGGCGAGTGGAAGTGGTATTCAAGTTGACATTATACGCTACTAAAAAATCCCTTGCACCAATAACGGTAGCGCCACGTTTGGCATCAAAAACAGCCGGGCCGAAATCTGGTTTGAATTCTGCTATCTTTTTAAAAAATCCTTCATACTCTCCTGCACGAATCACTGAAAGATTATTTCTGCTTTTATCCGGTTGTGCTGCTTCATATAAATAAATGGGTAATTGCAATTCCTCTCCTACTCTTTTAGCCAGTTGCTGAGCATACTTCGCAGTTTCTTCCATGCTAATGTTTGCAATAGGAATTAAGGGACAAACATCTGTGGCTCCCATACGAGGATGCTCGCCGCTGTGTTTGCTCATATCAATCAGTTCACAGGCTTTTTTAATGGCCCTGAAAGCCGCTTCCAGCACTGGTTCGGGAGCACCAACAAAAGTGACTACGGTACGGTTGGTAGCTTTCCCCGGATCTACATTCAGCAACCGAACGCCTTCTACTGCTTCTATCTCATCGGTGATCTGCTTTATGATATTTAAATCCCTCCCCTCGCTGAAATTGGGAACACATTCTATTAGTTGTTGCATGCTGAATTATTTGTTGCTAAGATAAGAATTCGAAAAACAGCGTCTTTGCAACGGCTCTATATAAGCTTCTTTCTTTCCAGACGAGTCTCCTCCTAATCTATACATATGTTTCGCTTAAAAGAAATTAAGGAGGGACTCGTCGCCTGTAGTAGCCGATGAGTCCCTTTTAGTATCTTCTTTACAGACGAGTCTCCTCCCAATCTATACATGTTTTTCGCTTAAAAGGAATTAAGGAGGGACTCGTTGCCTATAGTAGCCGACGAGTCCCTCTTAGTTTTCCCATGACGAACCTCCTTTCAATTCGGAGGAGACTCGTCTGTAAAGAAATTCCTGGTGAAAACTTTTTTAATCTTTCCAGCCCCAGGGAGCAGCTGGTGCAGCTATAGCAGTAGCCAGATCAAAACGAATACTAAATAGCCGGTCAGTACCCATACGACGAAGATTGTAAGTAAAAAATTTTCCGGGCTCCAGTTCCACCCACCACACATTACCGGCAGCATGTGGCAACATATTCACGGTTTGCTGATCTGCGGGGAAAAACTGTATTGTTGCAGATCCGCTGTTGCTGGTCCACCCTCCGTATTGTGAAATGCTATCTTCAGTTCCATCCCGGTGCCGGTGATCATGTTTTAATAATATTCCTTCAGCTGATTTTGTAAACACCCATGTCCTTGACCGGTTATCACCCACAAAAAAAGGAATCCGGATCCGGTTTTCCTCACAGGCCCTTACATGCATCAGCAAAGTTTTATTGACAAAAGTAGTATCATTAGCAGGAGCCGAAACTACGGTTCCCGTAAATGTTTTTCCACAAAGTTGCTGCAGGGCATTCCAGAATTTTTGCTGGTCCAGGCTGGAGCGTTGTTGTGGATCTATATAAGAATGAGGAGCATGAAATGAAACAAGCAAAATAAAGAACACAAAATAAATAACAGTTTTCATTGCTAAATTATTTTTAGGTGGTTTTGATTTTTTACAAAAGACTTTTATAAGAACCGAAGTTACGATATGGAAATTTCAATACCTGATGGCACCCCGGCCATTGAAAGCCCAGAAAAAATAATTTTTTTCCCCCCTTTAAAATCTTATCCAAAGCAACACGCCTTTGTTAGGATAAGTTGTAGGATTGTTAATGGTCTTCCATCAAATATGAATACCCAATTCCTGATATTATTTTTTTAACTTTAAGGTCTTTCTGAATAATTATTGGTTGTATGAAAACAATTCAAACAGCAACAGAAGATATTCCAATTAGAAAGTTAGCTGCTGTTATGTTTGCTGACATGACGGGTTATACCGCCATGATGCAGAAAGATGAGCTGAGAGCCAAAATACTTCACAGCCGGCAGAAACAGGCTATTGACAAATTCATTACTGCGTTTAATGGTAAAATCATACAATACTTTGGAGACGGCACTTTGAGCATTTTCGATAGTGCAATTGATGCAGTAAAAGCAGGAATTGAAATTCAGAAAGAATTACTGCAGGAACCCAAAGTTCTGTTGCGGGTGGGTATTCATTCCGGCGAAGTAGTTTTAGATAAAGATGGCTTATACGGAGATTGTGTAAATGTTGCATCCCGGATTGAAACACTGGCTGTACCTGGAGCAGTTTTTATTTCAGATAAGGTATTTGACGAAATAAAAAACCAGGTTGAAATTAAAACAGTATCCATGGGAAGATTTGCGCTGAAAAATGTAAGCCGGCAGGTAGATGTATATGCCATTGCCAACAGCGGACTGATTGTTCCTGATGCAGTAAACCTGGATGCAAAAACCGGTACTGAAAAAACTATTGCTGTTCTCCCTTTTGTAAATATGAGTAATGATCCGGAAAATGAATATTTCAGTGATGGCATATCAGAAGAAATATTAAATGCACTTACCCGGGTGGAGGGAATACGGGTTACATCAAGAACTTCTTCTTTTTCTTTTAAAGGAAAGCAGGAAGATGTACGGCAGATCGGATTGAAGCTGGGTGTATCGGCCATATTGGAAGGAAGTGTCCGGAAAGCAGGTAATAAAATAAGGATTACTGCACAACTCATAAATACAGCAGACGGCTACCATATATGGTCTGAAGTATTTGACGGAAACCTGGATGACATTTTTCAGTTGCAGGATGAAATATCACTAAAGATATTGAACAGGCTGAAAGAAAATTTTGCACCGGTTCAGAATCATGATCCGATTATAAAACCTGCAACAGGAAATATTGATGCCTACAATATTTACCTGAAAGGTCTTTATCACTGGAATAAATCAAAACCTGAAGACATCCGGATCGCCATAAAAAATTTCGAGGAAGCTATTCAGAAAGATCCGCAATTTGCCGATCCATATTGTGCATTGTCATATTGTTTTTCATTTCTGGGTTCGGCAGGAATGATGAATCCATCTGAAGCATTTGCAAAAGCCAAAAACTTTACGCTGAAAGCAATTGAAATTGATCCTGGCAATGCCAATGCACATTTATCACTGGCCACCATATCTTTTTTCCATAACTGGGATTTTGACAGTGCAGAGGCATCACTTCAGAAAGCTTTAAATCTAAACCTGAACTCTTCTTTTATTAACCAGCTTCATGGCTGGTTATTAATTACCAAAGGTGATTTTGAAAAAGCAATAGAAAAAATGGAACAGGCCTTATTACTTGATCCTGTTTCTTTACCCCTGATAACAAATCTTGCAGATGCTTATTCTTTTGCAGGCAAATTTGAAAAGGCACTTGCACAGTATGACAAAGTGATTGAACTGGATCCTGCTTTCAGAAGAGCTTATGAAGGAAAGGGAATGGTATATCTGGCCATGGATGATTTTGAAAAAGCGATTTACTTTTTTGAAAAATATCAAAAGTTAATTGGTGATCCTTTAAAGGGATTGTCTTCACTTGGCCATGCCTATGCAGCTGCCGGAAATGTAGAAAAAGCAAAAGAAATTATTGAGAAAATAAAAGAAAGAGAAAAGAGGGATAAAGGAATTCCTATGGATATGGATTATGCTTTTGTTTATGCCGGTATGAAAGATTATGAAAATGCTTTTTTTCATTTGAATAAAACATATGAAAACCGCGTAGGAATTGCCTGCCTGGGAATGATTTTTTGTGTAAGATACCCGATGATGAAGGAAATGAAATCTGATCCGAGATTTAAAGAATTAACTGAAAAACTGGATCTGTAAAATAATACTACACATCTCCTTCTTCTTTCTTCCGAAATCCAATTAAATAAGCGAGGGAATTAAAAACCAGAACATTATTTTATACCCTCGTCTTTCCCCGGGTGCCGGGGAACCCCATCTAATGCAAGTTGGCCGAAAAAAATATTTTTTGTTACCCCGAAAAAAAAGACTGCTTTAACTTTATAGAAGCAAAACCCATGTGGCCCCTTTTACATAAAAAAATTTCAACGGTTGTCCCCTTATCTGACGAGGAATACAAACAGGTGGAATCTGCCTTTTCTTACAGGAAATACAGGAAAAAGCAATATATCCTCCAGGAGGGAGATATCTGTCGCCACGAGATTTTTATTTTAAAGGGATGTACCCGTACCTATAATATTAATGAAGACGGCCAGGAAAATATTATTCAGTTTGGCATTGAAGGATGGTGGGTGGGCAATAGGGAAAGTTGCACACAGGAAACAGCTTCTGAATATAACATCGATTGCCTGGAAGACACAGAAGTACTGATGATCAGCAGATCGGATCTTTATAAACTATACGAGATGATTCCCGCTATAGAAAGATATTTCCGCATTCTGCTTCGAAATGCATTATTTGCTTTTCAACACCGGGTGCTGATGTTGATGAACAAACCTGCTGCAGAACGATACCAGGATTTTATAAACAGTTATCCGGAGATTGCAGAACGGGTTCCGGATCACCAGGTAGCTTCTTACCTTGGTATGACTCCGCAAAGTCTAAGTCGCATACGCAGACAGTATGCCTCCAAAAAAAGTTAACACAGGTTAACGAAATTTCTTACCACAGTTGATTGGATATCCCCTCCACAGGAATGCAAATTTGTGTTGTAAAAATTAATCATCAACAATTAATTCTTAAAACCATGAAATCAACATTTTTTTCAATTCTGATTGCAACGGCATTCATTGCCTGTCAAAAAGACCCGGTTTCACAACAGCCCACTGTTTTAACCGGAAATTTTCAGTGGACAAAATCCAAAGGAGGTTTTTCGGGAGGAGAAATTTTTCCGTCTGAAGGAGAAGTAATCACATTGCATTTGCTTTCCGGAAACCGGTTTGAAAAACGCAAAAATGGCAAACTAACTGCCAGCGGCACTTATGTGCAGCAAAAAGTTATCAGCGTCTTTACCAATAAGTCTGAAGACGCTATCATTCTGAGTGATAATTCCAGCGTTGCCTGGCTGATCCGTGCTGTATCAATAACTTCAGGAGATCCGTTCATTTCTTTCCAGGAAAATTGTTCCGATTGTTATGAACATTTTTACAAAGTGCTGAATTAAAAAATGGAAAAAAGACTGAAGCTTCCATACAGCTTAAAGAACTATGAAAATAAAAAACATTATCCTGTATAACCATGAAAATTTCCAACCGGAGGCCTGGCAAGCACCGGTTTTTTTGCATATTTGAATAAGATTAATCTTTACAATACAGGGCTTCATTTTTATTTTTGAATTTTATTGTAATCAACAGGTAATGGACAATAGATTATTAATACAATTCCTGCAAAACAGCGGACGGGTGACCCTCACTTCTGCACAGAACATTGCCGCTGTTTTTTCCTATAAAGAAATCCCGAAAGGAAATTTTTTTTTGAAACAATCAGTCATCAGTAATGAATATTTTTTCCTTGAAAAAGGGTTTATGCGTTCTTTTGCCTTTGATACGGATGATAATGACGTCACTACTAATTTTTATGCTGACAACCAGATGGTTTTTGAAGTCTCCTCCTTTTTCAAGCGTACAGCTTCCAGGGAAAATATACAAGCCATCCGCGATTGTTATGGCTGGGCCATCACCTATCAGCAATTAAATGACCTGTTTCATGCCATGCCCGAATTCAGGGAGTTTGGCCGGGCTGTCCTTGTAAAAGGATTTTCATCATTAAAAACCAGGATGCTTTCCCTGATTACTGAAACTGCAGAGCAACGTTATGCTGCTTTGTTAAAAAATAATCCTGAAATTTTTAAAGAAGCAGCATTGAAACATATTGCATCCTATCTTGGTATCACAGACACTTCACTCAGCAGGATCCGTAAAGAATTTTCCAAAAAATAATCCAAACTTATTTTTCTTGCCAAATGCCAAGAGCAAATGGTTTTTCATGCTTCTATCTTGCAGATGTAATTAAAAATTATCGTCATGAAAAACATACCGCTCTACCTGGACCTGGTTTTTATACTAACCACATTTCTGACGGTGGTAGTATTTTATAATGCCATTGGCAAATCAAAACCTGTACTGATTGTAATTATAAGCTGGCTGACTTTGCAAACAATTCCGGGATTAACGGGATTTTATACAATAGCAGATACGGTCCCTCCCCGGTTCCTGTTACTGCTATTACCACCATTAATTTTTATTTCCATTTTATTAGTGCGATTATTCGACGCAACAAGAGTAGTTAA
>CAZOOT010000069.1:0-17872 GCA_964581455.1 uncultured Chitinophaga sp. | reverse complement strand
CATATGTATAAATTCATCTGTATAAATAGCCTTGTTTTTTGATTGCCATAACTTAAGAGTTAGTTTTTATGAGAATTTTCAATGTCCAATTAATCGCAAAAGTATGACTTGATGCTTAAAAACCAAAATTTTATGTCACTTATTTACACCAATTGCATTAATCCTCTTTTCAAAAAATTGGGTACACATAACCTTAGAAAATGATCAATTCTTATTACTTTATTGATCCGTATATTGCTTTTTTAAACCAATGAATTTACCAACAGACTTAATAGAAACTGAACTAAAAATCTTTGAAAGCAGGTTTAAAGAAGCTGTCAAAAGCAATGTACCCATGCTTGACCGGATTATGCGGTACGTTGTAAAACGGAAGGGTAAGCAATTAAGGCCAATGTTTGTTCTTTTGTCCGCAAAACTTTGCGGAGGCATTCATGAAAGCACATATAGAGCTGCTTCTCTTGTGGAATTATTACATACAGCAACGCTGGTTCATGATGATGTGGTAGATGATTCTTCTGAAAGAAGAGGTTATTTCTCGGTTTATGCTTTATGGAAAACAAAAGCATCAGTACTGATAGGTGATTATCTGCTGGCAAAAGGGCTTTTATTATCTCTCGATAATAAGGATCATGAAATACTCCATTTTCTTTCTGATGCTGTAAGAAAAATGAGTGAAGGAGAACTATTGCAACTGGAAAAAGCCAGAACTTTAAATATTAAAGAAGATGTCTATTATGAGATTATTAAAAATAAAACTGCTTCTTTATTGGCATCCGCCTGTGCTGCAGGAGCATGGTCTTCCAATCAGGATAGGAAAACAGCTGACCAGTTAAAAGCTTTTGGAGAAAATGCTGGCATGGCATTCCAAATCAAAGATGACCTGTTTGATTATGCCAGTGATAAAATCGGGAAACCTACCGGAAATGACATTAAAGAAAAAAAACTTACGTTACCATTAATATATACATTAAATATTTGCGATAAAGCGACGAGAAGAGAAATCACCAATATCATCAAGAATAAAAACACAGATATGAGTGCTGTTAAAAAAGTAGCAGAAATCGTAACAAAGTCCGGTGGCATACAATATGCAAATGATAAAATGAAGGAGTATTATGACAAATCAAAAGAAATATTGCATCAGTTCCCTGAAAGTGAATCGCGGAACGGGTTAGAACAGCTTGTTGATTTTGTTATCAACCGAAAATATTAAAAGATTTGCTTTAATGCAAAGTGTAAAAAAAACTAAATGCCAGAAAAAAGATGGAACATATTATCGCCAAATATTTCTATTGTTGACTCGCTGCATCAAACACTAAAAATTCATCCTGCTATCTGCCGCATACTTGCACAGCGGAATATTGAAGACTATCATACATCAAAATCATTTTTCCGGCCTCAATTAATAGATCTGCATGATCCCTGGTTGATGAAGGACATGGATAAGGCAGTGGAAAGGATAATTAAAGCAATAAATAAAAAAGAAAAAATTCTTGTGTTCGGCGACTACGATGTAGATGGAACCACTTCAGTTGCCTGTATGTATTTGTTTTTAAAAAAAATTCATAGCCAAATTGATTTTTATATTCCACACCGTTATCGCGAAGGTTATGGAGTAAGCAAAGCCGGAATTGACCATGCAAAAGAAAATGGATTTACTTTAATTATTTCTTTGGATTGCGGAATTAAATCTACTGACTTGATCGCCTATGCAAAGGAAGATGGGATTGATTTCATAGTTTGTGATCATCATTTACCTGATGAGGAATTGCCTCCTGCTGTCGCTATACTTAACCCAAAACAAAAAGATTGCAATTATCCCTATAAAGAATTATGCGGATGTGGCGTTGGCTTCAAACTCATTTCAGCATTAGCGCCACAATTCGGATTAAATGATACTGATGTTTATGAAAATCTTGACCTTGTAGCAACTGCAATAGCAGCTGATATAGTTTCGATGACTGGTGAGAACCGGATACTGGCTTATTATGGTCTTAAAAAAGCTAATGAAAATCCCAACAATGGAATCAAAGCCCTTTGCATATTAAGCGGGTTAAAAAAAGAACTGCATATCACCAATCTTGTTTTTATGATTGCACCCCGTGTAAATGCGGCAGGGAGAATGGATGACGCCAGGAAAGCAGTGCAAATGTTTATAGCAGATTCTGAAATTGAAGCCATGCAATTTGCAGAACAATTACATAGTGACAATACTGACAGAAAAGAAGCTGATAAAAATATTACTGAAGAGGCACTGGCATTGATTAAAGAAAATGATGAATGGGTCAATAATAAATCAACAGTAGTTTTCAATTCTCACTGGCATAAAGGAGTGGTTGGTATAGTAGCATCCAGGTTAATAGAAAATTATTACAGGCCAACAGTAGTGCTTACCCAATCGGGAGAATTTGCTGCCGGCAGTGCCCGAAGTGTACCCGGATTTAATTTATATGAAGCAGTTCATGCATGCCGTGAGCATTTATTGGGATATGGTGGTCATTTTGCAGCAGCAGGTTTAACCTTAGAACTCGATAAAGTAAATGCTTTCAGGGAAAAATTTGAAGAAGTTGTTTCTTCTACAATAAACCCTGATCATCTGATTCCTGAAATTGTGATTGATGCAGAAATAAACTTTACAGACATTAACCCTACCTTTTTTAATATTCTGCAACAAATGGAACCCTATGGACCTGACAATCTTCGCCCTGTTTTTATTGCCAGGAAAGTTGTGGATACCGGTTATTCCAAAATTGTGAAAGAAGACCATATCCGTTTTTCACTCAAACAAAATAATGCGGTTTTCAATGGTATAGGTTTTAATATGGCGGAAAAAATTTCTTTGCTTCAACAAAAAAAACCATTGGATATTGTGTTTACTATTGATGAAAACGAGTGGAATGGAAATAAATCTTTACAAATTCGTATGATTGATCTTAGATTATGCAATTCCTGAATTAAATTGTTATAAGATTAAATCAATCATTTAATTTTTATTCTTTTGCATTCAATACAACTTGTTGATATTTAAAAGGTAAGGAAAGTTTTTTATACCATCAAGGTATGAACCCTAAACGGAGTGTCGCAAGAAATGTCAAATCAAGGCTATGAAGTTAACCTCATAAAAATCTTAAATAAAGCTAATCCTTCTGGGGCCATTCCCCTACCTTTGCGACCCCAAATCTGTTTTCGTCAGATTCTTTCCTGCCCCGGGTGGGACTGTCCAATGGGTAAACCGAATTATTAATTAAAAACAAAAATGGGTAATGAACAATTATGAACTGATGGTGATTTTTACCCCCGTGCTGAGCGATGAAGATTTTAAATCTGCTCAGAAGAAGTATGCTTCACTTGTACAATCTGTAAAAGGTGAGATCATACATGAAAACGCCTGGGGACTAAAATCACTGGCCTATCCGATTCAGAAAAAGACTACTGGTCTTTACTGGGTTTTGGAATTTACTGCGCCATCCGACTTCAACGAAAAGTTGAAAATCCAATTGCTGCGTGATGAATCTGTACTTCGTCACCTTGTAACCAAACTCGATAAATACGCCGTCGAGTATAATGCAAAAAAGAAAAGTGGTGTAAAAACAGGAACCATTAAAACAGTGGAGGCTTAAATTATGGCAAAGTCAAATGAAATAAAATACCTGACCGCCATCAAAACGGATAAACGATTAAAAAAGTTTTGCCGTTTTAAGAAGTATGGCATGCGATACATCGATTACAAAGATGTAGAGTTCCTGAAAAAATTTTTAAACGAACAAGGCAAATTGCTTCCACGCCGCCTTTCCGGTAATTCTTTAAAATACCAGCGAAAAGTTAGTGAGGCAGTTAAGAAAGCCCGTCAAATGGCACTATTGCCTTATGTAACTGATCTTTTAAAGTAATGCTCCTCTAACCCTGAATTATTAATTCAGGAGACAGTCAAATAAAAGACTGGGGCAGTAAAACTAAAAACATGGAAGTAATATTAATTCAAGATGTAGATAACCTGGGCGGAGCTAATGAACTTGTAAAAGTTAAAAATGGCTATGCCCGTAACTTTCTTATTCCAGGCAAACTGGCTGTAGAAGCAAGTCCTTCTAATATCAAACAATTAGAAGAAAGACTGAAGCAAAGGAAAAAGAAAGAAGATAAGATGCTGGCAGAGATCAATATTGTAATTGACAAGCTGAAAGAATCAGCTTTGAAACTTACAGCTAAAACCGGAACAAGCGGAAAGATCTTTGGCAGTATCACTCCTTTACAAATCAGCCGTGCAATTCGTGATCAGAAAGGTTATGAAATAGATCGCAGAAAGATCAATATTCCTGATGATGTGAAAGAAATCGGAGCTTATAAAGCGAATATTGATTTTGGAAATGGAAAAACAGTGGAAGTAGACTTTGAAGTAGTTGGTGAATAATTTTTTATAAAGAATCTTGAAACCTCCCGGAAATGGGAGGTTTTTTTATTTAATTATATAGTCTAAAGACCTGATTCATATAATAAATAGAGTAGAAATAACCCATCAGGAAATAAAAGGCAATTTTGTCATGATAAAACCGTTATTTTGTGTGGTATTCGGTGCTCTTTACAGTTTCACAAGTCCCTGAACGTTTCTAAAATACTAGATGTTCATTGGTTACTGTTTACTGTTGACACTTATTGTATTTTAAAAAATTTCTCAAAAAATGAACATTTACGCAGGAAACCTAAGTTGGAACCTGAAAGATCAGGATCTACAAAACCTTTTCGCAACACATGGTGAAGTAACATCAGCTAAAATTGTAACGGACAAATTTACTGGCCGTAGCAAAGGATTTGGCTTTGTTGAAATGCCAAACGATGAACAAGCTAACGCAGCTATTGCAGCATTAAACGGTACTGAACTTGATGGCCGTAGCATTGTTGTAAACGAAAGTCGCCCTAAACAGGAAGGCGGCGGCGGAGGCGGCTTTAAAAAGCGCAGCTTCGGCGGTGGCGGCGGTGGCGGCTTTAAAAAAGGCGGCTACAATAAAGGTGGTAATGGCGGCGGAAGCGGTGGCGGTGGCTATCGTGATCGTGGCGGCTACAACAGCGACTATTAATTCAAAAAAATATTCACTGCATTCTACAAGTCTGGTTTTATAACCGGACTTTTTTATTTTCAATAAAAATTTATCATGAGAATTTTCAATCTTTTTATAATAATTATTATTTCTCTTCTTTCCTGTAATACAAATGAAACTGCAGACAAAATATATTTCAATGCAAAGATCTGGACTGCAGATTCTGCTCAACCATGGGCTGATGCAATTGCCATAAAAGAAAACAAGATCATTTTTACGGGAAAAGATTATCTATCATACAAGGGGAACTCAACTGAATTAATTGACTTAGCTGGGAAATTTGTTGTTCCCGGATTTATTGATAACCATACTCATTTTCTAAGTGGAGGCCATAATTTATCCGGAGTTGATTTAAGAAAAGCAAAATCACCGGCAGAATTCATTTCTATTCTGAAAGAATTTTGTGAAAAATATCCTGACGATCGCTGGATACTTGGCGGTGATTGGGATCATGAAGCATGGGGTGGTGAATTACCAACACGGCATTGGATTGATTCTGTAACAGGCGATCATCCCCTGTTTGTTAGTCGCTATGATGGCCATATGTCAATGGCCAACTCCAAAGCACTGAAATTATCAGGAATTGATAATACAACAACTGCACCAGCCGGAGGTGAAATAAAAAAAGATAGTAAGGGAGAGATCACCGGAGTATTAAAAGATGCTGCAATGAATCTTGTTTACAAATTCATTCCCGATCCGTCAGAAAAAGAACTTGAAGAATATCTGCAGAATGCAATTCAACATGCATTTAAAAATGGTGTAACACAGGTTCATGATGTCAGCAGTTATGGTGGTTGGATTGATCTTGCTACTTATCGCCGTGCATATGAAAATAAAAAACTGGATCTGCGTATTTATTCTTTTGTCCCCATCAACAGTTGGGAAAAACTGGATTCTTTTTGTAAGAAAAACGGAAAGGGTGATGACATGCTTCGCTGGGGTGGGCTGAAAGGATATGTAGATGGATCGTTGGGTTCTACAACAGGATGGTTTTACAAACCCTATCTGGACGAACCAAATACTTCCGGACTATATATTACTGATACCACTGATTTACATAATTGGGTTTTAGCTGCTGACGCTGTCGGTTTACATGTCACAGTTCATGCCATCGGCGACAGGGCAAATGATTTTATTTTAAACGTGTTTGAAAAAGCAGAAAAAAATAATCCGGGGGATCACCGGTTTCGGGTTGAGCATGCACAACATTTATCACCGGATGCGATAAAAAGATTTTCGCTTTTAAAAGTCATTCCTTCCATGCAGCCTTACCATGCAATTGATGACGGAAGATGGGCTTACAAAAGACTGGATGATGAAAGGCTAAAAGGTACTTATGCGTTTAAAAGTTTACTTGATGCGAATGCTGCGCTTACATTCGGATCAGACTGGACAGTTGCTCCCCTGTCAGCTATTGAAGGAATTTATGCAGCAGTAACCAGGAGAACGCTGGACGATAAAAATCCTGGCGGCTGGTACCCTGAGCAAAAAATTTCAGTTGAACAAGCACTAAGATGCTATACTGTCAATAATGCTTTTGCAGGTTTCCAGGAAAATAAACTGGGTAAATTAAAAAAAGGAATGCTGGCTGATTTCGTTGTGCTTACAGACAATCTCTTTGAAATTTCTCCGGAAAAAATAAAAGAGGTGAAAGTGTTGAGAACAATTGTAAATGGCAAAGAAGTTTATCTCCAAAACCATTAAAGAGGGTTTTTGGAAAATTTTAATAACGGAACAAATATTTTCCCGGCAGCAATTCAATTTCCAACCTGTCTGCCTCATAATATTCACCATCCAGGTGGGACTGGATGAGTGTCTCGCTGGTAAAGACAATTTTCTTTGTCCTGAAATATTTAATAAATGGCAAATGAAGATGATTGCCTTTTTCAATTACAGGCAGCCATCTCAATCTTAAAAAAGGAGTAAGCTTTTTCACGATCACAACATCCAATAGCCCGTCATTGATATCAGATTCCGGTGCCACATGAAATCCGCCACCAGCCCGGTGTCCATTCATGATACTAACCATCAAATGTTCACCCGTTGCATTATATTCCTCTGCATTAATCTTATATTTTTTTGAGCTGTAGAAAAATATTTTTTTAAGGATCGCAGCCAAAAAAGAAGTCTTTCCGGGTTTTTTATTTTTACCCATCAGTGTCTTTGCAACCGCAGCTTCAAACCCAACACCCACGCCATTTATAAAATAACGGTTATTGCATTTCCCTGCATCAACAGGTTTTGCAGCTGTGGAAAGAGCCAGTTGAAGAATTTCTGAAAAACTTTTATCGCCATATAAAACTGAGTGAACATCATTACCCGTTCCCCCGTTAAAAATCACTAATGGTAATTTTATCTCCGGGTACCGGTTGATAAAAAAATTTAAAGTACCATCGCCGCCCACAATTATCACATCAGTGAATACTTTAAAATTCTCTGGCCATTTATCTTTAAATAAAGTGCAGACAATTTCTTTTTTTGAAAGTTCATCTACAATCCTTCCGGCCATCAGCAGGGCCCTGCCTGATCCTGCAAGCGGGTTACAAACTACTGCGAGTTTCTTTTGTTCACTCATTTGTATCAAAGATGTGGTTTAAATTAAAAATAAGCAATTAAGATTTGAAGATATAGTTAACTTTAGTCAATAAATATCATCAATATGAAACGCAGAGAATTTATCCGGAAAACTTCATTTGCAGCAGCAGGAATTTCCATTCTTAAATTTCCTGTATTTGGTAAAAATGCGCCCAGCAACAAAGTTGTTGTTGCAGCAATGGGAGTAAATAGCCGGGGTGCTTATCTCGCAGAAAATTTTGCCAAACTTCAAAATGTAGAAGTAGCTTATATCTGCGATGTGGAGGATAAAGCTATTGCCAATGGCCTGAAACCTTTTGAAAAAGCCGACCGGAAACCAAATGTAATTAAAGACATCCGGGAACTGGTTAAGAAAAAAGATTTTGATGCACTGATCATTGCTACTCCCGATCACTGGCATGCACCAGCAACCATACTTGGTGTAACAAACGGAAAACATGTTTTTGTAGAAAAACCATGCGGTCATAATCCTTACGAAGGAGAATTGCTGATTGACCTTATGCATAAATATCCGAAGCAGTTGATTCAAATGGGAAACCAGCGACGTTCTTTCCCAACAATAATACAAGGTGTAAAAGAAGTGCAAGAAGGAATTATTGGCAATGCATATTTTGCAAAAGCATGGTATGCCAATAACCGAAAGTCAATCGGTATTGGAAAAAAAGTTCCGGTACCTTCTACGCTGGATTTTGATTTATGGCAGGGTCCGGCTCCAAGAAGAGAATATAAAGACAACCTGGTGCATTATAACTGGCATTGGTTCTGGCATTGGGGAACAGCAGAAACCTGTAACAATGCAACACATGAATTGGATTGCAGCCGTTGGTTCCTGGGTGTTGATTACCCGACAAAGGTTACGTCAACAGGAGGCAGGTATGCATTTAAAGATGATTGGGAAACACCGGATACACAAGTTGCGGGATATGAGTTTGCCAATGGCAAAGCGATTACCTGGGAAGGAAGAAGTTGCAATAATTTTCCAATGGAAGGTTCTGGCCGCGGATTTATTATTTATGGAGATAAAGGAACATTAGTGAATGATGGCAATGCTGATTATAAAATATTTGACGACAAAAATAAACTGGTAAAAGAAGTAAAATCAGATATTAAAGGTGATCCGGCTAATCCTGTGAGTGCCTCTGGCAACCTGGATCTGTATCATTTTGCAAATTTTGTAAATGCGATTCGTGGCGAAACAAAGATCACATCACCAATGGATGAAGGTCATAAAAGTATTTTACTTTGTCACCTGGCAAATATTGCTCATCGTACAGGCCGCACTTTACATTGTGATCCGAAGAATGGGCATATTTTAAATGATGCAGCTGCCATGAAACTATGGAGAAGAGAATATGAAAAAGGTTGGGAGCCGACCCTCTAAATCCCCCTAAAGGGGGACTTAACAGCCACACAAGGCCAGCTTATTAAATATTGTTTTATAAGTTTAGCAATGCTCTAAAGATGATATGGTAGAACAAAGAGGGTGAGGTTGTAACTGCAATTAAGTTGTGGAGAAAAGAATATGAAAAAGGTTGAGAGATGAAGCCCCTCTAAATCTCCCTGAAGGGGAGACTTCTCTGCTGCACAAGGCCAGCTTATTGCGATTACAAAATGATCGCTACCAAAATTTATTGTGAAAGTTTCTTAAGCTTAATACTTCTAAAGCTCACTTCATCGCCATGATCCTGTAAAAGAATATGGCCTTCTTTGGCTTCACCAAAGTTTGACCAGATCTTGTATTTACTGAAAGCCACTAATTCACGATATGATTGTGAACCCCTTTCATATTCCAGCACTTTTACTCCATTGAGATAATGCTCCACATGATTGTCAGGATAGACGATGATGCGGCCGGTATTCCATTTGCCCGGTTGTTTTATAAAACGTGCGGTTTTTTCAGCTTTAATTAAATCATATAAAGATGCAAGTGTTCTGTTTCCTTCTCTTCCCATTTTAGCATCCGGATGCAGGCTGTCATCCAGTAGCTGATACTCCAACCCAATTGCACTGCCGGAATTATTTTCATTCAGTGTTACAAAATATTTTACGCCACTATTGGCAGCAGCTGTCAGTTTAAATTCAAATGATAGATCGAAGGCGCTAAATTTTTCTTTTGTTACTATATCTCCGCCATTGGTTGCTTCCTGCCCCTGTGATTTTAAAACCTGAAGTATACCATCATGTATTACCCAGCCTTTTTCCGGAAATGAATTTTTATAAGCCCCTTTCCAACCCTGATTCGTTTTTCCATCAAATAATAATTTCCATCCATCCTGTTTTTCGTAGCTGGTTAAACTGTTAGGCTGAAAGTTGACAACATAAATTCCCCTGGGAAATGGTGATGGAATAATGTTTGAAGTTTTAATACGGATATTTTTCCAATATAATTTTATACCTGCCTGGTTTGCATTACTGATGGAATGTACCTGTAAGCCTATCAAACCTTCATTGGTTTTTAGCGTGTCAACAACATATGCGATAGCTTTCCCATCCAGCCAGGTTCTGATTGAATTACCAAAGCATTCGATCCTGATTTTATGATATTCGCCGGTAGTAAACAGCACCTGATTTTTTGAATTTAGTGAACCCGGATATAGCCAGTCCCTTCTTCCTTCGTCATAAATCCCCCCACTCCATTTTCTTGGTGAAGGATCCAATTCAAACTGATAACCATATACCCTCCCCTTCCCTTTATTTGCCGTTGCATCATAATTGGATTTAAACTGCACACCGGAATTGGAATTAATATCATCCAGCTTCACTTCCATTTCCAAAATAAAATCGCCTGAAAATTTTTTATCGCATACCAGAAATGTATTGGGTGAGCCGGCTGTTGTAATGCCAACAATGGCGCCATCTTCTACCTTATAGGAAGCAGTACCTGCCATTGTTTTCCAGCTATTCAAAGTTTTTCCGTCAAAAAGTGATTGCCAGCCTTTATTAGTTTGCGAAAAAACAGTTGTTGAAAAAAATAATACAATGATCCAGTTTTTTTTCATGCATAAATTTTAATTGCATCAAGTTAAAGAAAGATTTCAAGAATTTGTTTTAAGCTTCGGCAGGGTGTTTAATTTTTTCTGCTAATAGATATGATCATTATCTTAGGAGTGAAAGCAGCTTCCTTAAACGGTTGCTGATAAATTTTTCTCACCACATCCATTCCTTCCACCACTTTGCCAAAAGCTGCAAAGCCCTGCCCGTCCGGGTTTCGCTTACCACCAAAATCCAGTTCCGGCTGATCATTGATACAAATAAAAAATGAAGATGTGGTTGTGCCTGTATCGCCCCTTGCCATAGACAGGGTTCCATCTTTATGCAAAATTCCAGTTTGAGAGGTTGGCTCATGTCTTATCGAAGGAAAACTTTTTACAGAATCAACTGCCCCGCCCTGTATCACTTCAATCTTCACCGGACGATTATCCTGGTTTTGTAAATTCTGTACACGGAAAAAATCTGTGCCATTGTATAAACCGGCATCCACATATTTCAAAAAATTCTCCGTGGTTACAGGAGCATTATGCGGAAACAATTCCACAACAAAACTTCCCAATGAGGTCTTTATTTCACATTTCACAGTATGGTATTGAAAGCTGATGGATTGTAAACCCAGCATAGTGATAAAAAGTATTTTTAGCATGTAGCAAAATTTTAAGAGAAGAAGATACAAAAATCCCGGCCGCTCAGCCGGGATAATTTATATTTCTGATATTTATAGACTTTTTATCGAACTTATAATTGAACAATTAGTCAACCTTTTTTATATTTCCAGCGCCAGACATTTTCTGACTTATAGCCGGATTTCCCTTGTACCTGACAGATCCTGCACCGGAAACACTTACATCCAGTTTTACACTTGCAAATACATCTGCATCACCTGCCCCGGAAATACTCACAGTAACATTCTCTGCCATAAGGCCAAATGATTTTATTTCTGTGCTACCTGAACCCCGGACTGTAAAGTCCCTTGTTTCACCTTTCAGATCTACAGTGCCTGCCCCGCTCACTTTCACATGTACACTGGGAGAACCCAGCTCCATTTTCACTTCGCTGGCGCCGCTCAGATCTATTTCAAGACCTGAAGCGGATGAAATTTTATTCTCTGAATAAATATCACAGGCGCCTGATGCTTCAAACCTTTTGAAATCCGGGCCTGCTACATATACCCTGATTCCACGGGTTGTTCTTAAGTTTACATTATCTGCTTCATGAATATGCAATGTGCCGTTTTCATTGTGCACATCAATATACTCATGCAGATTTTCGTCTGCTTCTACTTTTATGGAGTTTACTGAATCATATTTTACAAATATTTTGATGGCGCCACTTACATCTACGCTATGAAAAGAAGATGAATGGCGGGTTTCTGTAGTAATATGTCCATTACCGCGAATCCGCTTGCCAAATATATCTCTGCATCCGGTAGCTGTTACCAGTATAATAAAGGATAATAAAAGAAGTTTTTTCATTATTGATAGTTTTAGTTTGCCGAATTTATATAATTCTCCCATCCGGGAAGCCAGATATATGACGAGTGGGAAACTGATCAGGTTACACAGTAGGAGAAAGGTTGAGGATAAGGCTAAGGTTGAGGTTGAGATTAAGGTAATTAAAACAATAAACCAAAAACCCAAACTGTTTATCTTCGCAGCAATATGACGGAAAAGATTCTTATCCTCGATTTTGGTTCACAATATACCCAATTGATAGCCCGTGCCGTAAGAGAAGCAAATGTGTTTTGTGAGATCATCCCCTTTTATAAAAATTTTGAATACGAAGCCGGTCTTAAAGGCATTATCCTGAGTGGTTCACCATTTTCTGTAAATGAAGAAAATGCACCGGATGTGAATGTGCAATTCATGATCAGCCGGGTGCCGGTACTGGGTATATGCTATGGCGCACAGCTAACTGCCAAACAATATGGCGGCCGGGTAGAAAAAAGCAATAAAAGAGAATACGGAAGAGCCCTGCTGAGTAAAAAGAAAGAAGATGTATTGCTGAAAACTGTGACGGAGAAAAGCCAGGTATGGATGAGCCATGCAGATACAATACTGGAACTACCTGAAAATTTTGAATTGCTGGCAACAACGGAGAGTATTCCGATAGCGGCCTTTAAAAAGTCAGAAATAAAAAGTAAAAAGTCAAAAATAAAAAACCAGGAAAGTGGAACTACCAACTTCCGACTTCCGACTTCCGACTTCCCACTCTACGGTTTACAGTTTCATCCGGAAGTATATCATAGTACGGAAGGAAAAAAGATCCTGTATAATTTTTTAGTGAATATCTGCGGCTGCAGCCAGGACTGGACTCCGGCACATTTTATTTCTGATACGGTTGAAGCATTGAAAAAACAGATCGGCAATCGTAAAGTGATCATGGCGCTGAGTGGTGGTGTGGATTCTACAGTAGCTGCTACTTTAATTCACAAAGCTATTGGTGACCGTCTATTTGGAATTTTTGTTGATAATGGTGTATTAAGGAAAAATGAATTTGAAAAAGTATTGGAAACCTATGGCCAACTGGGACTGAATGTAAAAGGCGTGGATGTAAAAAATATTTTTTATAAAGAACTGGCAGGACAAACAGATCCTGAAACAAAACGGAAAACAATCGGCAGATTATTTATAGAAACCTTTCAGCATGAAGCAAAAAATTTTGATGATATTGAAATGCTGGGACAAGGAACCATTTATCCGGATGTAATAGAGAGTTTATCGGTACATGGCCCTTCTGCTACTATTAAATCCCATCACAATGTGGGCGGATTACCTGAGGAAATGCACCTTGAATTAGTGGAACCCCTTCGTTCCCTTTTTAAAGATGAAGTAAGAAAAGTGGGAAGAGAATTGGGACTGCCATCAGAAATGATCGATCGTCATCCATTTCCGGGTCCAGGATTAGCCATCAGAATTTTAGGAGATGTAACGGAAGAAAAAGTAAAGCTGCTGCAGGAAGCAGATCATATTTATATTAAAGCATTAAAAGATCATGGCCACTATGCAACGGTATGGCAGGCAGGTGCCATCTTACTCCCGGTAAAAAGTGTAGGTGTGATGGGTGATGAAAGAACCTATGAATATACCATTGCACTTCGTGCAGTAACCAGTGTGGATGGCATGACGGCCGACTGGTCACATTTGCCATACGAATTTTTAGCTCATGTTTCCAACGAGATCATCAATAATGTAAAAGGAATAAACAGGGTGGTGTATGATATCAGCAGCAAGCCACCGGCTACGATTGAATGGGAGTAGGTGAGAGTTAAGAGTTATGAGTTAAGAGTTAAGAGTTATGAGTTAAGAGTTATGAGTTATGAGTTTTGAGTTTTGAGTTTTTAATTTTTAAGAAATTAATGAATAGAAAGAACATCATACTTTTTTCAATTTTCTTCCTTGTGCATTTATTTTCATTTGCACAGTTTCAATCCGTTTTACCCAAACAAAAGATCGCAGTATTTGCACCGCTTTACCTCGACTCTGCTTTTGATAAAGAAAATAATTACCGCTTCGATAAAACTTTTCCAAAATATATAAATCCCGGCCTGGAATTTTATGAAGGCGTACAACTGGCACTGGATTCTCTTAATAAAGAAGGCGCCAGGCTGGAAGTGTTTGTATATGATACCAGGGCCAAAGGACAATCGCTTATCAACCAGTTGCAGCAAATGGATTCGGTGGATTTGATCATTGCCCATAGTACCGCACAGGAAAATTATCTCTTTGCAGATGAAGCAAGGAACCGGAAGATCCCCTATATCAATCCCAACCTTCCGAATGATGCCGGCATTACCAATAACCCCTATTTTGTTTTACTGAACTCCACTTTAAAAACGCATGTAGAGGAACTGTACCGTTTTGCACAAAAAAATTATTCCGGCAGTCCAATAGTATTGTTCCGGAAAAAAGGAGTGCTGGAAGACATGATCCGGGATTATATGAATGATTATGCCAAATCAAGCAGCAGCCCGCCACTAAATATTAAATGGGTGGATCTTACAGATAATTTTAATGTAAAACAGGTAATCAATCATCTTGACAGTACTAAAAACATTGTTTGCATTATAGGTACACTCGATGACCAGTTCAACCGCAGAATGGCCATGTATCTTTCATCCGTTTATAAACTATACAAAACAACTATGCTGGGCATGCCTACCCTGGAAAATACAAGTAAAGATTTTTACCAGCAGGAATTTCATGGGCCCGAATTTATTTATGCCACGCCTTTTTATAATCCACGTAAAGATTCTGTCAGTATCAGCATCATCAATTTCTTCAATGAAAAAATGTATGCCCGCCCCAGCGATATGGTGATGCGGGGTTATGAAACCACCTGGCGATTTGCTAAACTGCTGGCCCGGTATAAAAAAGATATCGTATCCAATCTTACCAGCAGCGAATTCAATCTGTTTCGTGAATTTGATATTCGCCCTGTTTTCAATAAGCATACCATGACGCTGGATTATTTTGAAAACAAAAAACTTTATTTTCTTAAATGGAAGGATGGGGTGATCAAAGGGGTGTATTAAAAATAGTATTAAAGACCCGGTTCTATAACTCACGGATCAATCATTTAACCAGCTATCCGGTTTATCCCAGGGGATAATTTTAAATCCACCGCTTCTCTTTTGTAATTCATTGCCTGCATAAATAATAGTTCCCTCTTCTTTGCGGGTAAGTTTATTCCAGAATTTAATCCCTTTAAAATAATCAGCTGTTATTGTTTTACCCGATTTAATTTCTATAGGGTAAAGCCTGGATCCATCATCAATTATAATATCCACTTCATTTCCGGAATTATCACGCCAGAAATAAAGATTATTGGATTCGTTGTTGTTGAACCGGTTCTTAATTAGTTCGCTGATAACAAAATTTTCAAAAAGATTTCCTTTCAGCGGATGTGAATTTAACTGGTTGGATTTTTGAATACCCAATAATGAACATGCTAAACCTGTATCATAAAAATAAAGTTTTGGTGTTTTTACTACCCGCTTATTAAAATTCTGATGATGTGGGCGGAGCAGGTGAATAATGAAACTGCTTTCCAAAACACTGAGCCAGGATGAAATGGTTTTATGATCAACACCTGCCTCTATTGACAGGCTATGCATATTCATCAACTGGCCAATTCTTCCGGCACAAAGCCTGACCACCCTTTCAAATGCACCCAGGTTGCTGATATTTTTTAATTGTCGTACATCTCTTTCAATATAAGTACTGATATAATTCGGGTACCATTTTATTGGTTCCACCGGGTGATCATACAAAGCTGGATATCCTCCCCGGAACAAGGCTTCATTTATTTCCAATGGCTCCTGTTCGGTTCCTGATATCTCTTGTTTGGATAAGGGTAAAAGAATAATATAGGCAATTCTTCCTGCCAGACTTTGAGAGATATTTTCCTGTAAAAGAAAATTATTAGATCCTGTAAGAATAAATTGCCCGGTTGTTTTATTATCATCTAAAATTTGTTGCAGATAAGAAAATATTTCAGGGGTTCGTTGTATCTCATCCAGCACGGCTCCATTCGGAAACTGACCAAGAAATCCACGTGGGTCATCAATTGCAAAATGCCTTGTATCAGGATTTTCAAGAGAAACATAGGGTTTTGATTTAAATACATCCCTGGCAAGTGTAGTCTTACCTGATTGACGGGGTCCTACTATAGCAAGTGATTTAAATTGTGAGGCTAATGAGATCAACTGTTTCGTTGCTATTCTTGCAATCATTTTCAAATTTACAATTTGGGAATCAAATTCCCAAATTGTAAAAAATATTTTTCTAATTCGCTGAAAATCAAAGTAGGTAGAAAAGATAGAAAAGCCATCCCTGTTGCTTCGGCAACTGACAGGATGATCAACTGATTGAAATGTATTGATCGCTTTCTTTAATGGTTATTGCCACGGAAACACGGAGGACTTCAACATATTTCCGACTCCGTGGCTGATATTTTAAAAAAAAGCCACCCCAGTACTTCGACAAGCTCAGTAACCGGGGATGGCTTGGTTTTTAAAACCGCCCTCACTAAAATATCCTTACTGTTTTACCAGCTTGATTGTTTTCCTGTTATCGCCCTGGCGAACTTCTGCTGATAAGTTTATCCCCTAAATCCCCTAAAGGGGACTTACCCGGCAATTTTTCCCTGATTTGACTTTTGCACTCCTCCTTGCTTTAATTTTTCTATTGTACTTTTTATCTTTTCAATCACGAGACTTGTTGACATAGCTTGCCGAATAAAATTTGAAGATGAAAGTTAAGCACTAAGCACAATTATGTAATGTTGTCAAGTCCCCTTTAGGGGATTTAGGGGCAATTTTTCACTGATTTAACTCTTGCACAACTCTTTGCTTTAATTTTTCTATTGTGCTTTTTATCTTTTTAATCACGAGATTTATATCCTTCATCACCTCATCATTAGTGAACCGTAATATTTCAATTCGAAATTCTTTTAATATTATATCCCGGCTTATATCATACTCTTTATTTTCAGATCGTAAATGAATCCCGCCGTCGATTTCTATAACCAGTTTTACTTCATGACAATAAAAGTCAGCAATAAATTTCCAGATCGGATGTTGTCTTCTGATGTGTACACCAAGCTGTTTATTAGAAACTTTTTCCCATATCATTTTTTCTGTAATGGTCATGTCCCTGCGCAATCTTTCAGCAATTTGAAAAATTTCTTTGGGTGCTCCATAATGCATACTTGTTGACATAGCTTGCAGAATAGAATTTGAAGATGAAAGTTAAGCACTAAGCCCAATTATGCAATGCAGTCAAGTCTCCTTTTAGCCCCGATGATCATCGGGGTAAGTAGGATTTAGGGGAAATGAATTTTTAAAAAAAAGCCACCCCGTTTTTACACGGGATGGCCTGGTTTTTTCCGCCCTCACTAAAATATCCTTACTGTTTTACCAGTTTAATTGTTTTCCTGTTATCGCCCTGGCGAACTTCTGCTGATAAGTTTAAACCCTAAATCCCCTTGTCATAGTCATCCTTATGGGAAAGGGGATTTAGGGAAGTTGATTAAGGTACCAGTTACATTTGAACTGACAATGTAATTTATGTCTGCTGCTCGTTTAAAAACTTCTCCACTTCAAGCTTTAATACCGGGAGATGCTGAAGAATTATGCTACTTAATTCAAGTTGCTAGTTACTAAACGAGTTTATTAAAAGTAAACCCAA
>CAZOOT010000068.1:0-18043 GCA_964581455.1 uncultured Chitinophaga sp. | reverse complement strand
CCAAGGCAAAGAAATAAAACATCAATATCTGTTTTAAGTTTATCGGAAAACTTCAGATCCGAATCGCCCAGTAAATCCTGGTAAACTGTTGATATTGCTTTTCCTGCATTGCTGCGGCTATGAATAAAAGAAATTGTTGCAGCAGGATGATGAATCAACAAACGAATTAATTCGCCACCGGTATATCCTGCTCCTCCAATTATACCAACGTTTATTTTTTGATTTCTCATTTCTTATTTTCGTTTTCTTTCTGTACTGCATTCCAAATTCCCGTCTGGTTACCGAAAATCTTACTGAAGCCTCTTACATCGTCCCCGGTAAACCCTGTATTCATTTCACCGTACTTTCCAAACTTACTGCTCATCAGATCGTATTTACTTTCTATTCCTGTTACCTGAAACCGATAAGACATTAATAGTATAAATACATTTCCTGTTACATTTTGCTGACTGTTTTCAAGAAATGCTTCGATATCTCTCATCACCGGATCAAGGATCTGTCCTTCATGCAGCCAGTTGCCATAGAATTGTGCAAGGGTGTCTTTCCATTGCAACTGCCATTTGGTAAGCACATGTTTTTCCAAAGCATGATGTGCTTTTAAAATAACCATCGGGGCTGCTGCTTCAAACCCCACTCTTCCTTTGATACCTATTATTGTATCACCAACATGAATGTCTCTGCCAACGCCATAGGGCCCGGCAACAGTTTGTAAATATTGAATAGCTTCTGAAGGATGAGAAAAAACCTTATCATCTACAGATGTAAGTTCACCTTTTGTAAAACTTAATTTGACTTCCTGGCTTCCTGACTTGCTGACCTGTGTCGGCCATGCTTCTTCAGGTAGCATACCATTGCTGTTCAATGTTTCTTTGCCACCAACACTGGTACCCCATAATCCTTTATTGATGGAGTACATGGCTTTCTCCGCATTCATCTCAACTCCTTTACTTTTAAGGTAAGCAATTTCTTCTTCCCGGCTAAGCTTTAAATCACGGATCGGTGTGATGATCTCCACCCCCGGAATCATGATATGAAAGATCATATCAAATCTTACCTGGTCATTGCCGGCTCCGGTGCTGCCATGTGCTACAGCTTTTGCATCCAGTTTTTTTACATGTTCTGCAATATGCAATGCCTGGCTTAATCTTTCAGCAGATACAGAAAGGGGATAAGTGTTATTTTTTAAACAATTTCCAAAAATGAGATATTTGATGATGCGATCATAATAACCCTTTACAGCATCAACAGCGGTATGTGTTTTTACGCCTAGTTTGTAAGCATGTTCTTCAATTTTTTTCAATTCATCTTCACTGAATCCACCAGTATTTACAATAATACTATGGACTTCATATCCTTTTTCTTCACTGAGGTATTTAACGCAATATGTGGTGTCGAGTCCGCCACTGAAGCCCAGAACTATTTTTTTACCTGACATTTTATTTGATGTTTAATAGGAATACAAAAAGTACAAATTTGTTCCGGTTCAATTCAAAATTTTTTCACGGAATCTTCATTGAAACAACAGAAGCCATATAGTCCACAAAATGTTTCGCATAGCTAAGTTGCCGGCTACACTATTAAATTAACTTCTGAAATGACGAAAAAACGATCTTGGTTTTGAACCACCGCTATTCTCATTTCCTTTATCGGTTGAATTGTCTTTATCTTTTTTTAGAAAAGGTTTCAGCAATTTCCATTTTTTGAAACGCAGCAACCTTTCCAATCCTTTTTTATTTTCTTCAAAAAATGCTTTTGTTTCCTCAGGTTTATAATGATCCTTTGGATCATAAAGCATGGCTGTACACATACAATTAATTCTTTCCTTGCTCATGAGTATTTCATAATTCACACAACTTTTACAACCGGTCCAGAATGCTTCATCCTGTGTAAGTTCAGAATAAGTTACCGGTTCGTAACCAAGTTCACTGTTGATCTTCATCACTGCAAGTCCGGTAGTTAATCCGAAAATTTTTGAATCCGGATATTTTTCCCTGGATAAATTAAAGATCTTTTTTTTGATAGCTTTTGCAACTCCGGTTTTTCTGAATGCAGGTGATACTATCAGACCGCTATTGGCAACGTATTCACCATGGCTCCATGTTTCTATATAGCAAAAGCCTACCCAGGTACCATCGCTGGTAACTGCAATTACGGCTTTGCCTTCGTTAATTTTACCTTCTATATATTCCGGGCTACGTTTGGCAATTCCGGTACCACGGGCCTTTGCACTCTCTGCCATTTCATCTGTGATGATCGTTGCATAGCGAAGATCATCTGAGGTGGCTACACGTATAACTATATTTTGATTGTCCAATTGAAATAAGATTGATTTTTAAGTAGGATGACCAATCCAGGCAAAATCAAAGCTGGGAGATGTTCACTGACAGGGGCCAAGGTGAGGGGCTCGTCCTGTCAGAATACACGTCGAGGTCGTGGAGAAAAAGTAAACACATCAAAACCTACTGAATAAAATTCAGTGGCATAAGTTGCATGAAAAGCAACTTGTTTTGTATGTGTAAGAATATTGCTCACTTTCTGGATGTTTAAATAGAAAACAAAAGTAAATAAATTATTGAGTTAAGCTCAAATTATTTTATTGATTCATTTATAATGATAACAGCTGTTAGCGAAAGTCTGATAAATCCAGGATCAGCTGGTTGCGAAGAGTAAAAAAATTGCAGGCCTTTTATGCAAATCAACTTTTTCTTTTCGCCACGCTTCAATTGTTTTCGTTTTGATCCATTCTGTTTCCCCGGTAAGATCAACAGCCAGGCAAAGCCTGGTTGAAGGTTTACAATTTTTACAAACGGCTTCAAAAAGCTGGTTGTTTCTGTAAGGGGTTTCTATAAATACTTGGGTGGAATTTTTTTTTGCTGATTCGGCTTCCAGTTTTTTAATGGCTTTGCTTCTTTCAAAATCCTTTATGGGTAAATAACCCTGAAAATAAAATTGCTGCCCATTCATACCGCAGGCCATCAAAGCAAGCAGAATGGAATTGGGCCCGACCAATGGTTGTATCTTAACATTCATTTCCTGTGCAATGCTGACTAATTCCTGGCCCGGATCAGCTACACCGGGGCATCCCGCTTCACTGATGACCCCGATCGTTTTTCCTTCTTTGATTTTTTTTCTGAATGTATCAGCTGTTTCTCTGCTGTTATTCATGACCTGCCATTCATAATTATCAATGATCATTTCCTTCCAGATTTTTTTCAAAAACCTGCGGGCAGATCTTTCATTCTCTACAAAAAATACTTCACAGGCTTTAGCTGCATCAAGAACATAAGAAGGGATTGCCTGTAGTCCTGTTTCATTTAACTGGGAAGGTATCAGATAGATCAGGGGCTGCTTCATAATGTTTTAGTTTTATACAAACTAAGTGTAGCTGCTATCACAGCATAAGCCGGAGCCAGCACCCAGCCAACAATGATCAATCCATGCATCATATAAAATACAAGTCCATTGCCAATGGCCAGTCCTTTGTGATTGCTTACGATACGGATACTTTCTGAAGGCGATAGTTTCTGCCTTTCAAAACTATAATCGAGCATAGAGAAACCATAGTAATAACATTCAACCATGATAACGATCAAAGGAGTGATCCATCCTATCACCGGGAAAAAGGAAAAGATGAACAATCCGATCATGTAAACTGTTTGCCACAATGAGTTTCTCAAAGCAAGCTTTACACCTCTCCAGGCATCTTTCATCAGTTGCTGAAAATTAAACTGGTAATCTTTTCCTTCCTTGATGGCTTCTGTTCTTTCACTCAGGTATGCAAATACGGGTGAGCCGATGATCAGGAAAATATATTTGAATAGGGAAAAATAGATCATCATTTGCACCATCCATAAGATGATACCGGCGAAAGTGAATAAAAAACCAAGCCAGCTGTTTTGAAATCTTTGTAACCAGTTGTCAAGTCCGGTAGTGTGGGTCAGGTAATCAATAAAGGCAGTTGATGTTTTTCCAAAAAAATACATACTGACTGTGAAAAGAACAGCATAAATCAATCCCGGAATGATTATCCATTTCCAAAGTTTATTTTTTACAATAAACTGGTGTGCTTCAAAATAAGATTGGATAGCTATGACAATTTCTTTCAGCAAGCTCTAAATTTGGGTAAATATAAAGAGAAGCAACGAGCTAATGGCCAGGAGTAAAGGGCAAAAAATCAGGATGATGAAAAAACTACCAACTTCATTTTATCAGAGAAAAGATGTGTTATTGATTGCAAAAGATTTGCTGGGAAAATTACTGGTCACAAATTGGAATGGTAAAATTACAGCTGGCCGGATTGTGGAATGCGAAGCTTATGATGGAATTATTGACCGTGCATCGCATGCATTTGGCGGAAGAAGAACAAAACGCAATGAAACCATGTATGCAGCAGCCGGCACTGCTTATGTCTATATCTGTTATGGCATTCATCATTTATTCAATGTAATCACAAATGAGAAGGATATACCACATGCCATTCTTATCAGGGCTTTGGATCCCGTAAACGGTATTGATATTATGCTGAAGCGCAGAAAGAAAAAGAAAATGGATACTTTGGTTACAAAAGGGCCGGGTAGTTTATCTGTTGCTATGGGAATTTCTTTAAGGCATGACCAATATTCTTTACTCAGCGATCAGCTTTATATTGCCGATGACGGATTTGTTTTACCAGACAAAAGCATTGGATCTTCTGCAAGGATAGGAGTAGAATCTTCCGGAGTGGCAGCAAAATACCCCTATAGATTTTTTTTAAAAGGGAATCCATTTGTGAGTGGCAAACCAAAATAGTGTTGTATTTTTCGCAGTAAAAGAAATCAGTTGCCATCGCTTACAAAATTTCAGAAAAAATTATTTTCACTTTTCAGCGGAGTTTCCATCGCCCTGTTTTTTTATCTGCTTGATCCGTTTCATGTTGGGGAACCTGCTACTCTTGCATTAGCAGTGGCTTCCTTAATGATCACCTGGTGGGTGACGGAAGCATTGCCGATGCCCGTTGTTGCTTTATTGCCTTTAATATTATATCCGGTCTTTGGGGTCAGTGATATTAAAACGGTTGCTGTCAGTTATTCTGATCCGGTGATCTTTCTTTTCATGGGAGGGTTTATGCTGGGGCTGGCAATTGAAAAATGGAGTTTGCACAGGCGAATAGCTTTGAATATTGTAAGAAAAATGGGAACCAGCGGGAACAGGATCATCCTCGGATTTATTCTTGCTACCGGTTTTATCAGTATGTGGATCAGTAATACAGCTACTACGATGATGATGTTTCCGATTGCTCTTTCAGTTATGCATGTAATGAAGGATAACAAGGAAGGTTCCGGAAACTATAAGTATTTCAACCTTGCCATCATGCTTTCAATTGCCTATGCTGCCAATTTTGGAGGTATTGCCACCATTATTGGAACACCACCCAATGTTCAGTTTGTAGGATACTTTGAAAATAAATATAAGGTCAACATCGATTTTCTGGATTGGATGTTGCTTTGCCTTCCCATTTCCCTTTTACTCATGCTGGCTCTTTATTTTTTGCTTACCAGGTTTTTGTTTCCTAATAAAATAAAGTCAAATGCTGCTGCAAAAAAATATATCGGTGATGAACTGGTAAAGATGGGCCCCCTTTCCATTTCAGAAAAGAGGGTTTCAGTAATTTTTGCAGCTACAGCATTGCTCTGGATCACAAAAGATTTGCTCAACAGTTCTCAAAGCATTATCAGGCTTGATGATACAATGATCGCATTGATTGGGGCACTCGCATTATTTATCTGTCCTTCAGGAAATCATCATGTAAAAAGCAATGATGAAACGGAAGAACATGAGTATAGTGGCAGCATACTTGAATGGAGTGATACAAAAAGAATGGCATGGGGAATTCTGAT
The DNA here is from genome assembly GCA_964581455.1 of uncultured Chitinophaga sp. Taxonomy (GTDB): domain Bacteria; phylum Bacteroidota; class Bacteroidia; order Chitinophagales; family Chitinophagaceae; genus VBAS01. The sequence goes on along the minus strand of CAZOOT010000068.1, from coordinate 12,167 downwards.
CTTATTTGGAGGAGGAATGGCAATGGCTGCTGGATTGGAAAAAACAGGATTGATTCAATTGATGGGAGAGTGGCTCAGTACTTATGCAGGCGGAGGGATCATTCTTATTTTAATGGTTACTGTTCTGTCAATATTCATAAGCGAAGTGATGAGTAATATTGCGCAGGTTATCGTGTTTGCACCTGTAGTATGCAGCCTTGCAGATGCAATAGGAATGAACCCGCTTTTACTGGGAGTGCCGATGACATTGGCGGCCAGTTGTGCCAGCATGATGCCAATGGGTACACCACCAAACGCAATCGTTTTTGCAAGCGGTCATATAAAATTCAAGGAAATGATGAAAGCCGGATTTGTGATCAACCTGGTGGCAATAATATTGATCACATTATTCTGTTCCTATTTATTACCAATACTTATCAAGTTCTGATTATTTTAAAATCTTACTCCAAGGCTGATGCCCAGTAAGCTGATGAAACCATGACCTACATCCTGTCCATCAGTTATCATATTTATCTCTACTCCATTTGTAAGAAATGGAGTGATGAATACCTGGTCATTTAAAAGAAAAGTATAACCCGTTTCAAACATTGGTTGAATTGTCCATGTTTTTGAATTGCCTGAAACAAGTCCCTGCTTCCAGTCAATTGACATGCGCCAGAGATCTGTTCTTGCACCAATAAAAAATTTATAAGGAAATGGCTTAAAATAATATCTGTAACCAACTGAACCGCCCCAGCCACTACCTTTTTCATCAGCATGTTCACCCCAGTCTTTCCGATCGGTTTTATTATATCCGATCCTGAAAAGAAAAGAGCTATGAAGTTTAGCATTAAAAGCGATGTGTAATCCCGTAATTGTGCCTGCAGGATATACCTGAAATTCTCCGCCGATATCTGTTGTATTGAATCCGATTTCCTGAGAGGAACCAGATAATTGAAAAAAAATAACTGCAAATAATAAAACAGTTTTTTTCATCGGATGAATTTCTCTAAAGATATTTAATTTAAAAAGGAAATTATTATAAAAGGTCTTTGATAAAGGCAAAGAAAAATCTGCAAGAAATTAAAACTTCGGGCAATTCAGTTTTAGCAGATCACGGTTAACCGGCTTCTTAATATAGATCAATGATATTTCTATTCCACCCCGGAGATTTGTGGCAGGTTGTAAACCGGAAATATTCAGATCATATGTAGCCCCAAAAAGAAAATCGCCAAATTCAATTCCCATATAAGGGATAATAGCATCTGCAACATTATTAAATCTTGCCCATGTTCCCAGGTAAACATTTACAGGATTTAATTCATCATAATTTATATTTTTTGCAAAGGCACCGCCGAACATCAGGTTGTTTGCATTGGCCTGGAAACTATAGTTAGCGCTGAAATGCATGGCATCCAACAGACCCAAAGGTAACCGGCCACCTGCCTGTAATGTAGTTCTTGAGTTTAAATAAAATTGTCCGCCCTGGAAACTTTCTTTGGGCCGGTTGATATGGTACATAGATGCACCGGCATAAAAATTATTATATCCATTGGTACTTCCATTATAAAGTACGCCGGCATTCACATCAAAATATTTTATGTTCAAACCATTTTGAGGAAAAATTTCACTGGTAACACCTGTAAATCCTAAAGCTGTTAATTCATCTTCAAAATCAAGATTTGATATATCCAGTCGTTTATCAGTATAAGATCCCTGGAAGCCTGCACCTATCTGGTGATAGCCGTTTTCATCCAGGCCTTTATGGAATGCAGTGGAAAATGAAAACTGGTTTGTTTTTAAGGCACCGTTGCCATTTTGATCGCTCAATGCTAAAAAACCAACGCCAAATCTGTCAATATCTGCCAATTGATAAGTTAGTATATTAAAGTCTGCAGAAACTGTTTTAGTAGTATACGCATTATTAATAGTGGGCCATTGATTTCTGTAATTACCAGCCACCCGGAATATTCCATCGAATTTTCCGGTTGAAGCGGGATTGAGGGTAAGGGGAGAAGCAAAGAATTGAGAAAAATTTGGATCCTGAGCTATTAATTCACCTACTAAACCCACCAAAATGAACAGGGTGATCTTTATTTTTTTCATTAAAAAAAACAGAAAAGTAAATGTACAATATTAATAAAGAGATCAGAAACTAAATATTAGCTGCTTCAGCTTTGGTTTTTTGTTCCGTAGGCAAGGTCACCGGCGTCTCCAAGTCCCGGAACAATATAACTTTTGGCAGTCAGCTCATCATCAATATCTCCGCACCAGATTGTGGCTGAAGGCTCTTCTCTTTTAACATATTCTATACCTATTGTACAGGCAATTGCTGTTACAATATGAATCTCTTTTGGATTGCCTTCTCCTTTTAAAAAATGAATCGTTTTTACGAGGGACGCACCGGTAGCCAACATGGGATCAGAAATGATCAGTACCCTGTCATTAATATCCGGACAGGACATATATTCAAGACTTATTTCAAAAGAACCATCTTTATGATGTTTACGATAGGCAGCAATAAATCCGTTATCAGCTTTATCAAAAAAATTTAAAAGCCCGTTATGCATGGTTAATCCTGCTCTCAGAATAGTAGTTATGACGGGTTGATCTTTCAGCACTTTGCACCTGGCTGTACCCAATGGTGTTTCGGTATCAATTTCTTTAAAGGGTAATACTTTGCTGATCTCATATGCAGTTGCTTCCGCTATTCGTTCCAGGTTTCTGCGAAAACGCATTCGATCCTGTTGAATATTTATATCCCTTAATTCACTTACCCAGTTGCTGATAAGAGAATGCTGCTCACTTAAGTTAATAACCATGCTGCTGTTTTAAAGATGAATGAAGAAGATACAAAAACCGGCCGAATGAAAACCTTACTTTTGGCAAAACTAAAAAATTTGCCTTCTAAAATCTGAAAATATTTATGGTTTATCGTACAATAGGTGTCTGGTCAGATCAATTTACAACCACAATTGTATTTTCTGAATTTTTGGAAAATGCAGGCATATGGTCATTTGAAATAAAAGCAGATAAAACCCTGGTTTCAGATCGTATTAATTTAGGAAAATTGATCAATCAGTTTATTAAAGACAAAGGACTGCAATTCGGAATCGCTTTGATCTCAATTCATGTTACTGATGATGGAAGCATGATTAACGGTGGAGCTATTGCTGCTGAAACAGGGTTACGGGTAATTACAGATTTAGCTTCAATGGATATTGCTTTGGGAGGAAATGGAGAATTTTTTGAAGCTTCTTCATCAAGGCTTCAAATGCCCAATGGCCAGCTGAGTGATATAAACAAAACTGCCTGTGTAGCATTTATGGGAATATTAAGATGGAGAGAAGAATATAATTTTTTATCTTCCGTTACTGGGGCCAGTCGAAATAGTATTGGTGGCGCCTTATGGATGGGACAGGAAGCCTGATATACCTGGTCAATTCCATTTTCCTATTTACACAAATTTTTTTAAATACCAGATACGGGAAATTCAAATTTATGATGGATAACAAAAATATTGATGAGTATCCTCTCCCTGGTTCAACAGAAGAAAAGGAGCTGTTTCAAAAAATTCAGGAATCTTTTAAAGTTCAGTTTGAAAATGCCTTTCCTGATAATCTTGCAGCAAAAACAATTGTGATCGTTCCTTCACTCACTATGGACAAGGAGATTCTTTCCAAAGTAAAAGGGTTTACTCATTATGAAGAAAGATTGCTTTGCCTTTTGTTGTTGTTACGTATGCCACGTACGCATGTTGTATATGTTACCAGTATGCCGATTGATCCTGTGATCATTGATTATTACCTCCACCTGCTGCCCGGCATTACCGGACACCATGCAAAATCCCGGCTTCATATTTTTAACTGTTATGATACTTCTGTGAAATCTTTAACGGAAAAAATTCTGGATAGGCCACGGCTGCTTGAACGTATCAAACATGTGATTCCCGATACCAGTATTGCCCATATTGCCTGTTTTAATGTAACAGATAAGGAAAGAACATTGGCTGTAAGGCTTGGACTCCCCATTTTTGGCTGCGATCCCGACCTGCTTGAGGTTGGTAATAAAAGTAATGGCCGGAAAATATTCAGAGAATGCGGACTGAATGTGCCCGCAGGATTTGAGGACCTGTATTCTGAAAATGAAATTACAGAGGCTTTAGTAAAACTTAAAAAACAAAATCCTTTACTTAAGAAAGCTGTTGTAAAATTAAATGATGGGTTTTCCGGGGATGGAAATGCTGTTTTTAATTATGATGGTATTGAAGTAAATGATCAGCTTTCGGAGAATGTTAAAGTAAATATCAGATCAAATTTGAAAACAATCGCAACTGATCTTAGTCTTGAAAACTTTTTTCTAAAATTGGAAACTATGGGTGGCATAGTAGAAGAGTTTGTAGAAGGCGAAGTGAAAAGATCACCTTCTGTTCAATGTCGCATAAATCCGAATGGGAAATGTGAGATCAATTCCACTCACGAACAGGAACTGGGAGGAGAAAGCGGCCAGATTTTTCTAGGCGCACATTTCCCTGCAAATTTTGAATATGCAACGGAGCTGGGAAAAATTGGAAAAAAAGTAGCTTTAGCATTAAGGGATAAAGGCGTATTGGGAAGGTTTGCAGTTGATTTTATTTCCGTAAGGGAAAAAAATATCTGGAAACATTATCCTATTGAGATCAATCTTAGAAAAGGAGGTACTACACATCCATACCTGATGCTTCAATTTTTAACCAATGGGGAATATGATGCTGACAAAGGAGTTTATTATACTGCAAACGGGCAAGTCAGGTATTATTTTTCATCAGATAATCTTCGCAGTGAACAATTTCACGGATTAACACCATCTGACCTCGTAGATATTGCCATGTTGCATGAACTGCACTATGACGGAGCTATGCAGGAAGGAGTAATGTTTCACCTGATCGGTGCTTTATCGCAATATGGAAAAATTGGAATTGTCTGTATTGGCAGCACGCCGGAAAAAGCAATTCAGTTTTATGATAAAGCTGTAGATGTATTGAAACTGGAAACCAGGCACCAGTATCACTAACTTTTTATAAACCCAGCACGGCTTTTAGTTTTGGATAACCCGATCTGCTGACAGGTACTTTGGTTCCTGTTCTTAGTACAGCTACATGATTATCTTTTTCATAAGGATCTATTCTTGTTATCTGCTGCACATTTACAATATAAGAACGGTGCGAACGGATAAACTGGGCATTGTCCAGCACTTTTTCAAAATGTCCCATAGTTTTATTTTTCAAAAAATAGCCATCCCTGGTATGCACTTTCACAAAATCATCAGCAGCTTCCAGGTAATTTACTTCCTGAATAGGAATGATCTTTATTTTACTTCCATCTTTAATTACAATTCTTTGGCTCTGGGCCGGAGACGCTGATGCGGTTTCCAAAAGTTGTTTTGTTGAATTATCCCGCGATAATTTTTGCTGATCTTCCCATTTCTGAATGGCTTTATCAAACCTGTCCTGGCTGAAAGGTTTTAGCAAATAATCGATAGCATGGGCTTCAAATGCCTTGATGGCATATTCATCAAAAGCAGTAGTGAATATCACGGAGGGAGGGTTATCGATCAGTTCCAGCATTTCAAACCCATTGATCTTTGGCATTTGAATATCCAGGAAAATCAGGTCGGGTTTATATTCATTGATCGCTTTCACCCCTTCGAAACCGTCTCCGCATACCTGTGCAATTTCCAAATGGGGGTGTTTCTGTAAATATTCGTTTACGACGCTTCTTGCCAAAGGTTCATCATCTATTAAGATCACTTTACTCATAACTGTGGAATTTTTACTGTGGTTGTAAAAATAGTATCATTCACATTTGTAGTCAACAGATCATTTCTTGCAAATAAAAGATACAATCTTCTTTTGATGGATTGTAAACCAAAACCGGTACCTTGCGCCGGGGCAGATGTCTCGGGGTCAAATGGGTTTATCACTTTTATTACCAGGTAATTTTCTTCTTTCCAGGCTGATAATTTTATTTCGATCTGGCCGGTTGTATCATATAATCCGAATTTAATTGCATTTTCCATAATTGGCTGTAACAATAAAACAGGCAGCTGTAAAGTTTCAGAGGTCGGATCAATTTCAATCAGGGTGGAAAGCCGGTTTCCAAACCTTACTTTTTCAATATCAAGGTAAAGTTGTAAATACTGAAGTTCTTCTTTTAAACTTACCCACTGGTGTTCTTCTTTTTTAATCGTGCCTCTTAGAAAATCAGAAAGCTGCAAAACCATTTTTCTGGCTTCAAGCGGTTTAGATGCAATCAAGGCATTAATTGAATTTAAACTATTAAATAAAAAATGCGGCTGTAACTGGTGCCTTAATTTGAAAAGTTCAGCTTCCCTTGCAAGTTTTTCCATGTCCTGCTTTCTGTCGTCTTTTTCTTTTTGATCCTGCCAGGTATACCAAACCACACTGATCAAAGTAACACATCCCAATAAAAGAAAATCAAGACTCACTCTGATGATCATCGAATCTGCAAGAAAGGAGAGATATGCATCATCTTGTCTGAAAAAATTTCCCAGTGCCCACCGGGTGAGTAACAAGCCGCCGCCGGTAAGTAAAAGGCATAAAATAAACAGATGAAATAATCTGTCCCGCTGTGGTAAATAATACCGAAGAATATTTATTACCAGCAAACTGGCCATTATTAAATGAAATCCATTAACGAGGCTATCTGCAATAGCCAGGTTCCAACTCAGGTTAAACCACCGCAGTACCAAAACATGATCGGTTATGATGATGATCCAGCTGATACTGAAAATGATCCGGAACCTGGATTGTGAAAAAGGGGATTTGGCCATGCTGATTATGCTAATTGAAGAAGTTGATAAGAGTCTGAATGAATAATACCAGCAGCTTTTCCGTTGACCACCTGGATATATGCATCTGCATTGTCTCTTTCTTCAATCCGGGAATAAAGTTCGGCGCCATCAATCAGTTCACTAAGCTTGTATATATTACTTACGTTAATAAATTTCCATTGTACCAGTTGTTGCTGTTGATTATGGAACCTGTCTTCTTCTCTTTGACCTAATTGTCGGGATTTATAAAAAGCTTCTTCTTTATCAGTTGCTGCAATCAATCTCAACTGTTCATCAAATTGGGCCGAATGATTTCCGTTGCCACAAATAATCTGAAATACAATCTTTGAAAGATACCAGTTCATAAAAAAGGGATTTAGGTTTTGGTTTTTTTAAATTAGTAACTTTTGATATCAATACCACCAAACAATACAGTTCCTTTAAGCACCAATATTTTTTCTGCATTAGCAGAAGCATTATAAGAACGTTTGTCTTCAACACCACCAAAGATGGGAGTCAGTTCAGTTTTTACAGTCCAATTAGCAGGTACAATTAATTTGGCGCCGCCAAAAATGATCGTGAAACTAATTACAGCTTCCTCCTGCATATCCGCCTGGTTGAAATTAAGTTCAGAACCACCAAAGAGAACTACAATATCACCACCTTTAAAATTTTTTGAAACTATATTTCTGTTCACACCGCCAAATACTGTTGTAGCATCTACAAAATCTTCTTTTGAATGTTTTGATTCGTTAATGACGGTTGCATCTTCTATCCCTGAATCATTTTTGTTTTTTTTATCACTACTGAAATCTGAATGCCAGCTTCTGCTACGGGGTCTTAAGATCAGCATAATGCCAACGCCAATAATTGCCAGCGGCCAGATATAGCGTCTTAAATGCAGGTCAGGAATGATATGTCCTGCTAAAAAAGCACCACCGATCATGATCATAATGAACCAGCCAATACCCCGAAAGCCATCTTTAAAACCGGAGAAAAATCCAATGACAATTAATAACATGGGCCAGCTGAACATCCAATCGGGTAATTCTCTGAAAGAAGCTTTTATTAAAGCAGCTAATCCAATAAATAGAATGACAATGCCTGTCCATAAACGACTATTGCGATGATGTCTTTCCATATTTCGTGACCTTCTGTTTCTTCTATCTGATTCAAACGCTGTCATAGTATTAAATTTTAATCAAAACTATGGAGTGAATTGTGAATGGTCAATAGCAGAAGGGTAATAAACAGGAATAAATCGGTGAGTGGGGGATTTTATCGGGTGAAAATTCCGGAAAATATTGGTTGATTACAATTGGCAGAGAAAAATTATTTAGTTGCCATTTCTTCAGCACCTGTCCAGTTTTCAGGAACCCCTTCGTTAAGATACCTGATTGCATTTTCTCTGAAAAATTCTACAGTTTTATCTTCGGGATCTGTTGCAAGTATAGATTGAAATATTTGAGCAGCATTGTCAAATTGCTGGTCACGGTAAAATTTCATCGCCTCATTGAACGAAGCAAGTGATTTCAGTTTTTTATCAATATCTTTTTGATCATATCCGTCAAAGCATTCAATAATATTCAATAATTTATTTTTTCCTTTCAGTTTTACACTTCCCAGGTGCCGCAAATGAAATCTGTGTTGTCCTGTAAAATGACGCAAAGTTTCTTCACTTAATAATAGTGGTGATCTGTAATATTTGGTCAGGCTTTCAATTCTTGCAGCTGTATTCACCGTATCAGAAATAGTGGCGGCATCCAGTCTGAATTCATCGCCGGTAATACCCATGATAATCGAACCGGTATTCATAACAATGCCTGCCCTGATCAAAGGAAGCCCCTCAGCACTTCTTTCTTTATTTAATTCCTGCACTTCTTTTTGCATGTTAATTGCAGCATGCATGGCATCTTCAGGGGTTCCCGGAAACATAGCCATGATGGAATCGCCGAGGTATTGATTAATAAATCCGTTATTGGTTCTGATGATGGGACCCAGTCTTGCATTGAAAGAAGAAACAAACTGGAAATTTTCTTCCGGTGTCATTTTTTCTGACAGTGAAGTGAAATCCCGGATATCTGTAAAAAGTACGGTAACGATTCGTTCTACCTGGTCACCCAGTTTTACATCAATCAGGTTCTCTTTTCCTAAGGAACGGATGAATTCAATTGGCACAAACTTTTTGGTCACTTCATGAATACGAAGCATGGCTTCTTCTCTTTCTTTTGCTTCACGGATATTTTTTTCATAAAGCAAGGCACTTTCAATGGCTGCGGAAGATTGAAGTGCCAATGTGACCAGCATTTTAAGATTAACTGCTGAAAACTGGTCAGGATCTTTACCTGCAAGAATGATGGCACCCATGATCCGGTGTTTCACTTTCATTGCAGCATACATTACGGATTGTACCTGTTCTTCAATGATTCCCTTTTCTTTCAGTATAGAAATATCTGTCATTATTTCTGACTGACCACTCAACCCGATCTTTAAAAGCAGTAATGCATTTTCCCTGATCTTTTCTGCATTAAACAAGGCTTCACCTGTAAATGTTGGTATCTGTAATTGTTTACTTTGTTCGTCCCACAAAACAATCACGCCGCTGTGGGAGGAAACAGAGTGTATGGCCTGGTCAAGGGTAAGCTGAGCAATTATATCCGGTTCAATTGTTTGTGAAAGTTGTTCTGAAAAATTAAAAATCACATTGATCTCCTGGTATAAATTCAATACTTCACTGCCCAGGTTTTTTTTCTCAGCTTCTTTAATTAATAATTGAGTGAGCAGGCTGGCAATTATTTTTCCTTTTTCATCTCCTTTTACCCATCCGATAATTTCATCGTCCATTGAAATGGGGAAAGATGATTTAATATTATCAATCGGGTTTCCCAGCAAAAGTTTTCCTTTATCATCTTCTACCCATATTTCAAGGTTCAATTGGCCGATCAAATCCAGCAGAACCGTATTGATCTCTTTATTTTTTCCGATGATATTCTTTAGACTTACTCTGGCCATAATTTTTCAGAATACGAAATAATTTTCCGCATTGTTTTTTTGAATCAATTTAAAACAGTTCTATTCTTATTCTATGCCAAGAACTTCTTTTGCTTTGTTCAATAACACTTCCGGATCAAAAGGCTTTGTCAAATACACATCTGCCCCTACTTCCTGGCCTTTTTGTTTATCCAGTTCCTGCCCTTTGGCGGTGAGAATGATGATGAACACATCTGTCAAACCCAGTTCCTGTTTTACTTTCCTGCAAACTTCCATGCCATTCATTTTTGGCATCATCACATCCAGAAAAACTACATTTGGTTTTTCTGACTGAATTAATTCAAGGGCTGTTTGCCCGTTATCGGCTGTAAGAAATTCCACACCTTCATCTTCCAGTTCTTCCAGTGTTTGCCCAATGAGCATCCGGATATGTGCTTCATCGTCTACAATTAAAATTTTCTTGTCCATGTTATTTTATTTAATCTGTTTATTTTTTTTGATTGTCCGGATGAAGCCACCTCTGATTTTCAGAAACAAATAGGCACATAGAAACATCGTTTTTCACATAGAAATCTATGTGATTCCTCTCTTTGTGTGCTATGTGTCTATGTGGGTTCATTTAAAGGTTGTTATATGCGGATAGGCACTGTTTTTTTATTGATACACCAGGAATAAAACATTCTCCATTCCTTTTTCAAATCTTAAAGATTTAACCACATCCTGTTTATCCGTATGAACTGAGTTCATAATGATAATGTCCGGTTGATTGGCGATCGCTTTTTCCATCAGTTCTTTTCCGTTTGATTCCATTACGGTGTATCCTTTAGCTTTCAGTACATCTGTGAGTGTGTTTACTGTGGTTCCATCTTCATCCACGATCATTACTTTCTTTTTCGATTTTCCCTGCTCCAGTAAACTGCCAATTTCATTAAAAAGAAGGCCAGTATCAATTGGTTTGGTCAAATACCTGTCAACTCCAATTCTGAATCCTCTTGTTTTATCCTGAACAATAGATAATACAATAATAGGAATATCCATTGTATTGGGATCGTTTTTCAATACAGCCGCCACATCAAATCCATTCATTTCCGGCATCATGATGTCAAGTATGATCAGGTCGGGTCTTCGCATTCTTACACAGTCCAGGGCTTCTTTTCCATTACTGGCCTCAACTATGTCATAGCCGGCCTCACCCAATTCCTGGTGCAGCAGGGACCGGATAGAATCATCATCATCCACAACTAAAATATTTGCCGCATTACCAATAATATTTAATTGCGAGTGAGCCACCTGCTCTTTCAATTGTTTTACCAGGTCCTCAAGGTGTATTGGTCTTTTGTCAGTAGCTGTGGCAGCAGTTGATTTAGTGATAGGGATGGCTACATAGAAAGTACTGCCTTTGCCCAATTCACTTTCCAGCCATATACGACCAGCATGATGTTCTACAATTTCTTTACAGATAGGCAGACCAAGTCCCGTACCTTTTGGTTTGTCTGTTAATGTATCTCCTACCTGTTTAAACTGTTCAAAAACGGCTGCATGATCTTCCGGAGCAATACCGATACCGGTATCTGTAACACTGGCAATGATCTCATCTTTTTCCTGCTGTACTTTGATGGTAACTTTTCCTTTTAAAGAAAATTTTACGGCATTTGAAATCAGATTTACCATCACCTGTATCAACTTATCCTTATCTCCGGTGATATCCGGAATATCTGTTTTGATCTCCTTAACCAGTTTCAGGTTATTGCTTTCAAACAAAGACGTGGTAGCCGCAATAGCTCTTTCTGTAATTTCCGGAATAGAAACCGGTTCACTGTTCCATTCCATTTTACCAGCTTCAATTTTTGCCAGGTCAAGCACATCATTGATCAGATGCGTAAGCCTTTGTCCTTCCGATACCACCACATCCAGGTTGTCTGCTATTTGTTTTATTGTCCTTGCAGTTTTAGGATCTGATTTATCAGTGATCGGAAATATTTTTTCATCCAGTCTTTTCTTAATAATCTTGGCAAAACCAAGAACAGAGGTAAGAGGAGTTCTTAATTCATGGCTGACGGTGGATAAGAAAGCACTCTTGGCTTCGTTGGCTTTTTCCGCTGTTTTTTTAGCAGCTTCCGCATCCATTTTTGCCATATGGATCTCTTCAAAAAGTTTTGCCTTTCTTAGCGCCACACCTACAGAAGTGGCAATGGTATTTAACAAACGAAGATCATCTTCATTAAAACGATTTTCCTGTTCAGTGCTTTGCACACTTAATACACCGATCACTTCATCACCTACTGAGATAGGAACGCCCAGGTAGGATGCAGCAGGTATTCCCACTGTCTTGATTCCCATTTGAGCTTCTAAAGATTGTACATCTT
>CAZOOT010000067.1:17909-18436 GCA_964581455.1 uncultured Chitinophaga sp. | reverse complement strand
GGGTGAAGTTTCAGAGTTTTAAAGTAGAGAATTGGTTTGACTGCGGTAAAAAAGAAACACTGCTTGAATCAAACGCTACTATGCTGAAAAAATCCGGTAACAATTTAAGTGCTGATCATAAGGTTGAAAACACAGTGATCATCGCTCCGGTGAGTATCGGCGAGGGCTGTGAAATAAAAAATTCCATTATCGGGCCAAATGTTTCTATAGGAGAAAATACGAAGATCAATTATTCTATCATCAAACAATCCATCATCGGTTCCTACTCCAACCTTTATGATATTGTTTTGGATTACTCACTCATTGGCAACGACACCAGCATTCGTGGCGAAAGCCGGACACTGAATGTTGGCGACAATACAGAAATGGATCTTGGATAATTATTAGCCGGAAGTCATAAGTCCGGAGTGCTTTTCCATTATTATCTTTACTCCGTTCTAATGATTTTCGATTCATGACTGATTTTCAAAACCGCATCACTAATCTTTTTGGAATAAATTATCCCATCATCCAGGCTGGCATGGTAT
>CAZOOT010000067.1:0-17899 GCA_964581455.1 uncultured Chitinophaga sp. | reverse complement strand
AGCATTCGTGGCGAAAGCCGGACACTGAATGTTGGCGACAATACAGAGATGGACCTTGGATAATAACCCCAATTCCTTTGCCATAGATTCAAAGGTTTCTTATGTAGCATCCTTTCGGGGAAAGTGTATTTTTTTAATCAACCCTGTTGGACACACTCCGAAAAAACTACCGGTTTGTGGAATTGAAAAAGAGATAAAGTTTAAATAGCTTACAGTTAAGTATGAAAAATAAAAAAACGACATTGTTTGAGTAATACCCCGCCTATATTTAAATACTTTAGTCTCAATAATCTAACAAGAATAATAGACAGAATGAGGTTCTTTATGCAACGAAACACAAAATGAATTTATTATAATTCAAACTGATCAAAATCAGGGAAGGCTACAGTACTAAAAAAATATTGTAACTTGAAAAAGATGAATCTAACCTAATTAGAACAGAGAGAACATATAGATAACGCCAATTTAATTTGATCCCTGATTTACCGAAATATGTTAAAGGATGAAAACAATAATCTTATTTACATTTCTTTTATCAGGTTTTTGTGGTTGTAAAAAAAATAATTCAAATAACCCAGTTAGTGAAGTATTTAGACCAATTAGAGAAGAAGAATATATACCCATTCAAATTCCCTGTTATCTTTCAAGAAATCTTGACACTGCAAAACTTTATATTCAGGGCACATGGGAATGGTTAGAGGAAAAAAGAATGACGAGAAATCACGGGCTTATATATTTAACACCTCAAACTCAGGGTTACACACTGACACTAAAATTGAAAAACGATACCGCATGGTTTTTCAAAAACAATCAACCTGGTTCCGTTTATACTTATAAAATTTTACAGGAAAAAGAAATAACCAATTACCCTGATGACAATAAACCTGTCATTGCATATTATAGGTTATCAGATAATCTTAGATCGTCCTATGTTCCTATTAAAATATGTCCTGAGTATTTACTCATGCAACATCAATATGTATCAAGTATTGTTGGCGAAAATATTTGGAAAAAACAATAAATATTAATTTTTATGAAAAGACATTTTATTGAAATTAATTTCCTGTGGTAATTTCATTTTTTATTTCAAATAATTTTCTCTCCAAATAAAAATTAGTATGACTGAACTAAGTTCACCCTTTAGAGGGACAGGGGTTTTTTCCAATCGCATCACCAAACTCTTAGGAATCAATTATCCCATCATCCAGGCTGGCATGGTATGGGCCAGCGGCTGGCGGCTTGCCAGTGCAGTAAGCAATGCAGGTGGATTAGGAATTATAGGCAGCGGATCCATGTATCCGGATGTCTTAAAAGAACACATTCACAAGTGTAAGGCTGCTACATCCCGCCCCTTTGGAGTGAACGTGCCATTATTGTACCCAGATATTGAAAAGCATTTTGAGATCATTATTCAGGAAGGAATAAAAATTGTTTTTACAAGTGCTGGTAACCCTAAGACATGGACAAACGTCTTAAAGGAGAATGGAATCACAGTGGTTCATGTTGTGAGTTCTTCTAAATTCGCCAGGAAAGCAGAAGAAGCCGGATGTGATGCGGTAGTAGCTGAGGGTTTTGAGGCAGGTGGACATAATGGAAGAGAAGAAACAACAACGATGGTATTGATTCCATTAGTGGTGAAAGCTGTAAAAATTCCGGTAATAGCTGCAGGCGGTATAGCAACGGGAAGGCAAATGCTGGCAGCTATGGTGATGGGAGCAGAAGGAGTGCAGATGGGAAGCAGGTTTGTAGCAACAGAAGAAGCCTCCTCTCATATAAATTTTAAAAATGCAGTGATCAATAGCCAGGAAGGAGATACAATTTTAACAATGAAACAACTTACCCCTGTGCGGTTGATCAGGAATAAATTTTACATTGAAATACAAAAAGCGGAATCAGCAGGTGCCAGTAAGGAAGAACTGGAAAAATTATTGGGAAGAGCAAGGGCAAAGAGAGGAATGTTTGAAGGTGACCTTGCTGAAGGAGAACTTGAAATAGGACAAGTGAGTGCAACTCTTGATAAAATAATTCCGGCATCGAAAGTGGTAGAGGAAGTTTGGCGTGAATTCAAAAACGGTTTATCCGATCCGCTGAAAACGGACAGAGTTTGAATTTATGTAGTTGGTGTCATCGGAATTTTATTAAAAAGATCAAAAACATTGAACCATGAAACTCAAAATCCTTTTGCTGACATTTACCGGTATAACCGGCTGTTTGCAATCAACTGCAGCAGATACTGAATCTCCTGAATTACCCAAAGACATAATAGAAGTTTCAGGAAGCATATTGGATATTGATACCAAAAAACCATTAAAAGATGTTTCTGTAACGGCATATTTATCTTCAAAAAAAGAAAAGCAGGTTACAACTGATGAATTTGGAAAATTTGAGTTTAATGAAATGAAAACCGGCGTATATAAAGTAGTTTTTGAAAAAGAAGGGTACAGGAAAGTAATTAAAGAGAAAATAAATATTAAAGAAGATGAACCTGTTCTTTTTAGAATTGAAATGATTGAATCAGGTGATTTTGACCTGGTGCCTACTCATTTTCACTTTTTTAATTTTTAGTAAACTAATTTTCATTGGGAGAATTGGGAAGTGGATATCACCTCCCAATTTTTTTTGTTATGCCTGAGCAGTGAAATACTATTCGCCATCCAGGCTGCTTCATATTTTTTTTTCGAAAATAATTCCCAGGCTGTCTGAAAGTCTTTCTTATAAAGATCCCTTGTTGCCAAACTAATATGTGGTTGAAAAATGGTTTCAGACCTTTTGACAGGAAATTTATTTTGGCTGCAGATAAAATCATTGAAATTTTGATGCAGCAATTCCAGTCTTTCATTTTTAACTACATCTACATAAATAACCTTTGGTTCAAATGCTGAAAAATCTTTCAGCTGTATTAAAACCCGATCCTGTCTCCGGCAAAAAATTTTCAAAGCATCTATAAGATCTTTTTCGGAGTGATCATTCATCCAGAAAGGAGGAATAAGGGTAATGTGTGCCGGCGAATTAAGTGCTTTAATGCAATTAAATCTTTCTTTAAAGAAATTTTTCCATTTCAAAACTTCCTCATTTATTTCTTCCGGTGCCAATATAGCCAGGTAGTACATATGCATAATAAAACAACCGCAGCTTAAAGCTACGGCTGTTTTATTTAAGGCATAGTTGGTCTTAAGTTTTTATGGAAATGTTTTTAACTTTTATTGATATTAAAATCAGAATCAGATTTTTTAATATTAAACTTCCTGTGTTTTTCAAGGAAGGATTTATATTTTTTATAGATCGTGTCAGAAACTTTTTTATCATTGACTATCAGCTCTCCGTCTTTATGAACAATGGTATAGTTCTCTTTTTTGTTTATTAAGCCATCGCTTTCCAGGCCATCAACAAAATCTTTATATTCCTTTATTTCCACTTTTGCTTTTTCAATTTCCACTTTTGTTTTTTCCATAGATTTTTCAATCTCTGGCCCGATTTTTTTGAGTTCCTCTTCCATCTTTTTCATATCCACTTCCAGTTTCTTCATGTCCACTTCTTTTACTTTCTCCAGTTCGGCTTTTATTTTATCCATATCTACTTCCTTGATGGCTTTTTCTACTTCCAGCCTGATCTTATCTTTATCAATTTTGCTCATGGCTTCTGTTATTTCCTTCCGGATCTTTTCCATGTCTACCTGCAATTGAACTGAGTTGAGCTCATCTAAAGCATCATCCAGATCCCTTATCTTTTTTTCTTTTTTTGGAATGGTGTCTGTTAGTTGTTGAGGTTCATCCAAAATAGGAGAGGGCTGTTTAAAATCCCAGGAACTAAGAATTAAAACGGTTGAAACAGCTATTAGTGTAGTGGCAATTACTGCATAATTTTTTTTATTGCTGGTCATAAAAAACATTTTGATGAATAATTATTTTGCTATACCTGGAATCAAATATACGATCGATTTCGTATTATTTTAAAAATCTGTATGAATAAAGAAAATTTTAACAAAAAGCCGCTCCTGGATATTTAAGAGCGGCTGATCATTTAAAGAATTATAAAACTCAGGAACGGCGAATCCACTTGATCATTTCTTTCCAGCTGCCTTTTTTCCCATACATTAAAATTCCGGTACGATATATTTTTCCTGCAAACCAGGTGGTGCCAATAAAACCCAGCACCAGCAAGCCCATAGAGAGAAACAATTCCCAATAAGGAACTGCCTCAGGCACACCGCTGGCAATTCTGCCCATCATCACAATAGGTGATGTAAACGGAATGATACTTCCCCAGAATGCGATCGGGCTGTCCGGATTGCTGATAGAAGTAGTAAGGATGATAAATGCGAATATGATGGGCATGGTGATCGGTAGCATTAGCGATTGTGCTTCCTGTGGATCTTCATTAATTACACTTCCAACTGCAGCAAAAAGGGAAGCATAAAACAAGAACCCGCCAAGAAAATAAAACAGGAAACAGGATATGATCACCAGCCAGTTTACTTCATTGATAAAAGTGGATTTGGTCTCCAGTAGTTTTAATGCCATGGAATTATTCATACCTCCCGGTATTTGCTGTTGTGCCTGTTGTAATTGTTGAAACTGATCTACAGTTTCTGACGGCAAAAAGAGAGGAATAATGCTGAGTAAAAGAACAATAAATAATATCCATAGCAATAGCTGGGTTAACCCTACTGCAGCAATTCCGATTATTTTTCCCATCATCAGTTGAAATGGTTTTACGGAGCTAACCATCACTTCTGCAATCCTGTTTGTTTTTTCCTCCATTACACCCCGCATTACCATGGCGCCAAAGATGAACATGGTGATATAGATCAGGATTCCGCTGCCGAAACCAATGCCATAGGCTAATCCTGCATTTGCCTGTTCGCCGGTTGCCAATTTATTTTCTACCTGTGCTTCAGCTTTACTGGCTTTGCTGATGGAGTCCAATGTTTTTTTATCAATATTCAGTTGCAGAAGCATATTGTCTTCAATGGCTTTATTCATTTGCCGTTCTATAAATTCCATCGACTCCATACTCATGGTCTTTTTAGACTCAATAATGTATTTCTGTTTTGCAGAATCCGGATTTACCTGCAAAAGACCGGAATATCCCTTTTCCAGGTAATTGGAAGAATTAACATCGGCAGGAAATTCAAAAATGATAAAGGAAGAATCGCTTTTCAGATTTTTTTGAAGAAACCCGGGATCATTTACAATGGCAATTTTTTCTTTACTTCTTGATTTAATGGCAAGAAAGGTGGAACCAACGATAAAAAGAATTAAAACTATCGGCAATAAAAAAGTAGAGAGCAGAAATGTTTTATTTTTTACTCTGGTTAAATATTCCCGGCTGATAATGATCCAAATCTTATTCATAAAATATTTTTAAGCAGTTAAGGGTTTTTTAAAGGACTCTTTGTTTAAAAACTGGCGGCTTTGGGGAGTGCCATCTACAAGCTTTATGAAAATATCATTCAGAGAAGGTAATATCTCATTGAAGGAAATAACCTGGGCGCCATTTTTAAGGAAATGATTTAAGACATCATTCGGTTTGTTTCCCTCCCTGATCTTTACAACCAGTGACTTTTCTCTGGTGGCTACCACTTCGAAAAGAGAATCACCATTGACAGAAGGCATTTCCTCAAATCCTATACTGAAAAGGTTTTCTTTAAAGTCATTTTTTACCTGCATCACAGAACCATCCAGTATCTTTTGTCCTTTATTAACCAAAACAATATGATCACAGATCTCTTCTACCTGCTCCATGCGGTGTGTGCTGAAAATAATTGTTGCTCCTTTTTGTGCCAGTTTATAAATTTCATCTTTGATCAAATTACTGTTTACCGGGTCCAGGCCACTGAATGGCTCATCAAGGATAATGAGTTTGGGCTCATGTAGCACGGTAATTACAAATTGCAATTTCTGTCCCATGCCTTTTGACAGATCCTCTACTTTTTTGTTCCACCAGCTTTGCATTTCAAATTTTACAAACCATTCTTTGATCTTGACCATTGCATCATTTCTGCTAAGACCTTTCAACCTGGCCAGGTACATTGCCTGTTCTCCAATCTTCATTTTTTTATAAAGGCCACGTTCTTCCGGCATATAACCAATATGAACTACATCGTTGATCGGATCAAATTTTTTACCATCAAATATTATCTGACCGTCATCCTGGTAAAAAATACCAGTGATCATTCTTATTAAAGTGGTTTTGCCGGCTCCATTGGGTCCTAAAAGACCAAATATGCTTCCTTTTTCTACAGAAAGGCTGATATCATCAACAGCTTTCTGAGTGGCAAAATGTTTTTTCAGGTTTTTAATTTCTAAAATTGGCATGTAATAATTTTTCAGTTAGCAAATTTAAAAGGATGAGACGTGTAATATATAAATTATATGATGTTTGGTATCGTTCAATTAAAATCACTTGGTTTATTTAATCTTTTTAATCTTTTGGGTAATTGCATTGGCAACATTTTCTCCATCCAGTGCTGCACTTACAATTCCTCCTGCAAAACCCGCCCCTTCAGCACAGGGATAAAGATTGCTGATCTGCGGATGGTTTAAAGTTTCTGCATTTCTTGGAATCCTGACCGGGGAAGAAGTCCTCGACTCCGTTGCAACTATTACTGCTTCATTGGTATAATATCCTCTCATTTTGTTACCGAATTCTTTAAAAGATTTTTTAAGCCTTTCATTTATAAACGGCGGAATGATTTCAGCCAGGTTTACAGAATTTATTCCGGGTAAATAGGAGCAATCCGGCAAAGAAGAAGATCTTTTGTTTTCTGTAAAATCAACAAGACGTTGGGCAGGAGCAACAAATTTTCCTCCACCGGCAATATAGGATCTTTGTTCTACATCCTGCTGAAAATATAAACCAGCCATTATGCCATATTTATTAAACCCGGGAATATCTTTCTGCTCAACAGCTACCACAATACCGCTGTTTGCATAAGGATTGTTTCTTTTAGATGGTGACCATCCGTTTACAACCAATTCACCGGGATTAGTAGAGGCCGGAGCTATAATACCTCCCGGACACATGCAAAAGGAAAAAACTCCTTTGCCATCCACCTGGTGTACCAGGCTATAAGCTGCTGCTGGTAAGTTTTCATCCCTGATTTTGCAATGATATTGAATAGTGTCAATTAATGATTGTGGATGTTCTGCTCTTACTCCTAAAGCAAAGGGTTTGAACTCAATCAATATTTTCTTTGATTGTAATAAAAAGTAAATATCCCTGGCTGAATGACCGGTAGCTAAAATAATGGCATCTGAATCAACCATTGTTCCGTCTTCTGCTTTGGCTTTAAGGATCGTTTTATTTTCAATGATAAAATCAACGAGTTTCTTTTCAAATAAAATCTCGCCACCGCAGTCAATAATTTTTTTTCGGATAGCTGTGATGATCTGTGGAAGCTTATTTGTGCCTATATGCGGGTGAGCTTCATAAAGTATTTTTTCATCTGCTCCAAAATGAACAAAAAGGTTCAATATTCTTGATACATTGCCACGTTTTGTACTTCTGGTGTACAATTTTCCATCACTGTAGGTTCCGGCACCCCCTTCTCCAAAACAATAATTGCTGTTCGGATCAATGATTCCTTCTTTATTTAATATGGCCAGGTCTCTTCTTCTTGCTTTTACATCTTTTCCTCTTTCAAGAATGATTGGTTTAATACCGTTTTCAATTAATTGCAGGGCCGCAAAAAGTCCTGCCGGGCCGGCGCCAATTATCACAACCCTATTTTCAGCTTTAGAAACATCCTGAAAATGAAATTCCGGTATTTCACGAACATGGAAAGGTTCATTGATAAATGCTTCTACCGTTAAATTGATTAAAACCTGTTTACTTCGGGCATCAATGGATTTCTTCAGTATATTAAATCCGTTGATGGTAGAAATTTTATTTCCTGATTCAGCAGCAATAATTTCTTTTAGTAAATAAGTATTATCTGCTTCCGACGGTTTCAGGCGAAGAGTGAGCTTTTTTTTCATTTTTTGGCTGGCCAGGTGTTTATTCCGGAACAGCGTTGCAAAGATGCAAAATTGTAAACTTAAATAGCGGCGATTTTGTTGATATTTTTTGTATTTGCGCATTAATTGGGTTTCAATTTTTTTTATTAAAAAATCAAATCAAAATCAGATTAAAATTTTTTGTTTTAAGTTCATTTAATGATACCTTGAAGCTTCAGCACTTTGTTATGAGAATTAAAAATTCCACAGCGCTTTTATTTTATTTATTCTTATTTATTTCTTGTAACCCGGTCTTTCGGTCAGCTACAGTAGAGTATAGCAATTATAATGTTCAACAAAAAGAAAACAGGAGTTCAAAGATCAATTCACTGTTAAAACCATACAGTGACAGTATCAACGGAACCATGAATAATGTTATTGGTGAAAATGAAATGCTGCTTGAAAAATCTGCCAGGAAGAACACATTGGGATTTTTTATGACCGATGCTTTTTTATATTTGGCAAATCAAAAATTTAATGTAAAAGTTGATGCTGCATTTATGAATCATGGCGGCATTCGCCTTAATGAATTAATAGCCGGAAAGATTACAAACGGAACAATTTATGAGTTAATGCCTTTTGACAATTTACTTTTAATACAAAAAGTAAATGGCAAAACGCTCAAACAATATCTTGATACTTTGGCTCACTTTGGAACGGTTATTCAATCGGGGCTTACTTTAACAGTTGCAAACAAAAAAACTGAGAATATTATGGTTGGAGGCAAGCCATTGGACGAAAATGCGGATTATATTATCTCAAATTCTGATTATATAATTAATAATTCAGAAGTTTTAAAAAATATTCCCTCGCAGAATATTGGCTACTTGCAAAGGGATGCAATTATTGATTATGTTTTAATGTTATCGCAGAAGGGAAAAAAAATTGTTGTTGATAATACGAATAGGGTAGTTTATGTTAACTAGAAGAGGATTTATAACACAATCTGCACTTACATCCGGGGCTTTGCTTACGGGTTCTTCTCTGATTAAGGAGTTAATAGAGGAGTCGGCACAATACAGGCTCACCATCCTGCATACAAATGATGTTCACAGCAGAATTGATCCCTATCCGATGGACGGAAGCAGGAACCAGGGGCTTGGAGGAGTAATTGCCAGGGCTGAATTAATTGAAGACATCAGGAAAGAGCAGGAGCATGTATTACTATTGGATGCCGGAGATATTTTTCAGGGGACTCCTTATTTCAATTTATATAAAGGGGAACCGGAAATTAAAGCAATGGCATCTATGAATTATGATGCATCCACAGTAGGCAACCATGATTTTGATGCTGGCCTGGAAAACCTGGCAACCCAACTTACAAGACATGCAAATTTTCCCATGATCATTTGTAATTATGATTTTTCAGGCACGCCAATGGAGTATAAATACGTTCCGTATAAAATTTTTAAAAAAGGAAAATTAAAGATCGGAATACTTGGAGTGGGAATTGAACTGAAAGGGCTGGTGCCGGAAAATTTAGCGGCGGGTACAGTTTATCTTGACCCTGTACAGCAGGCAAACCAAGTTGCTGGCGTATTAAAGAATGACAAAAAATGTGATTTTGTTATTTGCCTTTCTCATTTGGGTTACCAATATAGGGAAAATACAATCAGTGACGTATTATTTGCTGAGCAATCAGAGAACATCGACCTGATTATCGGAGGGCATACACATACATTTATGAATGCACCGGTAACCCGGAAAAACAAGCTGGGTAAGGATGTTGTAATAAACCAGGTTGGATTTTCAGGAATTATTTTAGGCAGACTGGACTTTGATTTTTCAAAGGTTTCAAGAAAAAAATTAGTCAGTTCTGGTACGATAAGCGTTATAAAAAAAACAATCTAATAAAAGTTTTTTATTAGAAAAGAATTGTAGATATTCGTTCCCCTGTTGAAGATTTTTCACCTTTGAAATAACCGTTTTAATTTTAGTTTTAATTTAAGGGAAGATTCATAAAAAGAAATAAATTTCTTACTAACTGATGGAGAAGAATGCAGAAAAAGTTTGGACCAACTGTTTAAAGATCATCAAGGATATTGTTGAGTGGCAACATTTCAAAACCTGGTTTGAGCCTATCAAACCTGTTTCAATAAAAAATAATATTTTAGTAATTCAGGTACCCAGTCAATTCTTTTTCGAATATCTTGAAGAACATTACGTAAATTTATTGGCGAAGACATTAAAAAGAGAATTAGGAAAAGACGGACGTCTTGAATATCGCATAATGGTTGACAGTGGAAATAAAACCAATCAACCTGTGATGATGGATGTCCCCGGTCATGGTTATAAAATGTATTCCAATAATGAAATGGAGTTTCCGCTTATCATAAACAATCCCGTTAAGAATCCATTTGTAATTCCTGGATTAAAAAAAGTTCAGATAGATCCCCAACTGAATCCAATTTATTTATTCGATTCATTTATTGAAGGTGATTGTAATCGTGTAGCACGACGTGCAGGAAAAACAGTTGCAGAAAAACCCGGAGCAAATTCCTTTAATCCATTGGTGATTTATGGCGGTGTGGGATTGGGCAAAACACACCTTGCACAAGCTATTGGAAATGAGGTAAAAAGGACACATCCAAGCAAGGTTGTTCTTTATGTTAGTTCAGAAAAATTTATCAATCAGTTCATGGATCATGGTCGTAATAATGCGATCAATGATTTTATACATTTTTATCAGTTGATTGATGTTTTAATTATTGATGATGTTCAGTTTTTTGCAAAAGCAGAAAAAAGCCAGGATGCATTGTTCGCTATTTTCAACCATCTTCATCAATCAGGAAAACAATTGGTATTAACTACTGACAAGCCGCCGAAAGATCTTGAAGGTGTTCAGGAAAGATTATTAAGTCGTTTTCGCTGGGGCCTTAGTGCAGATCTTCAGGTACCGGATTATGACACGAGGATTGAAATCCTGGAAAGAAAAATGAAGAATGATGGATTGGAAATGCCAAAAGAAGTCGTAAAGTACATTGCATATAATATAAGTAATAATGTAAGAGAACTGGAAGGTGCATTAATTTCTTTGTTGGCACAATCATCCTTAAACAGGAGAGAGATAGATCTTGATCTTGCAAAAAAAGTGCTTCGCAATTTTGTAAAATCTTCCAGTAAGGAGATCACAATAGATACGATTCAAAAAATGGTATGTGAATTCTTTGATGTGCCATACGATAAACTGTTACAAAAAACAAGAAAGAGAGAGATCGTTCAAGCCAGGCAGATCACTATGTACCTTGCAAAAGCATTTACAAAAAATTCTTTAAAGACAATTGGCGAACATTTTGGCGGTCGCGACCATACAACTGTAATACACTCATGTCAAACGGTAAAAGATCTGATGGATACCGATGGCATTTTCAGAGAGAATGTGCTGGAATTGCAACAAAAAGTGCAATTAGCAGCTATGTAGATAATTTCTATAAGTTTTTGAAAGAGCCTGGCAGTTATGTCAGGTTTTTTTGTTTAATAAAAAGCGAAATAACTTCTGCTGTGATAGAATTAATCTTTATTTTTGCCACCCTTGAGAAAGGAATAGTTTCGGGAAGTAGCGCAGGCCGGTAGCGCACCTGGTTTGGGACCAGGGGGTCGCAGGTTCGAATCCTGTCTTCCCGACAAGGGGTCGCTCCGATTGAATCGGAGTCATCCCGACGAAGAGGGTCGCCCCGATTAGATCGGGGTCTTCCCGATGAAGAGGATTACCCTGAATAAATCGGGGTGATCTTTTCAAAGAATTCAGTCAAATTCATAAGGTGAGGTGGATGAGTGGCTGAAATCAGTAGTTTGCTAAACTGCCGTACGGGTAATTCTGTACCGCGGGTTCGAATCCCGCCCTCACCGCACTAAAGGCTCTGAATTATCAGAGCTTTTTTTTGCCTGGAAATATTAATTGTTGTTACAGAAAATTCGCAGGCAGCTTAATAAGTTAAACTGAAATCAATTCCTCTGTTTATGACTCTTTTGTTGCATTAGAATCCAGATTTGATTTTTTGGTAATAGTTTTCAATAAAGAACGAAAGATCATGAGAGATAATAATGCAGAAATTATCCCTAAACCCATTCCGGCCAACACATCGGTCAGAAAATGCTGAGCCAGGTAAACTCTGGAATATGCTGCCAACATTGCAAGAACAGGAAGAATTATTGACCAGAATCTTTTATTGATCATATGTGCCAAAATAAGGGCAATAGTAAATGTAGAAGTACTATGGCCTGATGGAAAGCTGTGTATTCGTTTTATTTTAACTCCTTCCACAAGGTGTATAGGAAAACTTTCAGATAAATACGTTATTGGTCTTAATTCATCGGGGAAAACAACTCTTTTCAGGAATTGTGAAAGAAGGGTTGAGATCAGAATTGCCAGCAATATTGCCAACACATATTTTTTTCTGTACAATAAGCAAAATATGACAAGGGGCGCCCACATTAATCCATCGCCGGCATAGGTAAAGTATTTAAAGAAAAAGTCAGCGTAATTACTGTAGTTGCTGTTTATAAGTATAAAAGAATCCTGTTTGCCATAAACCAGAATGAGTATACCACAGGCAATTGCTAAAATTATTGTAAGGAAAAACGCAATCCCAAATTGATTATTTGATTTTTCCAAATTCAAGGAATCAGATTTTATCAGACAAATGTACTATCATTTGAATAGTTGTGCAATCATCCGAAAACTCCTGCCAGTTCCAAACTTTGTTTCTTTAATTTTCTTAATTCAATATTTTCAATGATCGGGTTTGGTAAAGCAATAAGAGAATTTCCCCGGGTCTTCCACCATTGATCGTTTTTCAGCTCATTAAAATGAATCACTCCGATCATGTATTTTCTTTCTTCCCTTGCATACCATTCTTCAATCCATGCAAACTTGTCTTTTGGAACCAGGTTTATATCTTCAAAACTTATATAGACCTGAAGGTAAAAGTCGTCAGTGCGCTGATGC
This sequence comes from uncultured Chitinophaga sp., assembly GCA_964581455.1. Taxonomy (GTDB): domain Bacteria; phylum Bacteroidota; class Bacteroidia; order Chitinophagales; family Chitinophagaceae; genus VBAS01. Next base: position 4,954 of record CAZOOT010000067.1, on the reverse strand, counting down.
GGAACGTGGTGGTATAATTTTTTGTATTCATATTTATAACCATAGCGCAAAGCACTAATATCACTCAGGACAGCCGATGCAGTAGGAAAACTACCGGCTCCTTTGCCATAAAAAAATTGTTTTTCTGCAAAGGCACTTTCAATTACGATCCCGTTATATTCATTTTTTACAAAGGCGAGTTGTTCTTCAGGATTTACAAATTGCGGCAAAACGAATGCGGCAATTTTCCCGTTTTGTAATTTTTTTGCCTGGGCCACCAGTTTTATTTGCTGTTGCTTTGCTTTTGCCAGTTCTGCATCAGCAGCCTGAATATTTTGAATGCCGTTAAATACTAAATTTTCAGGAAATTCAACTATACCATAGGCATGTGCCAGCAGAATTGACCATTTACTGGCAGCATCAAATCCTTCTACATCCAGCTTTGGATCAGATTCAGCAAATCCCAGTTGCTGTGCCTGTAAAAGCGCCTGCTTATAATCAAGATGTTCTTCCATGATTTTTGTCAAAATGTAATTGGTAGATCCATTCACAATGGCTTTGATGGAATGCAACAGGTCATTATCATAATATTCCTCGAGATTCCTGATAACAGGTATAGATGCACAGGCAGCGGATTCATAAAGAAAGGACTGATTGGTTTTTTGCTGCAGTTCCAAAAGTTCTGAAAAATGATTTGCGATCATTTTCTTACTGGAACTAATCACATCTTTTCCATTCAGCAAAGCAGTGCTGACTATTTCAAATGCAGGTTCACATTCATTGATCACTTCTACAATAACATTAATATCAGGATCATTTAACAGCAAATGTTTATCAGTAGTAAAAAGTGTATCCGGTGCATTGCGTTTCTTTCCTGGATGTTTAATACAAACTTTCTTTATAGTTGCATTCAAAGAAGTTGTTTGTTGTAAAATTTTGAATAAACCTTCTCCCACCACTCCGAAACCAAATAATCCAATTGTAAGTTTTTTCTGACTCATAAAGTTTAAATAATTTAAATAAATAAAAAAGCTCATCCGGTAAATCAGATGAGCTTTAGAATATTATTAATAAAAATTATAAAAGCTTTGGATCTGACTTATCTGTCCCGCTTTTGCGGGATGGAATTGGCACCTTTTCCGGAAATTAATCCCGGATAGGTTGTCAAGGCTTCACTGGGCCATTACCCTCAGCCTTTCTTGATAAGAAATAAATAAGAACTGCCGCAAAGATAATGGGGATATGCGCTAATTACCAAAGCTTGTTTTTTTAATTCCCAAAAACTATTTGTTAAGAATATTTTTGCATGATTTGAAAGCCTTTACCAGCAAGCTTTTCAGGCAAAACAAATTTTTGAATAGTTCCCTGAGAAATTAAAGAAATCAGAATAAAAAAAATCGAAAAAACTGTTCAGGCTTTCCGGTATCTGCCGTATCCGGCTCTGTATAGTTCTTATCTTCGCAATCCTTTCATATATGGCAAAATCGAAAAAAATAATCACCAAAAAGGAAACACCAAATCCGGATTCAATTGATGTTTACGGGGCAAGGGTACACAACCTGAAGAATATTGATATATCAATTCCAAAAAATAAACTTGTTGTTATAACAGGTATCAGCGGTAGCGGTAAATCCTCTTTGGCTTTTGATACAATTTATGCAGAGGGTCAACGCAGATACATGGAAACCTTCGGTGCATATGCCAGGCAATTCATTGGCGATATGGAAAGACCCGATGTTGACAAGATCACCGGTTTGTCACCTGTTATTTCAATTGAACAAAAAACAACCAATAAAAATCCCCGTTCGACAGTTGGAACAGTTACAGAGATCTACGATTTTCTCAGGCTATTATTCGCCAGGATCGGCGAAGCGTATTCTTACAATACCGGAAAGCCAATGGTGAAATGGAGTGAAGAAGAAATTGTAAATAATATTTTTTCAAAATATGAGAATAAAAAAATTTCCATTTTGGCTCCACTGGTTCGTGGGCGGAAAGGTCATTACCGGGAATTGTTTGAGGAGGTTCGAAAGAAAGGCTTTTTAAGAGTAAGAATTGACGGAGAAGTAAAGGACCTGGTACCCAAAATGCAGGTTGACAGGTATAAAATCCATGATATAGAATTAGTGGTGGATCGTTTGCAGGTTACAGAAGATCTGAAGTCACGACTCAGCCAGAGTGTTCAGCAAACCCTAAAGCTTGGAAAAGACTTAATGTTTATTTTGGTTGACGAAACCAAATTAAAACAATACAGCAAACAATTAATGTGTGAGGATACGGGGCTCAGTTACGAAGAACCTTCTCCCAATGCTTTTTCTTTTAACTCACCATATGGTTCATGCCCGGAATGTAAAGGACTGGGCACCATGTTTCAAATTAATATGGAATCGGTCATACCAGATCCTTCATTAAGCATTTCAGATGGAGGGATAGCGCCATTGGGTGAAGAAAGAGATGCCTGGGTGTACAAGCAAGTAATGGAAGTGGCAAAGAAAAAAAAGATATCCTTGTCTGTACCCATCGAAAAATTGAATAGTAAGTCACTCAATTTTATGTTGTATGGAAATGAGGAAGGAATCGAATCGGATCTGGATTTTGAAAACATGAAATTTGATCCAAACGGGCCGTTTGAGGGAGTAGTGAATATGCTGAAAAGATGGTTTAACAACGGATACAGTGATACCCTTCGTGACTGGGCAGAGGGATATATGCAAATGAAACATTGTGAAAGCTGTGGCGGTACCAGGTTAAAAAAAGAAAGTCTCTGGTTTAAAATTCAGGGCAGAAATATTGCGGAACTTGGAGAAATGAATCTGGATAATCTTGCAGCCTGGTTCGATGGTATCGAATTAAGAATTACAGATAAACAAAAAACCATTGCTAAAGATGTGTTGAAAGAGATAAATGAACGTTTACAGTTTCTTTTGAATGTGGGATTAACTTATCTCTCATTGAACAGACCTTCAAAAACCTTAAGTGGCGGCGAATCGCAACGTATCAGGTTAGCTACACAGATCGGGTCGCAATTACAAGGCATTACTTATATCCTGGATGAGCCCTCTATCGGATTACATCAAAGGGATAACCAAAGGCTGATCGGTGCGTTAAAAAATTTAAGAGACATTGGAAATAGTGTTATCGTAGTTGAACATGATAAAGAGATCATGATGGCAGCAGATCATTTAATTGATATCGGGCCAAGAGCTGGTTTCCATGGGGGCAAAATTGTTGCAGCCGGCATTCCGGAACAAATGTTGAAACTGGACACCTTAACTGCAAAATACCTGAATGGGAAACACCGGATCAATGTTCCGAAAGAAAGAAGAAATGGAAATGGAAATTTCATTGAACTAAAGGGGGCTAAAGGAAATAACTTACAGAACGTGAATGTTAAATTCCCATTGGGAAAATTTATAGTTATTACCGGGGTTAGTGGAAGTGGCAAATCTACATTGATCAATGAGACATTATATCCGATTCTATCTACTCATGCATATGGGTCCAGGGTTACACCGCTTGAGTTTAAAGGAATAAAGGGACTGGAGCACATTGATAAGGTTATTGAAATAGATCAAAGTCCTATTGGACGAACTCCCAGGAGTAACCCCGCAACATACTGTGGTTTTTTTACTGATATCAGAACTTTGTTTGCATCTGTTCCTGAAGCAAAGATCAGGGGATATAAAGCGGGTCGTTTTTCTTTTAATGTAAAAAGCGGAAGATGTGATGTGTGTGAAGGCGGAGGTATGCGGGTGATTGAAATGAATTTTTTACCCAATGTATATGTGCATTGCGAAAAATGTAATGGAAAGAGATATAACAGGGAAACCCTGGAAATAAGATATAAAGGGAAATCCATTGCTGATGTTTTGGAGATGACTGTTGAAGATGCTGTTGAATTTTTCAAAAACGTTCCTTATATATACCGGAAAATAAAAGTGCTGGAGGAAGTTGGCCTGGGTTATATCACTTTAGGGCAAAGTTCTGTAACACTTAGCGGCGGAGAGGCACAAAGAGTAAAACTTTCTACAGAACTGGGAAAAAAAGATACCGGTAAAACCTTTTATATACTAGATGAACCTACTACCGGTTTGCATTTTGAAGACATTCAACATTTGCTGGACGTGTTAAATAAATTGGTGGACAGGGGAAATACGGTATTGGTTATTGAACACAATATGGATGTAATCAAAGTAGCAGATCATATTATTGATATTGGTCCCGAAGGTGGAGATGGAGGCGGGAGAATTTTATTTGATGGAGAACCAGAGGGGCTAATTGACTGCAAAGAAAGTTATACTGCTCAATATTTAAAAGCTGAAATCTGACAATAAAAAAACCCCGGTTTGTCCGGGGTCTTTTAAGAATAAATTTATAAACCAAGGCTAAATCCACCATAGGCTAATCCCATAGCGGACATAACAATTTTGGACATGATCAATCCTATAATGATATAGGCTACAATAATGACAACAAGTGATACTACAAAATACCCGGCATGTTTATCGGCTGGAGTTTTCTTTAGTTTGGGAATACCGATATAAAGCAAATAAAGACCATAGAGTCCGGCAAGGGATCCAATAAATGCAATAGCCGGCAAAATTGAAAGAAGGCCACCTATCCAGGCAGGAGTATATGCATAGGCAACCAGTTGAACAGAACGCCCCAAATTTTTTTCCGAACCAAAGCTTGGTGCCAATGCATCTATAACCAATGCACAAAGGAAAACACTTCCAATGCCCATTACAAGTATGGTTAATGCATGATAGATTCCCCAGTTAATTCCGGCAAAGCGAAATCCGAGAACTTTGAATCCAATAAAACCATATCCAATAAATGCAGCTACTGCGGCAGCTCCTGCAAGAGGAAGTACATAACCTGTTATGATGCCGGGAGTATTTGGTTGTTCCCCGCTAATTACATCCCATTCTTTATCTGGGGTGAAAAGAATGTTTTTAACTCTTTCAATTAAATT
>CAZOOT010000066.1:0-18557 GCA_964581455.1 uncultured Chitinophaga sp. | reverse complement strand
TGGCATGTTTGATCGGGGCTGCTATATTATTATATACCGGGATCGGCAGTTGGCGCATCATGGTTTCTGTTTTTGCGGGTGGTTTGTTCATGGCTTTTGTGTTTAATCTGTTTGGTTCAAACACCCTGATGCAAATTGATCCTTTACATCAACTGGTGCTTGGAGGATTTGCATTTGGAGCAGTATTCATGGCAACAGATCCGGTAACAGCAACTCAAACCAATTTGGGTAAATATATTTATGGATTCCTGATCGGTTTGTTTGCAATCATGATCAGGGTCTTTAACCCGGCATACCCGGAAGGAATGATGATGGCTATTTTATTTATGAATGTAATGGCGCCTCTGATCGATCACTATGTAGTAGGAGCCAGTATTAAACGAAGATTGAAAAGAGTTAAAAGTTAATAGTATGAAAGCAAACTCTAACAAATTTATTTTTATTTTTTCATCTGTAATGGTGGTTATTGTGGCTGTCCTTTTATCTACAACATCTATCGGACTCGGCCCCTTGCAGGCAAAAAATATCAGGATAGAAAAGATGCAGAACATATTGGGAAGCGTTGGGGTAGAAAGCAATACAGCAAATGCTGAAAAATTATTTGCCCAATATATACAGGAACAAGTGGTTCTTGATTATAAAGGGGAACCGGTAAAAAATGATGTGAGTGCATTTGATATTGATTTGAAAAAAGAACTGGACAAAGCAAGGTTGGGTAAACCACAAAATCAATTATTCCCGTTGTTTGTTTGCATTAAGGAAAACAAAAAATATTTTATCATTCCGGTAAGGGGTAAAGGTCTGTGGGGGCCTATCTGGGGTTTCATTGCCCTGGAAGAAGACATGAATACAATTTATGGAGCCAGTTTTGGACACAAAACGGAGACGCCGGGCCTGGGTGCTGAAATAGAAACTGCAGCTTTCCAGGAAAGATTTATTGGGAAAAAAATATTAGACGATACCGGAAATTATGTTTCCGTGAAAGTAATTAAAGGGAATAAAAATTCTGATAATTCTCATGCTGTAGATGCAATGTCTGGTGCCACTGTAACCAGCGACGGAGTTTCAGAAATGATACAAAGAACATTGGCTAATTATATTCCCTATTTTAAAAAAATTGATAAAAATATTTCTGAACAGTAAAATTATATTTACAATGAGTACAGAAACAATTCTTGAGCCGCCGAAAATAAAAGAACAACGTGAGTCTTTATTTTCCTTCAAAAACAGGAAGCTGATAAAAGACCCGCTGAATGACAACAATCCAATTACCGTTCAGGTGCTGGGTATTTGTTCGGCACTGGCAATCACTGTCCAGGTAAAGCCTTCCATCGTTATGGCTCTTTCAGTAATAGTGGTGTGTGCATTTTCGAATCTCGTCATATCACTTATCCGGAATGTAGTTCCAAACAGGATAAGAATTATTGTTCAATTAACTGTGGTAGCAACTTTAGTGATCCTGGTAGACCAGGTATTGAAAGCATATGTATATGATGTAAGCAAACAACTTTCTGTTTTTGTCGGATTGATCATTACTAATTGTATCATCATGGGAAGATTAGAAGCTTTTGCAATGGGTAATAAACCCTGGCCGGCATTTTTGGATGGAGTGGGGAACGGACTTGGGTATGGACTCATCCTGATTCTTGTTTCAGTAGTAAGAGAATTATTTGGCAGCGGTTCCATCATGGGTTACCAGTTGGTGCCGGATGCAGCATATAAGATGGGGTACTTTAATAATGGTCTTGCTATTCTACCCCCTATGGCATTGATTGTGGTAGGTGTCATTATCTGGATTCAAAGAAGCAGGAATCCTAAACTAATTGAAACAAATTAAAATCTCTTTATCATGGAGTACTTCAATATATTTATTAAAGGAGTTTTTATTGAGAACATGATCTTCGCTTATTTTCTGGGTATGTGCTCATACCTGGCCATTTCCAAAACAGTAAAGAATGCTGTAGGATTGGGATTTGCCGTGATCTTTGTGTTGGGAGTTTCAGTTCCTGTTTGTTATTTATTGGAGAATTATATTTTAAAAGCAGGAGCATTGAGTTGGCTATCTGCTGATTTGGCAACAGTGGACCTGAGTTTTCTGAGTTTTATTGTTTTCATTGCAACTATTGCTGCTATTGTTCAGATAGTAGAAATGGTTGTGGAAAAATTTGCCCCCGCATTATATGCTGCACTTGGAATATTCCTGCCATTAATAGCTGTGAACTGTTCAATACTCGGAGGGGCCTTATTCATGCAGGAAAGACAATACACAACATTAGGCGAAGCATCGGTATTTGGATTAGGTTCCGGTGTGGGTTGGTTTTTGGCAATCGTTGCCATTGCTGCCATTCGGGAAAAGATAAGATATTCCAATGTGCCCGGTCCTTTAAGAGGATTGGGAATCACATTTATCATCACCGGCCTGATGGGAATTGCATTTATGAGTTTTATGGGTATAAAAATTTAATCACCTGAATCTTTGATATGGCATTATTATTCTTAGATACAGCAACCATTTTTACAAGCATCATTGTATTTTTTGTATTCAACTTTTTGTTGGTCGCAATTATTTTATATGCAAAGGCAAAACTGACTCCATCCGGGTTGGTTAGGATTACCATTAATGGACAGAATACGCTAGAAGTAGAGGCGGGTTCTACAATTCTTACGACCCTGGGCAATCAAAAAATATTTCTTCCATCAGCCTGTGGTGGTGGTGGCACCTGTGCTTTGTGTAAATGCAGGGTATTGTCCGGTGGCGGAGAAATTTTAACTACAGAAAAACCATATTTTACCAGGAAAGAACAAAATGAAAATTGGAGGCTTGGCTGCCAGGTAAAAGTGAAACAGGATATGGAACTGGAGATTCCTGAAGAAATTTTCGGCATTAAGAAATGGGAGTGTGATGTAGTCTCCAATGATAATGTAGCTACTTATATAAAAGAATTTGTTGTGAAACTACCGCAAGGAGAGTTTCTTGATTTCGTACCCGGCAGCTATATCCAATTGGATGTACCAGTTTGTGAAATAGATTTTAAAAATGATCTGTATAAAATCGATTCAAAATTTCACGAGGATTATGACAAGTACAAGATATGGGACCTGAAAATGAAAAATACCGAACCAGTTTTCCGTGCCTATTCCATGGCCAATCATCCGGCCGAAGGAAATATCATTATGCTGAATATCCGGTTGGCTACGCCACCATTTGACAGAAAGACCGGCGGATTTATGAATGTAAACCCGGGTATTTGTTCTTCATACGTTTTTGCTGCAAAGCCCGGAGATAAAGTGTCTATTTCCGGACCCTTTGGAGATTTTCATATTAAGAAAACACAAAAAGAGATGATTTATATTGGAGGAGGAGCAGGAATGGCCCCGCTCCGTTCACATTTATTTCATTTGTTTCATACTGAGAAAGAAAGAAACAGAAAAATATCTTATTGGTATGGTGGACGTTCATTAAGAGAAATCTTTTATACAGATCATTTCCGTGATATAGAAAAGGATTTTCCGAATTTTCAATACAATATTGCTCTTTCAGAACCATTGCCGGAAGATAACTGGACCGGGTATACCGGATTTATTCACCAGGTTTTGTTTGACAATTATCTTGGAAAACACCCGGCTCCGGAAGATGTGGAATACTACCTCTGCGGTCCGCCCATGATGAATGCTGCTGTTTTCAAAATGCTCGATGAATTAGGAGTTCCTCCTGATAATATTGCTTTTGATGATTTTGGCGGATGATCACTTTTGTTAATTGTATTTTTGTATATCATCAATCATACTTCATCAAATTTATTTTCGGGAAAATGAAATATTTTATTCTTCCATTTTTTTCAATGATTCTTTTTTCAGGATGCACCTGTAATAATAATAAGGTGAAGATTGTTCAGATTTCCGGAGAAGCGCAGGGAACCACATATCATATCTCATTGTTGGCAAATGATAAGACTGATCACAAACCTGCAATTGATTCCATATTGCAGAAGATTGATTTATCGCTTTCTACTTATTTACCTTCATCTATTGTATCAAGGATCAATAACAATGACAGCAATGTGATGCTCGATGATCATTTTATTAAAGTATTTACTAAATCACAGGAAGTAGGAGAAAGAACCAGCGGAGCTTTTGATATAACTGTTGCTCCTGTAATAAATGCATGGGGATTTGGATTTTCAAAAAAAGAAGAAGTAGATAGTGCAAGAATAAAAAACCTTTTACAATTTATCGGATACAAAAGAGTATATATTCAAAACAATAAAGTAGTAAAAGAGGACCCTGGCATTAAGCTGGATTTTAATGCAATTGCACAGGGTTATGCTGTTGATGTGCTGGCTGCATACCTGGATAGCAAAGAAATTGTAGATTATTTTGTTGAGCTGGGAGGAGAAGTGAAAGCTAAAGGCGATAAAGGTGATCATGAATTCTGGAAGATCGGGATTGATAAACCTGAAGAAGGACCAGTTGAACAAAGAGAAATACAAGCTGTAGTTAAATTATATAACCAGGCATTGGCTACTTCTGGTAATTATAGAAGATTCTATGAAGAGAATGGCCAGAAGTTTTCCCATATCATTGATCCCAAAACAGGATATCCAGCCAAAAATAATTTACTAAGTGTAAGTGTGATCGCAGATGATTGTATGACGGCCGATGCTTATGCTACTGCTTTTATGGTAATGGGTTTGAAAAAATCTTTACAGTTTCTGGCTGAGAATAGAGCATTGCACCTGGGTGTCTTTTTAATTTTTGATGAAATGGGAACCATGAAGACCTATACTTCTGAAAGCCTGAATAAATGGGTTGAAATTCTGGATTAAGATTTGCAAACTTCATTTGCTTTTGCCCCACAGATACCACAGGTCCCGCCTTCGCCTTGTAATAATGGATTATTGCTGCTGCAGGTACCGGAAAACTGGCCATTTTTCTTCACCAGGATTTTAATAGCGATTCCTGCTATTGCCAGTGCAATAATTATTATAGAAAGTAAAACAACTGCCATAATTAAATTTACTGAAAATGAATGGCAATTTAAAAATGAACTTTCAATTTTATCGTATTGTTCTATTTTTTATTCAGCTGTAAATTCAACTGGGTTCCACGGCAGGTTTAAAATATTTTTTTAAACTTCCAATATATTTTAACAGGTAAACAAAAAGGAACATCAAAAATAGAAGTATCATTATCTGTAATTCCGGGCTCAGATTTTTCATCAGGTAAACAAGAAATAATATGCAGCCATGAAAAGTACAAATGACCCTGGCTGCAAATCCATGGCTAAAACCTTTATTAATGATGATGTGATGAATATGGGTTTTATCTGCTGAAAAAGGTGACCGACCCTGCCAAAGCCGCTTACCAAAGACCCGGAGTGTATCATATACAGGAATCATTACAATTCCCAAAGTGAATACATATATATTCGGAACAACAGGAATGGATATAATTGAATTCACCTTCATCAGTTGAACACATAATACCGCTGTAACAAAACCCATCAATAGGGAACCGGTATCTCCCATAAAAATCTTTGCCGGGTTAAAATTGAAATAAAGAAAACCCAATAAACTGCCAGCCATTGCAAAAGCAATTAAAGCATAATTGAGATCCTTACTCAGCGTTAAAAAAATTCCCAAAGTTATAAGGCTCATGAATCCCATTCCGCCGGCAAGTCCATCTATTCCATCAATCATATTAAATGCATTGGTAATGCCAACTATGGTGATCACTGTAATGGTATATTGTGCAATAATGTTTATTTCATAAATTCCAAGCAGGCCGCCAAAACTGGTGATCCTGATTCCTGAAATAGCCAGCATGGTTGCCAGCCCGGCTTCAATAATTAATTTATACCTGGCCGGAAGATTTTTCAGGTCATCCATAACTCCTAAAGCAAGTATAAGGATAAGTGATAAATAGAATGCAATGATAGAAGGATGGTCATTAAACCGGAACCAAAATAGTAAAGAAATAATGCAACCGGCAAAAATGGCTATACCACCAAAAGAGGGCATCGGTGTTATATGTTCTTTTCTAAAATCAGGCCTGTCAAAAAGTTTAAATTTTTTCACCATCAGCATGACCGGAGGGATTAAAAGCAGTGTCAGCACAAAAGCAGTGACATAACAAAGCAAACTATACTTGAAGTCTGAAAAATTAAGATCGATTTGAAGGAGGCGTAAAAAGTTATTCATAGAAACAGTCTTAATCGGATAAGATTATAATGTGAATGTAAAAAAAAATCGGGAGCAATTCAACCTTAAAGTTTATTTATGTCTTCCTGAATCATTAACATAAGTCTTGAAGCCGGAGTAGTATTTTTGTTCAAAATCGTGTTATAGCACAATATGCCAACATATTATCAAGCCCCATCGAATACCTGAAAGGTGTTGGCCCTCACCGGGCTGATCTGCTTAAAAAGGAACTTGGTATTTATACCTTTAATGATCTGCTTCAACATTTCCCGCACAGGCATGTTGATAAAACAAAACTGAGTCTTATTGGTGAAATAAACAATTCAACTGATTATATACAGGTAGCCGGCACATTACTGAACATTGAAACAGTAGGTATGAACAGGGGAAAACGATTACTGGCACAATTGAAAGACAGTAGCGGATTTTTAGAGCTCACCTGGTTCCAGGGTATAAGCTGGTTGCAAAAAAGTTTACAACCCGGTCAACAGTATCTTGTTTTTGGTAAGCTGAGTTTTTTCCAGGGACATCCGCAGATTGTGCATCCCGAAATCGAATTGCTGGCTCAGGAAAAACCAGAAGGAAGATCCCGCCTGGAACCCATTTATTCAACAACAGAAAAATTAAGATCCAAAGCACTAGGGGGAAGACAAATAGGAAAACTGACTGAGGCATTGATCAGGTTATTGAACGAAAAGGAATTACCCGAGAACCTGCCGGAATCAGTATTAAAGAAATTAAAATTAATAAGCCGGTATAAAGCTCTTCTTCAAATTCATTTTCCTGCATCAACAGCTGAATATGATGATGCAGTAAAAAGATTGAAGTTTGAAGAATTATTTCTTGCTCAGTTAAGATTAGCCAGAATAAAAACCCAGAGACAAAGATTCTCAAAAGGAGTTTTGTTCAGTAAAGTGGGTGAATTTTTCAATACTTTTTATAATGAACAGCTTCCATTTAAATTGACCGGCGCACAAAAAAGGGTAGTAAAAGAAATAAGGGCAGATACAGCAACAGGCAGACAAATGAACCGTCTTTTACAAGGTGACGTGGGAAGCGGCAAAACTATTGTTGCACTTCTTACGATGCTAATTGCAGCCGACAACGGTTTTCAAAGTTGCCTGATGGCTCCAACTGAAGTATTGGCGCAACAACATTTCAAAAGCATAACCAGGCTATTGGGTAAAATGCCGGTAGAAGTAGAAATATTAACAGGATCAACAAAAGCAGCGGCAAGAAAAGTGATCCGGAAAAAACTAATCGAAGGTTCTTTACATATATTAATAGGTACACATGCGGTCATTGAAAAAGAAGTGCAGTTTAAAAACCTGGGATTGGCAATTGTAGATGAACAACACAAATTTGGAGTGGCCCAAAGAGCCAAGCTTTGGGAAAAGAACGATACTGCTCCGCATGTTTTAGTAATGACTGCTACACCAATTCCGAGAACACTGGCCATGACAGCATATGGCGATCTGGATTATAGTGTGATCAATGAAATGCCTCCGGGACGTCAACCGGTAACAACAGTTCACCGTTATGAAAATAAACGACACCAGGTGATGGATTTTTTGAAAGGTGAAATCGCCAAAGGTCGTCAGGTGTATATTGTGTTTCCATTAATTGAGGAAAGTGCTAAAATGGATTACGAAAACTTGATGAAAGGTTATGAAAATGTGAAAGCCTGGTTCCCTGAACCAAAATATTGGATAAGTATGGTGCATGGCCGACAAAAAGCTGAACAAAAAAATACGAATATGCAGCGGTTTGTTAATGGAGAGACTCATATCATGGTTTCCACAACGGTAATTGAAGTGGGTGTGGACGTATCAAATGCTTCTGTGATGGTAATAGAGAGCTCGGAAAAATTCGGGCTTTCACAACTGCATCAGTTAAGAGGAAGGGTAGGCAGAGGTGCTGAAAAAAGTTATTGCATTTTACTTACAGCAGGCGAGATAGGAAATGATGCAAAAGAAAGAATGAAGATCATGACATCCACTAACGATGGATTTTTGATTGCAGAAAAGGACCTTGAGATGAGAGGACCCGGAGATATTGAAGGAACCAGACAAAGTGGTTTATTAAACTTTAAGCTGGCAAGTATAGTCCAAGACAGACCTTTACTTGATTTGGCAAAAAACTATGCATTTGAATTATTGGAACAAGATCCAGACCTGAATTCGGCCGAAAATTTGCGGTTAAAAAATTTTATTTTGATGCAGGAAGGAAAAACAGCCTGGAGCAAGATTTCTTAACACTTGTTTATCCCCGAATTCACTCTTTTTGATTAAATTAGAAAAAATATAATATTGATCCGGATTTACTACATAGCCCTGATAATAGCCTTCATCACTACAACACTTAAAGCACAAACTGGAAGTATTGAATTTATAGAAAACAAAGGTCAATGGGACGAGAAAATAAAATTCAAATCAGATGTACCGGCCGGAAATTTTTTCATTACAAATTCAGGGTTTACCATTTTACAACATAACGAAGCAGATTTAAAAAATCTGATGGAAGTCTCAAAAGGTCATAACCATGATCCGGCATTAAAGAGATCTTCACTTGTACTGCGTTCACATGTTTATGAAGTGGATTTTATAGGGGCATCCGCTAATTATGAAATTGTTCCTGACAAGCCGCAGACTTATTATAACAATTATTTTATTGGAAATGACCCGTCAAAATGGGCTTCTGACTGTAAAATTTACCAGGGGGTTACTTTAAAAAATGTATATCCAAATGTAGATGTCAGGTATTATACTGAAAAAGGGAGTATGAAATATGATATCGTAGTAAAGCCCGGAGCGGATTTGAGCAAAATTGCTTTAAGATATAAAGGAGCCGATAAACTGGAAGTAAAAAATAAGGAATTAATTGTAAAAACATCTGTTGGTGATGTAAAGGAAATGGATCCTTTTACTTACCAGTTTGAAAACTATCAACGTAAAAAAGTTTCCTGTAAATATATTTTAAAGGGAAACGAAGTAAAATTTGATGTAAAGAATTATAATCCTGCAGAAGTATTGATTATTGATCCTACTTTAATATTTGTATCCTTTACCGGAAGTACAGGCAGCAACTGGGGATTTACTGCCACCTATGGTCCGGACGGGAGTTTTTATGCTGGTGGTATTAATATTGAACCAGGATTTCGTACTTCACCCGGAGCTTTTCAAACAAATTATAGCGGCGGTTCAGGTACCAGCCCTTCTGATATCAGTATAATGAAGCTTTCCCCCAATGGATCTACCAGAATCTATTCCACTTATATTGGAGGCTCAAACAATGAACAGCCACATAGTATTATTGTAGACCCTTTTGGAAACTTAATTATTGCAGGCAGAACAAATTCTTCAAATTATCCTACTACAGGATCCGGAGGTGGATTAATAGGACCTGGTGGCGGGTATGATATCGTAGTTACAAAACTAAATACAACTGGTTCGGCTTTGATCGGATCAAAAAAAATTGGTGGTGCAGGTGATGATGGGGTGAATATTAATCCAACCAGGAGCGGGGTTGCTTCCTTACAGCAAAACTATGGTGATGATGGAAGGAGTGAAGTGATCATTGACGGATCATGGAATATTTATGTTGCTTCATGCACCCAATCATCAGATTTCCCGGCTACAGCCGGTGCTTTTCAAACAACTATGGGTGGTGGAGTGCAGGATGGCGTGGTTTTAAAAATGGATCCAAATGTTAACAATACAATTTTTGCCAGTTATCTCGGAGGGAATGGAAATGATGCAGCCTATGTTATATCATTAGCGCCAAACGATAATATTTATATTGCTGGCGGTACGGCAAGCACAAATTTTCCGGGTAATACAGCAGGTACAATTGCAGCATTCAACCAGGGTGGTATTGATGGATTTGTTTCCATTATAAACAATAGTGGAAGTTCACTGATACGGTCCACTTATCTTGGAACCAGTTCGACAGACCAGGTATTTGGATTAAAATTTGACCGGTTTGGATTTCCTTATGTAACAGGTCAAACCAGGGGTTCCTGGCCCGTGATCAATGCTGCATACAGTAATGCCGGAGCACCACAATTTATTGCAAAGCTGCAACCCGATCTGTCAGGTTATATTTACTCTACTACATTTGGGAGAGCTGCATCTACTCCAAATATTTCTATCACTGCCTTCCTGGTTGACAATTGTGAAAACGTTTATGTATCCGGATGGGGAGGTGATATTCTTCCTCCGGGAAATATATACCAATCTTCTTCTACTTCCGGAATGCCGGTAACGGCTGATGCAATAAAAAGTAATACTGATGGAAGCGATTTTTATTTTTTTGTTTTAAAAAAGAATGCAGCTTCCCAGTTGTTTGGTAGTTTTTTTGGTCAGAATGGAGGATTTGCAGATCATGTGGATGGTGGTACCAGCAGATTTGATCAGCAAGGTGTCATTTACCAGGCTGTTTGTGCCAACTGTATAGATCCATCGCCTGTATTTCCAACAACACCGGGAGTAGCTTTTCCAAATAACGGCGCTGCTGCAACAGGTGGTTGCAACCTTGCAATGATAAAAATCTCTTTTGATTTTTCTGGTGTGGACGCAGGTTTTGTTTCATCAATTAATGGTGTGATAAGAGATACAACCGGATGTGCGCCATTAACAGTAGACTTTATTGATACCGTTGCAAATGCTGTAAAATATTATTGGAATTTTGGAGATGCAACAGGAGTGGTGGTAACCAGCATTCCAAATGTGTCACATACTTATAATGCCGCCGGCCTTTATAATGTAATGCTGATTGCAGAAGATTCAACTACCTGCAATATTCGTGACACTGCATATGTTAATATCCGGGTTGGAGATCTGATAGCATCATTGGATTTTAATCCGGTAAAACTTGCACCCTGCGACTCATTGAAATATCGATTTGATAATTTATCTGTCCCGCCGGCTACAAGGCCATTTACCAATCAGTCATTTTTGTGGAATTTTGGCGATGGCACTCCTTCAGTTATTACCGGGCCGGCTCCGGTATTTCATTCGTATGCTGCTCCCGGATCTTATATTGTAAAACTATATTTAAGGGATACGGCTTATTGCAATAACCGGGATTCTGTTGTTAAAACAATCAGCATTTCGCCCCAGGTGAAAGCACAGTTTACTACTCCACCAAGAGGTTGTGTGCCCTATAATGCACAATTCACCAATACATCTTTAGCTGGCCAAACTTTCTTCTGGGATTTTGGTGATGGTACTACATCAAATGCTCAGAATCCGTCACATATTTATAATTCGCCGGGTACTTATATAATTAAGTTAATAGCAAATGATCCCAATACCTGTAATATCATAGACTCTACAAGTTTTACAATTGAAGTCTTCAATAACCCGGTTTCAAATTTCAACTTTTCTCCTGATCCGCCTTTAGAAAACACGGGTATTACTTTTAATAACCTGGCATCAGCAGATGCTATACGTTTCAAATGGAAATTTGGAGATGGCGACAGCCTGGTAACCACTTCCAGATTACCGATAGTACATTTATATAATACAACCGGCACTTTTAATGCTTGCCTTACTGCTACAAATGCGGCCGGATGTTCAGATACCTATTGTCAACAAGTTAGAACGATAATTTTACCAGCTATAGATGTGCCGAATGCATTTACACCAAATAGTGGTGATATTAACAGTAAAGTTTTTGTGCGAGGGTTCGGAATTGCTAAATTGACCTTTACAATCTGGAACCGCTGGGGCCAGAAAGTATTTGAGACGAATGATAAATCAATTGGCTGGGATGGAAAGTATAAAGGCGTATTACAACCTATGGATGTTTATGCATATACATTAGATGTTGAGTTTTTTGACGGATCCCGGACAACCAAGAAAGGAGATATCTCGTTAATTCGCTAACAGGGAAAATTATTAATGAAAAAATATTCGAAAATATTATTTGGAATTTGGAACCTGGTGATGATGATTTCGGTGCAGGGCCAGGATCTTCATTTTTCTCAGTTTATGAATTCGCCGTTAACTACAAATCCTGCAAACACAGGATTTATACCTGATGGCGATTACAGGGTTGGCGTTAATTTCCGAAATCAATGGTCCAGTGTGATGGCCATTCCATATAAAACTACTAGTGCATTTGGTGATGTACAGGTTATGAGAAATCAGTTTGAGAATGGGTGGCTGGGTGCAGGCGGTTTTATTCTGAGAGATGTTGCAGGCAGTGGAAATCTGACTTCTACGAAATTGTATGCTTCTTTGGCTTATCACCAATTGATAGATGAAGGAAGTCTTGTTAGTGCAGGATTTAATGTGGGCTGGGCCAGCAAACAGATCAATACGCTCAACTTAAAGTTCCCGGATCAGTTTGACGGTAAATTTTTTGATAATAAGCTGCCATCATCAGTAGTATTATCAAATAATAATATCAATTACCTGGATGTTCAATTCGGGCTTAATTATGCTTATTTCCCCACGGATAAAATTTATCTGAATGCCGGGTATTCAGCTCAGCATGTAAACAGGCCAAGGGAATCATTCTTCAGCCAAAAAAGTGGTATTGATAACCGGTTGGCTGTTCGCCATACCGGGTTTTTAAATGGAAGTTTTTTGGTAAACAGGCAATGGTTGGTAAATCCCAATGTATATTATACTACCCAGGCAAAATCATTTGAACTGGTTGGCGGCCTCAATGCCCATTATGATTTGTCAGGTGATGGTGAATATCAAATGATCGGGGGTGTCTATTACCGGCTTAAAGATGCAGTGATCCCTATGGTAGGATTACAGTGGAATGACATCAAAGCCACATTTACCTATGACGCTACCATGTCAACCCTGAAGAATTTTAATAATGGCAGGGGGGCATTTGAATTCTCCCTGATTAAAGAAGGTTTGTTTGATTCCTACCTGGGTAATAAGAAACAAAGTATGTGCCCCTCCCTCAGAAATTCAGGTTACTGATTTTGATTTTTATTCTTTTACGATTTATACGACTTTTACGGCTAAGCTTTAAAACAATATATGCTTACAACTATTCGAAACAGCCTGACTGCTGAACATATTCAATCTTTAAAAAAAATTGTCGGAGAAAATTTTGTTTTGGTGGATGAAGAAACTCTTCAGCATTATGCACATGATGAAACGGAGAATCTTCACTTTTTACCGGAAGTGGTTGTAAAACCAAAGACAACCGAAGAGATCAGTGCTATTATGAAAATCTGTAATGCTGATAAAATTCCGGTAACACCCAGGGGAGCCGGTACCGGGCTCAGTGGCGGTGCTTTGCCATTTTTTGGCGGAGTATTACTTTCAACAGAAAGGATGAATAGTATAATTGAAATTGATGAAAGAAACCTGCAGGTAACCACAGAACCAGGAGTGATCACAGAAGTACTTCAGAATACTGTAAAAGAAAAAGGATTGTTTTATCCTCCCGATCCTGCCAGTCGTGGTTCTTGTTTTATAGGCGGAAATATTTCTGAAAATAGCGGGGGTCCCAAAGCAGTGAAGTATGGTGTGGTAAAAGATTATGTACTGAACCTGGAAATAGTTTTACCTACAGGTGAGATCATGTGGACCGGAGCAAATGTGCTAAAAAACTCTACAGGATATAATCTTACACAATTAATTGTAGGCAGTGAAGGCACATTGGCGATAGTTACAAAAATTGTTTTACGATTAATCCCGCATCCGAAATATGATCTGCTGATGCTGGTTCCATTTAAAAATCTTGAACAGGCCGGGGAAGCCGTAAATGCCATTTTCATGGCCGGCTTTGTACCCAGTGCTATGGAATTGATTGAAATAAATGCCCTGAAGATCGTAAGTGAATTTGTAGATAGCCATGCCGTAGAGATCACAGAAGACATTGAAGCCCACCTGATCATTGAAGTGGATGGAAATAATATGGAAGTTTTAATGAGTGAAATGGAAGCCATCAGTAATTTGTTGGTTCAATATGATATTGGCGAAATATATTTTGCTGATGATGCTCAGCAGAAAGAAGAATTGTGGAAACTGAGAAAGAAGGTAACGGAAGCTGTAAAAGCCCAGGGTTATACCATTGAAGAAGACACTGTTGTTCCAAGAGCAGAACTGCCAGCGCTGATCCGCGGATTAAGGACACTGGGAGCTGAACATAATTTTAAAGCCGTGAGTTATGGACATGCCGGAGATGGCAACTTGCATATAAGGATCAAAAAAGAGGGAACCCCTAATAGTTTTGGAGATGAAGAAATGACGAAAAGCCTGCGGGCATTATTTGAAATGGTAAAAAAACTTGGGGGAACGATCAGTGGCGAACATGGTATAGGCCTTATTCAAAAAGGATTTATGGATATTATGTTTGAAGAAAAACAATTGGACCTGATGCGACAGATAAAAAAAGTATTTGACCCCAATAATATTCTTAACGCCGGTAAAATATTTTAACGAATCAGTAGTAAACTGCACCGGACAATTAAAGTTAAATTAGCAAAATAAAATAATTGGTTATGAAATCTAAATTAATTCTAATCCTATTGATGACTTTTATTTCTTCTACAATCATTTTTGCACAAGATGAAGAAGAAGAAAAGAAAGGAGGGTTTAAAAAGGAAAACATGTTTATTGGTACAGCCTTAAATCTTGGATTTAGCAGTGGTGTCTTCCAATTAGGGGCCAATCCGGAAATTGGGTATAGTATTACCAAATGGCTGGATGCAGGAATTTCCACAAATATCAATTACACATCATTCCGGTTCACCGGCTATAGCGACCGCGTATTTAATTACGGTGCCGGAACTTTTGCACGTATCTGGCCTGTAAAATTCTTGTTTCTTTCTGCTTTACCTGAATATAATTTTATTACAATAACCCGTAAGTATACAAGCGGGTCACCATCAATAAAAGAAAAATTTAACGCCGGCAGCTTATTATTAGGAGCAGGATATGGCAATAGAATAGTAGGCCAGAGTTATTCCTATTTTGCCATTATGTTTGATGCAATGAATAACACCAATTCTCCTTACAGGGATTCAGAGAACAGAGCTTTGCCAATTTTCAGGGCAGGATTTGCCGTTTATCTTAATTCAAACAGGTACAGGTGATCAATTTTCAATAAATGGTAACAGTTCACCTGGTGTTTTAAGTACGGTTATTCTTTTCTCTACAGGTTCATAGAGAAAATCATTTTCTTCCAGTTTGTAAATATGCTGAATGAGATGGTCATAAAAACCACCTGAATTCATAATAAAAATTTGTTTATCGTGAATGGCAAGCTGGTTCCAGGTCAGCATTTCAAAAAATTCATCCAGTGTGCCGAAACCTCCGGGTAATATTAATGCAGCATCACAGAGTTCATACATTTTCTTTTTACGTATATGCATGTCCTCCACTATTAATAGTTTGGTAATTCCCTTATGTTGTTGTTCCCATTCCAGTAATAGTTTTGGTATGATACCGGTTACATTGCCGCCATTTTTCATAATGGCATTTGCAATCGTACCCATTATACCTTTATTTCCTCCACCATAAATGAGGGTTATATCATTCTTTGCCATTAATTCTCCTAATTCTGCTGCATGTTGGCTATAAATAATATTTTTCCCAATCTTTGCGCCACAAAAAACGGCGAGTGAGTTTATCTTCATAGATTTATTTATCTTGTCAAAACTAAAAATTAAATTATGTCTCCAGCATTATTATTTTCTTTTGTTGTCGGTTATTTTTTATTGTTGCTGGGGGTAGCCTGGTATACATCACGAAATTCCAATAATGAGTCTTTTTTCATAGGTAATCGTAGCAGCAATTGGATGCTTGTGGCATTTGGTATGATTGGCACTTCGCTCAGCGGAGTCACGTTTGTAAGTGTGCCGGGTGCAGTAGGCACCGGTAATTTTAGTTATTTCCAGGTAGTACTTGGTTATTTATTGGGCTATATTGTTATTGCATTTGTATTGATTCCGCTTTATTACAGAATGAATCTTACCAGTATTTATACCTACCTGGAAACAAGATTTGGTATCAATGCGCATAAAGCAGGTGCTTTTTTCTTTATTCTTTCAAGAACAATAGGCGCAACTGCAAGGTTATATTTGGTGATTATCATTCTTCAGCTTTTTATTTTAGACAAACTGGGAGTTCCTTTCCTCGTAACTACTTTGGTAATTCTGTTAATGATTCTGTTGTACACTTTTGAAGGAGGTGTAAAAACCATCATTTACACTGATACATTACAAACAACAGGGATGCTGGTGGGATTGGTAGTTTGCATCATCGTTATCACAAAAGCATTGGGAACTGATTTTTCAGGAGCTTATGCAATGATGGCTGATAAGGGATACACTAAAATTTTTAATTGGGATGTGAATTCAAGCTCCTTTGCACTCAAACATATAATTGGAGGAATGTTTATTGCTATTGCAATGACCGGGCTGGACCAGGAAATGATGCAAAAGAATATTAGTGTAAGAACCATGAAAGACTCCCAGAAGAATATGATGACATTTACCGGTGTCCTGATGGTTGTGAACTTTCTTTTTCTTGTTCTGGGTGGTATTCTTTATCTCTATGCAAATGCAAATGGCATTTCAGTGCCCCCGGATGATCTTTTTCCAACCATAGCGTTAAGTGATGCTTTTAGTGGTATAATAGGGGTAATTTTTATAATTGCATTGATCTCTGCTTTATTTCCAAGTGTGGATGGGGCCATCACTTCTCTTACTTCCTGTTTTTGTATTGATATATTGGGTTTAAATAAAAGATCTGGTACTGAAAAAGAGAAAAAAAGGACAAGGCTGAAAGTTCATTTCACTTTTGCATTTGTATTCTTTTTGATGGTAATCTTATTTAAAGCGATCAATGATAAGTTGATTATAGATTTTATCTTAAAGTTTGCAGGTATAACCTATGGCCCCCTGCTTGGTTTATTCGCTTTTGGTATTCTGACAAAAAGAAAACTAAAAGAAAAGCTTATCTGGACGGTTTGTATTGTTGCGCCATTATTGGCTTTGGCTGTTGATGTGTTAAGCAGTCCTGGTTGGTATGAAAGTAAATTACATGTCTCCCTTGGCCTGGATAGCATTTCATCATATTTGTTTGGCGGTTATAAAATAGGGTATGAGCTGATCCTGATAAATGGCTTGTTTACATTTTTCGGACTTTGGTTGATTGCTAAAAAGGAAAAGCAAAATGTTTCATTAGCTCAGGTATAAAAAAATGAAAATCATAAATACTGACATACAGGCCTATGCTGAAGAATATTCTTCTTCAGAAGATGAATTAATTCAGCAGGTAGCTGAGTTTACAAGGGAAAACCATCCGGGGCATCAAATGTTAAGCGGACATTTACAGGGGAAATTTTTGGAAATAGCAAGTTGTATGATAAGGCCCGAACGTATCCTGGAGATTGGAACATTTACAGGATATAGTGCATTGTGTCTGGCAAAAGGATTAACAGAAAATGGAAAATTACATACCATTGAATTGAGAGAAAAGGATGCTGCAATTGCCAGAGGTTTTTTTGACAAGTCAGCATATGCAGAAAAAATAAAAATTCATACCGGTGATGCTAAAAAAATAATTCCCTTGTTGGATGAAAGCTTTGATCTTGTGTTTATTGATGCTGATAAATCAGGATATATAGAATATTTTAACCTTGTTTTCTCTAAAGTGCGGAAAAACGGTTTTATTTTCGCAGATAATATATTTTTCCAGGGAGAGGCAATACAGGAAAAACCCAAAGGAAAAAATGCAAAGGCCATTCATGCATTTAATCAGCATATAAAAGAACGAACCGATATTGAGAAAGTAATACTGACACTCAGAGACGGTTTATATTTGATCAGAAAATTATGAATTCATCCATGCAAAAGCACAAACTGCTTGTTTTATCATTTATGCTTTCAATCGTTTCTGTGTCTTCTGCACAGGACAATCCTGTTATCATTGATTACATTAATACATACAGGGAATTAGCCATAAATGAAATGAAGCGTACGGGAGTACCGGCTGCAATCAAATTGGCACAGGGCATACACGAAACGGATGCAGGCACCAGTAAACTGGTAAAAAAATCCAATAATCATTTTGGCATAAAATGCAAAACCGGATGGTCAGGTAAGAGTGTAAAACATACAGATGATGCACCCAATGAGTGTTTCCGAAGTTATGATGAGTCAATAGATTCTTATAAGGACCATTCAGATTTTTTAAAAAATAGCTCAAGGTATGCTTCGCTTTTCGAACTTGATCCTACTGATTTTTCTGCATGGGGAATAGTCATTCCCTATTCTGCTTTTAGTTTGATGTTTTTTAGGTTTAATTCAACCTTGATATTATCATTCAACAATTTTAGTTAACAATAATCGCCTCAAAGCGACAAGTCTCAACA
>CAZOOT010000065.1:0-18877 GCA_964581455.1 uncultured Chitinophaga sp. | reverse complement strand
GATGAGTGATGAGTGATGAGTGATGAGTGATGAGTGATGAGTGATGAGTGATGAGAATTTGGGGGATGCAAGGTAAAATTTAATAGAAGCTTTAATGCGGAGTACTTAAAATAAACTTTCAATAAAATGAGTAAAAAAGTTAAGTGGATATTATTTGGATTACTGGGACTGATCATTGTTCTGGTTGTTTATAAATTGGTTGTTGGCAATCAAGATACGGGTACGAAAGTTTCGTCGGAAAAAGCAACCAAGAGAACAATCATTGAGACTGTAAATGCCAGTGGGAAAATATATCCGGTAGTAGAGGTGAGAATTAGTCCTGATATTTCAGGCGAAGTAGTAGAGCTGAATGTGGAAGAAGGTGATAGTGTGAAAAGAGGACAGGTGCTTGCCAGAATTTTTGCAGACATCTATGCCCTGCAAAGAGATGAAGCTGCATCAAGGGTAAATCAATCTCAGGCAACAGTAGCCAATAGTGAAGCCGGCCTGGATGCATTGAAAGCAAACCTTGACCTGGCAAAAGTTTCTTATGACCGCAATAAAAAATTGTATGACGAAAAAGTAATCTCAAAAGCCGAATTGGAGAATTTTGAGACCACTTATAAATCTGCACTTGCAAATTACAATGCAGGTAAGCAAACGATCAAAAGCCTGGAAGCAGGCGTACAAACTGCACAAACCGGTTTAAGTTCCGCAAATAAAAATCTTGGGAGGACCACATTGATTGCACCCATGGATGGAGTTGTTTCTTCATTGGGAGTGAAGAAAGGGGAAAGGGTGGCAGGAAATAGTTTTAATATCGGAACTGAAATGATGCGGATTGCTGATATGGGTGTATTGGAAGTAAGGGTAGATGTGGGAGAAAATGATGTGGTGAAAGTAAATCTTGGTGATAGTGCTGATGTGGAAGTAGATGCTTACAATAACAGGAAGTTTAGGGGAATAGTGACAGAAATAGCAAGCAGTGTAAAAGGCAGTGGTGGTCTGCAGGCAATGGCCAGTACAGACGTAACACAATATGAAGTGAAGATCAGGCTGGATAGAAGTTCATACCAGGACCTGATAGATCCTGAACGGCCAAAAAGATTTCCCTTCCGTCCGGGCATGAATGCAAGTGCGGATATTAAGACCAGGAGACATGAAAATGTGCTTACTGTTCCAATTAATGCAGTAACGACCAGGGTAATTGGAAGTGATAAAACCATTGCTGATAAAAAGAAAGAAGAAAAGAAAAAACAGAAAGCAGAAGGGGAAGAAGAGGACTATGCAATGGTAGATGCAAATGAATTGGAAGAAATTGTATTTGTAGTACAAAAAGATGGCAAAGTGAAAAGAGTGGTAGTGAAAACTGACATACAGGATATAAATTATATAGAAATACGAAGTGGTTTAAATGAAGGTGATGAGGTAGTAACCGGCCCTTTTAACGCTATTAATAAAACTTTAAAAGATGGAGCTACTGTAAAAGTGGTGCCTAAAGAAAAGTTGTTTGAAAACTAAGAACCTGGATTTACAGGATTAAGAGACTTATCCGACTGAATTGTACAGGTCGGGATTAATATGAAATTGTGGAGTGTCTTGTTTTAAAAGCTCTTTTTTTAATTATTTCAATATAGAATTGGAGTTGCTTAATTTTATTTCAAAGTAATCATATCAAATCAAGAAAATCCTGGTTCTATGTTTGGAATTATTGGCAGTGGCAGCTGGGCAACAGCCCTTACAAAAATTCTTACAGATAATGATCATACCGTAAACTGGTTGCTGAGATCTGAGGAGATGCTGGAGCATGTCAGTAAACATGGCCATAATCCGAATTATCTTAAATCAGTTTTTTTCAAAACCTCTTTACTCAAATTAAGCACAGATATTTCAAAAGTAATTGCTGATTCTGACACACTGATCATTGCAGTGCCCTCAGCATATATTGTTGAAAATCTGAAAGCAGTTTCTCCCACAGCTTTTGCCGGAAAGAAAGTTATTTCTGCTGTGAAAGGGATCTTGCCCCAGGACAATGTACTGCTGAATGATTATCTCCAAAAAGAATTCGATGTAGATATCAGGAATTATTTTACCGTGATGGGACCCTGCCATGCAGAAGAAGTGGCTTCAGAAAAATTATCATACCTCACATTTTCCGGTGCAGATGAAGTAAAAGCGTTGGAGATAGCTTCGCATTTTAAAACAGCATACCTGAATACAGTTGTAAATGATGATGTATATGGTGTACAGTTTGCAGCCATCCTGAAAAATATTTATGCCCTGGGTGCAGGTATAGCTCATGGATTGGAATACGGCGATAATTTTTTAAGTGTATTGATCGCTAACAGTGCAGATGAAATGGCAGGTTTTTTGATTAATGTGGGAATTCATAATATAGAAGTTGGCACACATGACGGAGAAGATCCTGTAACACATAAAAAGAAAGCTAACTATGCTGCTTCTGTTTACATGGGAGATCTGCTGGTAACCTGTTACTCACTTTTCAGCCGCAACCGCACTTTTGGAAATATGATCGGTAAAGGATATTCGGTTCAAGGTGCCCAAAAGGAACTGAATATGGTGGCTGAAGGCTATAATGCTTCAAAATGCATTTATATCATTAACAAGAATGTTAAAACTGAAATGCCAATTGCTGAAACTATATATAAAATTCTCTGGGAACAGCTTTCTCCGGCCGAAGGATTTAAACAAATAGAGGAAGTGATGGTCTGATAACTGTGAGGAAAGAATCAGAATTGTGAATTGGATTATGTGATTCTTAAATTTTAAACCCTATGCCTTTATCTTATGTTGGTTTTGGTCCTACAGCGATCTTCCTGATGCTGCTTTGCCTTTCAATAGTTGAGATATATAAGTATTTTAAAAAACGTCAGCATCAATGATCAAAAAAAAGTGCAGCTGCTATTCCATCTGCCAGTAGTTTTCCTTCTTTTGTTAATATCAGCTTTTCCTCTTTCAATATCAATTTACCGTTATCAATAAATTTCTGACTCCTTTTAATGATTTCCTGACTCCTGACTCCCGACACCCGACTCCTGACTCTTTCTAAATCCAATCCTTCCATTGTTCGAAGTGAAGTCATGATGTATTCATTCAACTGCTGAGTGGGGGTTAATATTTCTTTTTCAAATGGCAGTTCATTTTTGTACAATGCAGAAATGTACTTATTGTTATTCGAAACATTCCATTGCCGGCTAGTACCATTAAAGGAATGAGCGGATGGCCCAAGCCCAAGATATTTTTTTCCTTGCCAGTAAGAGGAATTGTGCCGGCTTCTATGACCCGGTTTGGCAAAATTGGAAATTTCATAATGTTCATAACCTGTTTCTGACAAACGATTCATTAGAATTATAAATTGATCCGCTTGTTTTTCCGGGCTCACATCTTCTTTCTTGCGTTCCCTTATCATTTTCTGTAATGGAGTTTTGGGTTCCACTGTAAGTGCATAGCAGGAAATATGCGGAATGTTTAAAGAAATAACCTGGTCAATATTTTTTTTCCATTTTTCGTCATTAAGCAATGGATGGCCATAAATAAGATCAATTGTTATATTGTCAAACTGTTTAATTGCCAATTGCAGATTGTCTATAGCCTGTTCAGCATTATGTGCCCTGTTCATCCATACCAGGTCTTCTTCAAAAAAACTTTGAACCCCGATACTAAGCCGGTTAATTCCAATTGTACGCCATTCTTTTAATTTTTCTTCAGTTATATCATCCGGATTTGCTTCCAGTGTAATTTCGGCATCAGCGTTAACGGAAAAAGTCAGCCTTATTTTTTCTAATAACAACTTCAATTCATCAATTTCCAACAGAGAAGGTGTACCGCCCCCGAAGTAAATGGTTTCAACAGATTCATCATCCAGGTATTTTTTTTGAAGACTGGTTTCTTTCAATAAAGCAGCAATCAGTTCGTTTTTATGTACCAGGGAGGTGGAGAAATGGAAATTACAGTAATGACAGGGATGCCTGCAAAAAGGAATATGAACGTAAATACCTGCCATTAATAAATAGTTTGCACATTTGACCCCGGCAGGAAATTCCGGATGAAAAAAGGATTATGTAAATAAATGCCTAACAAAATGCTTTACGTGTTAAATGGATTATTTTTGAATATCCTTTGAATGACTACTCCGGCAAAAATACAACGCCTTTTCCCGACAGCCCTGCTGTTTTCCTTTTTCCTTTTCTTTTATATTTATTCATCTGGCCAGTACAAATACAAACTAAATACCCGGTCTGTAGATAAGGAACAATCATTTCTTGTAAATGAACTGGGGCTGCAATCTGATTTTGTATCCATGCAGGAATGTATTGGGTATGTAAACAATTTACCGGGAATTCTTCAATCAAAAGGGTTTGTTACGGCGTCAATGGATAGCATAATTTATGAACCTGATTCTGCAAGAATGGTCTTGTTTCTTGGCAGGCAATACAAATGGGCCAGGATAAATACTGAAGAAGAAGACCGGGAAATTTTTACTTTGGCCGGATGGAATGAAAAATTATTTACCGGGAAGGCAATTGATTTTAACCAAATGAAATTTTTGCAGGAAAGAACTTTGAATTACCTGGAGAATAACGGGTACCCTTTCGGTAAAATTTATCTGGATAGTATTGTTCTGGAGGAAGACAGTGTATCTGCTTCATTGAAAATTGAAAAAGGTCCGCTTTATAAGATCGATAGCATACGGGTTTTCGGAAAAGCAAAACTGTCAAATTATTTTTTACAACGGTATCTGGATATCCGGAATGGGTCTGTTTATAAAAAAGATAAACTGCTGAATATCTCCAAAAAAATTCTTGAGTTACCATATTTGGAAGAGGAGCAACCTTCCAATCTCAGTTTATTAGGTACCGGATCGGTGCTTAACCTATATATAAAACCCAGAAAAAGCAGCCAGGTAAATGCTTTAATTGGTTTTCTTCCCAATAACAACCAGCTAAGTACTAAAAAATTGCTTGTTACAGGTGAAGCAAACGTACAGCTCAGAAATGCATTTGGCAATGGAGAATCAGTAGGCCTTAATTGGCAACAATTACAGGTTAATTCTCCCCGGTTAAATATTTTTTACCAGCATCCTTATGTTTTCAGTTCACCCATTGGATTGGATTTTGCATTCGATATGTTTCGAAAGGACAGCAGTTTTTTAAACATCAACCTCAACTTCGGTGCCCGTTATTTACTTTCCGAATTTCAGTCAGGCAAGGTTTTTTTGCAAAATTTCCAAACCATCATCAGCCAGGGCGGGATTAATGAAAAGCAGGTAATAGCCAGTCGCCGATTACCAGATATTATCGACATGAATGCAGTTTTGCTTGGGATCGGGTTTGAAAAAAATAAAACAAACTACCGGTTAAATCCAAGAAGCGGGTATGAATTCAGGATTGAAGGAGCTTCGGGATCAAAAAAAATAAATAAGAATAACGAAATAGTTGAACTAAAGGATCCGCAAGATCCCGGATTTGATTTTGAAACTTTATATGACACTTTAAACCTGAAAAGTTATCAACTAAGATTATCTGGTTTTGCTGCAAAGTATCTGCCCCTGGGAAAACAAGGCACAGTTAAAGTAAGTGTCAATGCCGGCTTGTTTCAAAGTGATAATATTTTCAGAAACGAACTTTTTCAGATAGGCGGGTATAAAACCCTGAGAGGATTTGACGAAGAATCCGAATATGTGTCACAATATTCAATTTTAACACTGGAATACCGGTACCTTATAGGTTTGAATTCCTATTTTTTTGGATTCACTGATGCTGCCTGGTCTGGGAATGCAAGTGGCATTACCAAGGTCAGTCATACTTATCTTGGTGCAGGTTTGGGATTGGCATTGGAAACAAAAGCCGGTGTGTTTAACCTTGCATGGGCAGTGGGCAAAAGAGATGATATACCTTTTAATTTAAGACAATCCAAGATCCATTTCGGATTTGTAAACTTTTTTTAATGTGATAATCCTGGTTTTCGAAACAAACTCTTCAATATTTTTGTGTACCACATGAAGTATAAATTTTTCTTCCTGATTTTTATCAATGCCTTTTCTTTTTTTGCAAACGCACAATCTGACTCGTCTAATATAAATGCTGAAACCCTCAGGAGTGATACAGTTCAACCTGTAATTAAACCGCATCTGGTTATAGATTCATTGACAGTAATTACTGATACAGCAACAATTCCTGTCAATTCTTTATCAACAGCCACTGATACTTTTACTACAAAAGAAAATACAAAAGCGATTATTAAGGACGAATCAAAATCGGGTGAAAAAAAAATCTTTTCGGGAAAGGAATCTCTCTTCTACTATCTTGTTTTTTTATTATTGTTATTCGGATTCCTCCGGATTGCTTTTGCAAAATATTTTACTGATCTGTTCCGTGTTTTCTTTCGCACTACATTGAAGCAAAAACAAACCAGGGAACAACTGCTGCAATCACCACTTCCTTCAGCCTTGCTGAACTGTTTTTTTGTTCTGTCAGCAGGACTTTATATTAATTTCCTGCTGATACATTTTGATTTATCACTCAGCTCCAATTTCTGGTTGCAATACATCTATTGTATGTTGGCCATCTCTTTAATCTATATTGTAAAATTTCTTGGTTTGAAACTGACCGGCTGGATGTTTAATGTTTATGAAGCAACCGAATCATATATTTTCATTGTGTTTATTATTAACAAGATACTCGGCATAGTTTTTTTGCCATTTTTGTTATTGCTGGCCTTTTCATCTCACACAATTATTGAAACATCTTTGTTTCTAACATGGTCATTAATGGCACTTTTATATGGATATCGGATAATTTTATCTATTGGAATTGCCCGTAACGAGATAAAACTCAGTGGATTTTATTTCATTTTATACGTATTAGGCTTTGAAATTATTCCGGTTTTGCTGATATACAAGCTGTTATTGCTTGTTTTGTAAAAGAACTTATTACCTTTGCAATCTAATTGCAGCTAATAACTTAAAGGAAAAAAAGGGAAAGCAGATATGCCAACCATGCCATTGAAAAAAATCCTCATAACTCAACCGAAACCCGAAAGCGAAAAGTCGCCATATTTTGAATTGTCACGGAAATTTAATCTGGAACTCGAGTTCCATCCTTTTATTTTTCTTGAGGGCATACCGGGGAAAGAGTTTCGTAAGCAAAAAATTGAGATCCTGAACCACACAGGAGTAATATTTACCAGCCGAAATGCAATTGATCACTTTTTTCGAACCTGCGAAGAATTGAAGATTAATGTTTCCCAGGAAACAAAATATTTCTGTATAACAGAAGCTGTTGCACTTTATCTTCAGAAATTTATCCTGTACCGGAAAAGAAAAGTGTTTTATGGTGCTGACGGTACCAATAAAAGCCTATTTGAAGTAATCAACAAGCATAAGAACAACGAAAAGTTTTTATATGTATGTTCAGAGAACCAGCAGGATAATGACATTTGCGGGTGGTTAAAAACCAATAATTGTGAATTTGTTCTTGGATTCATGTATCGTTCCAGAAGCAGCAACGTAAAAGAGATAATGGAAAAAAAATCTTTTGATGTTATCTGTTTCTTTACACCCAGCGGTGTTAAAAGTCTATTTGAAAATGTTCCAAAATACAAACAGAATGGTACGATCATTGGAGCCTTTGGCAGCAATACAATCAAAGCTGTTGAAGAAGCAGGCCTTTCGCTGAGTATCATAGCCCCACAGCCGCAAACGCCAAGCATGGTCTCTGCTTTGGAACAATTTATTATAGCAGAAAGAAAAAAGTAAATAATATTTACAGATAAATTCTCAGGCACCGGTTATGGTGCCTTTTCTTTTATTGCCCGCCTAATTGAACGAACTTTGATTTAGATAAATTATTATGTATAAATTTTCCAATCAGTTAGTCAATGAATCCAGTCCGTATTTATTACAACATGCACATAACCCTGTTAACTGGTATCCATGGAGTGAAAAGGCTTTGGATTTAGCCAGGAAAGAAAATAAGCCCATTTTGGTAAGTATAGGATATTCTGCATGTCACTGGTGCCATGTTATGGAAAAAGAAAGTTTTGAAGACGAAGCGACTGCAGCAATAATGAATGAAAAATTTATCAACATTAAAATTGACCGGGAAGAACGTCCTGACCTGGATCATATTTACATGGATGCAGTACAAGCCATGACAGGAAGTGGCGGATGGCCATTAAACGTGTTTTTGACCCCCGATACAAAACCATTTTATGGCGGTACTTATTTTCCACCTAAAAGAGCATACAACAGGCCATCCTGGCAGGAAGTACTGTTGAATGTAAGCAATGCGTTTAATGAAAAAAGGAATGAAATAGATGAACAGGCTGATACACTTACAGCACATCTTTTGAAAGCAAATTCTTTTGGTGCAAGTCAGGCAGGCATGGATGATGTTTTTAAAAAAGAAAAGCTGGAAGAAACTTATCAGAACATCATGAAGTCTGCGGATCGTCAATGGGGCGGCTTTGGGAATGCACCAAAGTTTCCGCAATCCATGGTCATTCAGTTTTTACTTCGCTTTCATTATTCTTTCGGAGAAAAACAAGCTCTGGATCATGCATTACTTAGTCTTGACAAAATGATTGGCGGAGGTATCTATGATCAGATCGGTGGTGGATTTTCAAGATATTCAACAGATGCTGAATGGCTGGCTCCTCATTTTGAAAAAATGCTTTATGACAATGCATTATTGGTTTCGGTAATCAGTGAAGCATATCAACTAACCGGAAACAAGAAATATAAAAATGTTATTGAGGAAGTAATTCAATTTATCGAAAGAGAATTGTTGCATCCGCAAGGTGGATTTTATTCTGCTCTGGATGCCGATAGTGAAGGTGTAGAAGGTAAATTTTACACATGGAATTATGAAGAGGTAAAAGCAATTCTCCAGGAAGACACAGAAATATTTTGTGCTTTTTTTGATATAACTGCGGAAGGAAATTTTGAACATGTCAATATTCTATGTAAAAAAACAGATGAAAGAGAATTCATGGAACGCCATAAATTATCAGGTACTGAATTGCAAAATATGCTGCAAAGAACGAAGGCAAAATTATTTGCAGTTCGTAATAAAAGGATAAGGCCACAGTTGGATGATAAAATTTTATTAAGCTGGAATTGTCTGATGAATACTGCACTCAGTAAGGCTTTTGCCGCTACCGGAAATCAACATTACAGGGAACTGGCAATTAAGAATATGGGTTTTTTATTATCAGAATTTTCTCAAAAAGACACAAATGATTTTTTTCATAGCTGGAAAGATGGAAAAGCAAATCATCCGGCTTTTCTGGATGACTATGCCTATCTCATACAGGCCCTGATCCAGTTGCAAGTGATAACAACTGAAACCCCATATCTAACAAGGGCAAAAGAAATAACTGATTGGGTTTTGAAAAATTTTGAAGAAGAGGAGACAGGTTTTTTTTATTTCACTTCGGTTAATCAAAAAGATATTTTATTACGGAAAAAAGAAGTTTATGATGGGGCTCAACCATCGGGTAATGCCATCATGACAGAAAACCTGTATAAGCTTTCAAAATATTTTGAAATACCTGAATGGAAGGATCGTGTGATGAAAACAATTCAGACTTTAAGCAATGCCATAGTCCGGCATCCAACATCTTTTGGATTTTGGGCTACAATTTTACTTGAAATAGTGGAAGGAACATTTGAGATTGTGATCGTCAATTCAAACCCTGAAAAGTTACATATCATGGTTTTAAGGGAATATATACCTCACAGCGTATTAATGAGCTCGGCAACCGAAAACTCATCATTTCCGTTATTAAAGGGAAAGGATCCAAAACAAAAGGAAAGTCTTTATTTATGCCTTGATTATAAATGCGAAAAACCAGTTGCAACAGTTAACCAATTGTTAGCATTAATCAGACCTAAATAATTAAAAATTAGTTGGTAGCAAATACAATATAAGAGCCTGAAACCCGTTAGAACTTTTACCTCATGATTGAGGCTTCGAATTAAAAAAAATAAACATAATCCTTGTGATATCATTATTTTCTAAATCTTATATTTGTCATTTATCACTTAAGTGTATGAAAATGAGAAACCTCTACAATTCCATTCTCGTAATGGCTGCCATGTTTTTGCTTGCCGGTTGCGGAATTTTGGGAAATAAGAAAAACAAGGGCAGTGCTCTGCCAAATGATGGACAAGTCTATGGAATTGCACCGGGGGGAAAATATACATTACCAAAACCTCCGGGTATGGTTTATATACCTCAGGGCACTTTTCATATGGGCCCGAGTGATGAAGATCCTGCATATGCTTTCAGCGCAAGAAATCGTTCAGTTTCAATAAGTGGTTTTTGGATGGATGCTACAGAAATTACAAACAATGAGTATCGTCAGTTTGTTTTGTGGGTCAGGGATTCAGTAGCTGCTACAGAGTTAAAGTATTTAAAGCCCGGAAAAGATGGCAATGAATATGTGGATTGGGCAAAAATGAGAACCCTTAAATGGAATGACCCTAAAGTATTGGAACAACTCGGACAAACAAAATTGATCCTGCCTCCGGATGACAGAATTTTTGGAAAAATGGAAATTGATCCGAGACAGATAATTTATTATTCAAAAACATTTGATCTTAAAGAAGCAGCTAAAAGAGAAAATGCTTCACAGCCAAGATCAAAATTCATGGTAGAAAAAAGAACTGCAATATATCCGGATACATTATCCTGGATCAGGGATTTTTCATACTCATATAATGAACCAATGACCAAAAGATATTTCAGTCATCCGGCTTTTGGTAATTATCCTGTAATTGGCGTAAACTGGCACCAGGCAACTGCATTTTGTGAATGGAGTACACATTATCTGAATTCATTTCTTAATAGCAAAAGCAGGCCCCAGGAATCTGACTTTCATTTACCAACGGAAGCACAATGGGAATATGCTGCTCGTGGCGGACGTTCTCAATCTATGTTTCCATGGGGTAATTATTATTTAAGAAATAAGAAAGGATGCTTGATGGCAAACTTCAAACCGGGCAGAGGAAATTATCCTGAAGATGGCGGGTTCTATACTGTAAGAGCTGATGCATACTGGCCAAATGATTTTGGTTTATATAATATGGCAGGAAATGTAGCAGAATGGACCTCTTCTATTTATTACGAAGGTTCTTTTTCTTTTCAACATGATATGAACCCGGATGTTCGCTGGAACGCAAAAGACACGGATCCTCCGTTGATGAAGCGTAAAGTTATTCGTGGTGGAAGCTGGAAAGATGTTGGCTATTATTTACAAAATGGAACCAGAACATACGAATACCAGGATTCAACCAAATCTTATATCGGCTTCCGCAGAGTAATTGATTTGCCGGCTGCACCTCAGAGAAAAAAATAAACTAGTTGGATAATTTATAAAACCAGTTTTCTATAAAACAATAATAAATCTAAACATCTTTAAAAAACCTATAAAACGAATCCATTATGATGTTCTTTAAAACCAATAGGGGTCAGATAGTACTCAATTTTATATTCGCATTCTTTGCCGCTGTGGTAATCTTGGGTGCCCTTTTTAAAATCCGTCACTGGCCTTTTGCTGATGAAATGATTACAATAGGACTATTATCTGAAGTAATTGTATTTCTTGTTATGGCATTTATGGTTCCACCACCAGAAGAACCGCATTGGCAGCGTTATTTCCCGGATATTAATAAGCATCCTGATCTGGATCCCGATTTTAAACCTACTCCGCTTACATTACCAGGATCATCCGGAAATCCGGTCCTGACAAAGTTTGAAGATATGTTATCGGCCGCTGATATTACGCCGGCTAACCTGGGCAAACTGAGCGAAAATTTTAAAAAGCTTGGAACTACTGTAGAAGGCTTGGGAAATGTTAGTAATGCAGTAGCAGCTACTAACAATTTCTCCGCTAAAACTATTGAAGCCACTGAAGCAATGAATCAAATGAAGGAAGCTTATGCCGGAGCTGCTTCAACAGCTCAATATTTTAGTAGTGCTGCAGAAGAAGGCAAACAATTTCACGTACAGGTTCAGTCATTGACTAAGAATCTGTCATCCTTAAATACTATATACGAGCTTGAGTTGCAAGACACCAATAATCATTTGAAAGCAATGAATAAATTTTATAACAATTTAGTTCAGGCTTCAGATGCAATGTCGGGGAGCGTGGATGATGCTAAAAAAGCTCATGACCAGATAGCAACATTGGCCGGAAATCTTGGTAAATTAAATCAGGTTTACGGAAACATGTTAAGTGCTATGCAAGGCAGAGTATAAAGCAAAGAATGATTTCGATATTTAAATTTGAAATCTGTATCTATGATTTCGTCCTATTAAGTAACCTATCTGAAGCTTCAAGAAAAAGCTACAGATATAAAAAAGTATAATCATCATGTCTTTACCTCGCGAGCCGCGGCAAAAAATGATCAATATGATGTACCTGGTGCTTACAGCCATGTTAGCACTTAATGTATCGTCTGAGATCCTGAATGCTTTTAAGACGGTTAATAATAGTTTGGAGCAAACAAATATTGTTGTAAATGCATCAACAACAGAGATAATGAGTTCACTGCAAGCTAAACTTACGGATGCCGGTACTGCAGAAAAAGCAAAAATATGGCACCCGCATGCAGTAAAAGTGAAACAACTTACACAAGAATTAAATACTTATATCCAGGGATTAAAAGATTTTATTTTAAAAGAAGCCGGCCAGGATTTATCCAAAAATGATTCATCTTATAAAGAAGATAACCTGGATATTGCTACCAGGTTAATGGTGGATAAAGGAGAAGGAAAAAATCTTTATAATAAACTTGTAAAATATCAGAAAGACATTTTAGCCTTAGACCCCGCCATTGCACAATCTTTTACAAATTCCTTACCGATTAATCTGGAAAAACCAAAAACAAAAAATAAAGGCAACAATACATGGGAGGCAGCTTATTTCAGAATGGTACCTACCGTTGCAGCGTTAACTATCCTCAGTAAGTTCCAAAATGATGTAAAAACAGCGGAAAACAAGGTCATTACTTTTTGTCATGAGCAGGTTGGCAAAGTTGAGTTTCGTTTCAATCAGTACGAAGCTATTGTTGGACAAAACTCCAAAGTATTATTAGCAGGACAAGATCTGGAAATAACAGCCGGTCTTGCTGCAATGAACAGTGATAAAAAACCAACTGTTACAATTGGCGGTGTTCCAGTTCCATTAGATGAAAAAGGATTAGCGGTAAAGAAAATGCCGGTAAATTCCAGCGGTAAGATCCCGGTAAAAGTTTCATATACTGACCAGGATGGTAAATTACAGGAAAAAGTTGTTGATGTTGAATATACAGTGGGGCAATCAAGTGCAGCAGTTCAATTAGATAAAATGAATGTATTGTTTATTGGAGTTGATAATCCGGTAACAATTTCAGGAAGTGGAAGTGTAGATCAGATACAGGCAACAATATCAGGTGGTGGCGGTGTATTGAGTGGAACCGGTGCCAAGCGAACAGTTAGAGTAACACAGGAGACTGATGAATGTGTGATAAGAGTAACTACCCCCGATGGAAAAACAACAAGTGTAAACTTCCGTGTTCGTTCTATACCTGATCCTACTCCAATGATTGGAACAGCAGAAAGTGGTGATATTCCGGCTGCGATGTTTAAAAGTCAGGCAGGGGTGAGAGCATATGTAAAAAACTTTTTTTATGAAACGCAATTCAATGTAACCAGTTTCAGAATCACAGGTGATGCTGCTGGTTTTGATGATGGAATTGAAGACGCTATCAATACAGGTGCGGCATGGAATGAAGCCAGGAAAATTATAACAAAATGCCGTCCTGGTACATTTATAACTATTGAAGATATTTACGCAGTTGGTCCTGACGGAAGAAGAAGGAAACTGACACCTTTGATCTTTAATTTGAAATAATACAGAAATGAAGAAAGAGCTTATTAAGTATGTCGTTTTGTTAAGTGTGTTGGTTAATCTGGGATTTTTTGCCGAAGCACAGCGTACGGGAAGAACAACCAGAAATCAAACTAATACACCTGCAAAAAAGGATACTGTACCTCAACAGAATGTACAGAATACAAACCCCGCAACAGTTGGGCAATATAACCCTTATGGCAATATCCCGATTAAAGTTGCGCCGGTATCCGGTGGTTTCAATGACACTATCAAAATGTCATTAAGAAATGATGGTGCCACAGAAAAAAGTATGTTCAGGGACAGAACACCTTTGACTTATGAATATTTAAGAGCTGACGATGCATTATATACGCAAAGAGTATGGAGAGAAATAGATATCCGCGAAAAAATAAATTTGCCATTTCGTTTTCAGATGAGTGATGATGACGGCGATCAGCGTTTCGTAAGCATTTTAGTAAATGCGGTTAGAAAAGAATTGAAAAAAGGAAATGCAATTGCCTTTAGTCCGGATGATGACAGGTTTACAACTTTTCTTGATTCTGCAAATTTCGAAAAAGCTTTAGGCGGAGGCGGCCTTTGTGACACACTTCCGGTTTATAACTTAAATGACCCTACTAAGATTGATAGTTTTGTTGTAACATGTAATACCATCAATCCTGATGAAATTGTAAAATTCAGGATTAAAGAAGAGTGGATATTTGATAGGGAAGCAAGCAGAATGTTTGTAAGAATAATCGGAATTGCGCCTTGTAAAACCCAATATGCCACAGATAAAAAAACAGAAAGAGGAGTATCTCCCTTATTCTGGATCTATTATCCTGATCTTCGGCCTACACTTGCAAGGCACGAAGTTTACAACCCTAAAAATATGGGTATGAGCCGAATGACCTGGGAAGAGTTATTTGAAGCCAGGATGTTCATTAGCTATATAGTAAAATCGACTCTTGATAACCCGTATAACAGGTATATCAGATCAATTATCAGAGATAATCCTATTTTAGCATTGCTTGAAGGTGAAAATATCAAGGATAAGATATTTAATTACGAACAGAATCTCTGGTCTTATTAATGCTGAAAATAGTAAAATTACGATATTCAAAAGCCCCTTTTAAAGGGGCTTTATTTTTTTTAAACAATTCATTTTTAAATATTAAAAAAACACACAAATGAAAATAGGAAATGCAAAATATTATCGTATTTTTATTCCGGTTTTTCATAGGATATTGGATTTTAAAAACGGGGCTGGATTTTTATCCTGGCCCCATTATTTTTTTAAGGAATCATAGACTAGTTTTGCCTTCCCGGGACCTATAATTTTTACCAGATCTTCCAAAGTTTTGCTTTTCATATTCTTTACTGATCTGAACTCTTTTAACAGTAAACCAATTGTTTCTTTACCAATTCCCCTGATGTCTTCTAGTTCATTTTTTAAAGCTCCTGTGCTTCTTTTTTTCCGGTGAAAATTTATACCAAAGCGATGTACCTCATCACGAATAAACCGGATTAAATGAAGGCTATTGCTGTTATATGGGAGTTTCAAACTCTCTTTGTCTCCTGCAAAAAAGATCTCTTCTGCATTTTTTGCCAAACCAATCACTGTAGTTTTAGATGCTGCACCAATTTCCTCCAAAGCGGATATTGCAGCACTTAATTGACCCTTGCCACCATCAATAATTACAAGTTGCGGCCATTGTAATTTTTCTTCAAGCACTCTTTTGTATCTCCTGCCCACAGCCTCTTTCATTGTGGCGAAATCATTAATGCCGCTAACTGATTTAATATTAAAAAGTCTGTAATCTTTTTTACTGGGTTCCGCATTTTTAAAGCAAACCATTGCCGACACCGGAAATGAACCCTGGAAATTCGAGTTGTCAAAACATTCTATATGAACAGGTAATTTAGAAAGCTTTAGATCCTGCTGTAACTGTAATAATATCTGATCTTTTCCTTTATTTTTTTCATCAAGATTCAGTCGTTTTTTATTTTGAAGGTCCTCAATGAAATAGGTTACATTTTTTCTTGATAATTCAAGCAGTTTTTTCCTGTCACCTGCTTTTGGTACAATGATTTTAACGCCTTCTTCCGGAAATGGGATCCTGAAAGGCAAAACTATTTCAGGTGCGGTGCTGTTAAAGATGTTTCGAATTTGAGATACGGCAATAGCCAGAATTTCCACTATTGTTTCTTCTGCATAAATATTAAATGCAAAGGACTTTGTTTGCACGATCGTACCATTTTGAACCATCAGGTAGTTTAAGTAATCCTTCTCTTCTGACCTTTCTATAAAAAATATATCCAGGTTTCCAAGTTTCGGATTGGAGATGACTGAACTGGATTGGTAGTTTTTCAGAAAGCTTATCTTCTTTTTTATCTGTTCTGCTTTTTCAAATTCAAGATTCTCTGCATGTAGTTTCATTTCATTTTTAAAATGAAGGATAACGGAATTTAATTTTCCTTTAAGCAGGTTCTTAATTTGCAAAAGCCCGGTTTGATAGTCTTCCTCACTTTGAAGTCCTTCACAGGGACCTTTACAGTTTCCCAGATGGTATTCCAGGCAAACTTTAAATTTCTTTTTTTTGATATTGTTTTCTGTAAGGTTCAAAGTGCATGTACGAAGAGGGATTGTTTTTTTTATAAAGTTTAATAATTCCTTTACCTGTTGTACTGAAGTATAGGGGCCCAGGTATTCTGACCCATCAGAAATAAGCTTTCTGGTAAGGAATACTCTGGGGAAGCGTTCGTTTTTTATAACAATATGAGGATAAGTTTTATCGTCTTTCAGATTAATATTGTACTTCGGCTGAAAATTTTTGATCAGGGAATTTTCCAGAAAGAATGCATCCTGTTCTGAATTTACAATTGTGAATTCAATATGATGAATGTGCTTTACCAGTTCCTGGGTTTTATAACTTGAGTGTCTTTTGATAAAATAGGAACTGACTCTTTTCCTGATATTTTTTGCTTTTCCTACATAGATCAGCTCCTTCTCTTTATTATAATACTTATAAATACCAGGATGGCGGGGAATAGATGAAGCAATATGCTGAAACTCTGAAGAGGTCATTTAAGTTATTCTACGACGGACATTAGTCCCATTGAATTTTTAAAACCTGAACTTTCTCAGGTTGATTTTCTATTTGGATGATACTGGCAACCTGAAAATATTTATCAACCTGCCAGAATAATTTCTGCTGGATACTGCTATCCTTTATTTGAACAGATCTGTCTATAAAAATACTTTCAATTTTTCCTGATGAAAATTCATCCAGCGGAACAATTATTATTTGTTTTTGTATCTCCAGGTTTTCATTTTTAGCGGTTGCAGTTATACTTAAAGTATTTTGCCCTTCATCAATTAATCGTTCTTCAGTATAGTTTTCCGGATAATTGGTTTGGGTTATATCGGTTAACGAAAGGAAGTCAGAAGAAAGGTTCCTGATATCTTCACGTTTTACATAGCTGGTGTCAGTTATTCCGTTCTGTGTTTCGAATTTTATAATCTGATAGAATGAAGTATCAAGATGATTAATTTGCCCTTTAATAACAGACAATGCGGAAATCACAGGTTCTTTTGAAGTCTTATTTTTTTCTTTGCAGGAAATAAGGATAATGCTTGTTATAAACAGAAGAAAAGTGTTTTTCATGTCCTAAAATTAATCTAAAAACGTATCCATAAAAAAGTATCCCGGTAAACCATTTACCGGGATAAATAAATTGCAATTAGTATTGGTAAATTATCTCTGATTAAAAGTTGCGGCTATTTTAAGTCCAACAGCAAATAGATTTTCCTTTACAGGATATCCGCTCACATAACTGGATAGATGCTGATACCTGAGATGTGGCCCGGTTTGCCATTTTATAGTTCCGGTATTATATGTAATAAATGTTTCAAAACCTGTGCTCAAATTCCAGCGCCGCATCAGATCAGGAAATTCTGCATAATGCTGGTAATCGCTGGAGATCAGGTAAGCTTTATTACTAATCACATAAGTAGGTTGTATGGAACCAGAAATTCCCCATTTGAAATTTTTCTTTTCAGCTAATATGAATTCAGCACCTAATGGAATTGTAACCTGGAAATTAAAGTTTTCTAACCAGTTAAGATTATTTCCATAGAAATTGCGATACTTACTTAAGGTTGACAAATAGTTGGTACGATAGCCAGTACTGACAGCAACTGTAGCAATTTCGGTTGGCGCAGAATATGCTTTGATGTCGTACCTGTTTACATTAAATTGAAATCCGGATTTTAAAGAAAGCCTGTCATTTAAAGAATATTTTCCTTCTACTCCAAACTCAAGCCCAGTTGCAGGTTTGTGATTTACGGCATTTTTCAAATCCAAAAACTGATAAATACTACTTGTGCCAGAAGTATAAACCCGGTTGTTTTCTCTTAATTTTCTATAACTGATGGTAGGTGTGAAATAAACCTGTGCGGTTAGTCCCCTCTTTTTTGATTCTGTTTTTATTGGTATATCCAATGATGCAATCTGGTTGATGGCTTCTGTCATTTCAGAATCAGTATTGATTTTTTCAGATTCATTTTCGGCAATGGTTTTATCAAATACTAATTCCGTAAGGTTTTTATCCTGTGAAATAAATTCTGTATTTAATTCTTCGGTTTCATTTTGAACATCCGGTTTTACAACCTCAGTGTTGTTTATATCTGCAACTGGAACCACTTCATTGGAAGTGCTGATTATTTTAACCGGGGTAATATTTGTTGAAGCTGACTTTTTAATTGCGCCTGTTATCGGTTCTTGTATGACCGGTTGTTGTTTTAAACTAACTGCTTTATCGGAAAGTGCAAATTGCGAATTATTTTTTTCAATTATAAATTTTTGGGATGGTAAAGCTGTGTTTGCAGAAGGAGATGAATTTTCTAATTCTGTCATCACCGCCTTATCAGATGTATAATTCATCACTAATAAAGAAATAGCTGTGACGGACAGCAGTAACAAGGATAACGCAGTAATAC
>CAZOOT010000064.1:0-18896 GCA_964581455.1 uncultured Chitinophaga sp. | reverse complement strand
ATTTCAGGTTTGACAGGGAAAGAAATATTGAAATGACTGCACAGGCTGCATTGAATTTATTGAGAAAATTTATCCTGGAGAATCTGGTATATGACGAAGGGAGTGATTAGATGGAAATAATTACCTTTGACCCTGTTCAAATTTTTTGCTTGCCATTCTTTCTACTTAAGATCAGAGTTGAATAGTGTTAATGCAGTACAAGAGTGCTCCGAAGGAGTTCCTTCGGAACGAGCAAGGAACGATGAATAGAATTACATTTGTTTAGTACAAAAAAATATTTATGGCAATAGTTGATCTGGTAATGCCCAAGCTTGGAGAAAGTATAATGGAAGCTACTATATTGAAGTGGCACAAACAGCCTGGTGACAAAGTGAATATGGATGAAACTGTGCTGGACATTGCAACGGATAAAGTAGATAGTGAAGTACCAAGTACTGCTGCCGGAGTGATCAGTGAAATTTTATTTAATGTAGACGATGTAGTGCCGATTGGTGCTGTTATCGCCAGAATAAAAACTGATGCTGCGGAAACAGTTTCTGCACCTAAACCTGCTCCACAACCAAAAGTTGAAATACAACATCCGCAATATGATACAGTAGCTGAGGTCGTTTCTTCACAACCTTCGTCATTTAACAGCCAGCAATCAGGTTCGAATGGAAGTCGCTTCTATTCCCCGCTTGTTCTGAATATTGCTGCAAGCGAAGGTATAAGCATGAGTGAACTGGAAAATATTCCCGGCACAGGAAATGAAGGAAGAGTGACGAAAAAAGATATTCTGCAATTTGTGAGTGAACGGAAATCAGGAAAAAGGACCAGGGAGCAGGAAATGAGAAGTTCGGAGTCCGGAATAAGAAGCCAGCAGCAATCCGGACATGGTCAACAAGAAATGACTGTTATTAATGAATCAAATGCTTCATCTCAAAATTCACAAATCACAACTTACCAGGGCAATGTTGAAATTATAGAAATGGACAGGATGCGAAAGCTGATTGCCGAACATATGGTAAGAAGTAAGCAAACCAGTCCGCATGTTACAAGTTTCACTGAAGCGGATGTAACTAATATGGTGATGTGGAGGAATAAAGTAAAAAAAGATTTTGAAAAAAGAGAGGGAACAAAGATCACTTTCACTCCTTTGTTCATTGAAGCAATCGTAAAATGCATTAAAAAATTCCCGCTGGTGAATTGCTCTTTGGATGGTGACAAGATCATTATTAAAAAAGATATTAATATAGGAATGGCCACGGCTTTACCCAGTGGCAACCTGATAGTACCGGTAATAAAAAATGCGGATCAACTGAACCTGGTTGGGCTTACCAGGCAGGTAAATAATTTAGCCGAGAATGCCAGGACCGGTAAATTGAAAGCTGATGATACATCCGGCGGTACATTTACCATGACAAATGTGGGAACTTTTGGAAGCCTGATGGGAACACCGATCATCAACCAGCCTCAAGTTGCTATATTGGCTGTTGGCGCCATCAAGAAACGTCCGGTAGTAGTAGAAACACCACATGGAGATAGCATAGCCATCCGGCATATGATGTTTTTAAGTATGAGCTATGATCATCGCATTGTTGATGGAAGCCTGGGTGCTACATTCTTAACTGCAGTAGCAAAAGAACTTGAGAACTTTAATGGAGAGAGGGACTATTAATCGATAATTAGACGAATTAAAACGAACGATTACTGATTTTTGTTCTGGTCTTTGTTTTGTACCGGTATTTTAATTCGTGAGTGTTCCAAAAGTTTTATTCTCAAACTTCATCTTCTTTCCTTTCTTTATAATTAAATAAAGATTGTCGTATTCTGAATCAGGAAGATCCTTTGGTAATTTTATTTCCCCACAAAGCTTGTTTACAATATCATCTACGGTATTGGAGTGACCAACGATCAGTGAGTTTCCCTTTTTTACAGCTTTCAGTTTTTCTATTAAATGATCCAGAGAATCTCTGGTATTGTACAATTCAATTTGCAATCCCCTGATTTCACTTAAAGGTTTTGCAGTATTAATGGTGCGGATTGTATTGGTGGAATAAATATTCATGATCTTCTGGCTTTTCAATTCTTCTCTCAATTCTATTGCTCTTACTTTTCCTGCCGGAGAAAGAGGCGGATCGTTAG
The DNA here is from genome assembly GCA_964581455.1 of uncultured Chitinophaga sp. Lineage (GTDB taxonomy): Bacteria > Bacteroidota > Bacteroidia > Chitinophagales > Chitinophagaceae > VBAS01. Next base: position 16,772 of record CAZOOT010000064.1, on the reverse strand, counting down.
GTGTACTCATGGCGACTGTATCAGACGGAGTTGCTTTCTCAGCATGACGTACTACATAAAATTTTACTGAAACACAAGATGAAAAAAATATAATAGTGATATACAGAAATTTTCTTGTCATAATTTTATTTTAACAAACCTAAGATAAACTACCTTTTAAATACAAAGTCTTTTTAGTAATTTACAGTAACTAACCTAAACAGTAGCTCATGAAAACATTATCCGAAACCTGGTTTGCTGAAGGCTATATAGACTTCGAGCTCAAAAAATACACACTCCTCGCCTATTTGCAGGAAGTAAATAAATATTTTAATGAAAGTAAACTATATCCGCAACTGGCAGATATGATCTTTCATTACAATAACCTTGTATCCTTCCGGGAAAACAAAAAAATACTGCAGGAGCATTTTCCAAAAAAACTTACCGGGGTACAAATGGAAAAACTAAAATTACTTTATGAACAAATAATAGAGGACGATGAACTTATGGATGAATTGGAAGCCATCATCAATTACTCTGCTTCTACCATGAAAACAACTATCAATAACGGAGTTGAGATATATGAACTGGTGGAAGACAATATTACAATTTGCCCGATTGGTATAATACCACTTGATAATAAAGAAGGATATTTCTTTTTAAATACAACAGCGATCAACGAAACTTTAGTATATCATTACAGGCTTTCCATGTTTGAAAAACATGATGAGAAATACCGGAGTATGAAAAGCACTTATGTGAACAGCTGGTCAAGAAATTTTGTAAACAGTTTTGAAAATATCAAATCTGAACTAATCCGGTACCGGAGCAACCTGCCTAATCCTGCAGTATTTTCTATTGAAACAGGTCTGGCTTTTCCAGTTGAAGAAACATTGTTACCCATTGCTAAAAGAAGCCTGGTGAAATATATTACTGCGCAGGCAGCTTAAAAAAGCCTATCCCTCATTCCCTTTCCTAAGGAAAGGGAGGCCAAGCTTTGGAATAAATTTCAACAACAGTGCTGACAAATCAAGAACAAGATTGCTATCAACTTTCAGGTTTGAGTTCTGGCAAGTCTCCCCTTTGGGAAGATTTAAAGAGGCTTTTATTCAATTTCTAATCCCCAATCTTTTCCTTTTTTGATAGCGGGTACGCCTTCGCTCAGCCATTTAGCCGGTTTTTCGCCTTTTAAGAAATGGCCGAAAAACTGTTCGAAACGAATGGCCAGATCTTTCCTGTTTTTTCTTTGAACAACTCCGTGTGGTTCTCCATTGTAATTGATCAACCAGACTTTCTTCCCCAGCCTTTTCAATGCTGTAAACATTTCAATCCCCTGGGTGAAAGGAACTGCATCATCATTATCATTATGAAGAATCACAACAGGTGTTGTAACCTTATTCAATGAAAATAGCGGTGAGCTTTCTAAATAAAAAGGTAATCCATCCCATAATGTTTTTCCGATCCTGGTTTGTGTATGTTCATACTGAAACTGACGGCTAACGCCAGTACCATACCTTATGCCACCGTATGCACTGGTCATATTTACAACCGGTGCTCCTGCCCATACAGCTTTAAACATATTTGTTTTGGTAATGATATAAGCTCCCTGGTAGCCGCCCCAACTATGTCCTTCCAGACCTATATTGTTTGCATCAATCCATTTATACTTAGCAATCAGCGATTTTGCTCCGCTAACAATATATTCATAGGCATCTTTACCCGGATGCCCCGTACCATAACTGATATTGGGATGAAAAACAATATAGCCGTTGCTGACAAAGAATGATGTGTTGATTGCAGAACGGGTTGGTGCAGGCTCTATATAATTATGAAGATTATTAGATAATTTTTCATAGAAATAAATAACTACCGGGTATTTTTTATTTGGATCAAAATCTTCCGGCTTAAATAAAATTCCTTCAGAAGTTTTGCCACTGAAGGTTGTCCATTTATATAATTCTGCGGTACCCCAATTATATACTTTTTGCTGTGGATTTATTGAAGTAAGTTTTATTTCAGTAGCAACAATAGTTTTTTCATTTGCCATGCTCCCATCAGGGAAACTTTTAGTAATGTATAAATCAGGTGGGTTTGTAAAATTCTCTTTTTCATAGAGCCATGAACCATTCAGGTTTTTATTTGCAGCTATTATTTGCCCGAAAGAAATTTTCTTGTCACCCATTTTCACATCAGTTACCTGTCCATTTGTATTTACTATTGCCAGGTTTGCTTCTTTTGTTTTATTGTTAAAAACCCGTGTCAATATTGCCTCGTTTTTAAAAGATTTTTTTTCATTGTCTAATTGAACATATCTGTAGGTAGTAGCATTCTTACGTCCAATACCTGATGTGATGTTGAATGGTGATTTTTTACCCGTTACATCCACTTTCCAGATATCATATTTATCATATACATATATGGCAGCATCGTCTTCATGCCAACCCATAAATCCATATTGGTTTGGATTATCCGGGGAATCAAATTCCTCATTCCATAATGGCACAGTGATTTTTGAAGTAATGTTTTTCACTGTATTTCCATCCCAGATAAAATAATTTTTTGCGGGCCGGTCATACCAAAGTACATATTTACCGGTTGTAGATGGATAAGTCTGGCCCTGCAGGTTTTGCTTAATCATTTTTTTTGATCCGTCTGCCACATTGATTACATAAATATCTTTTCTGGTTTGACCCAACCATTGGCTTTCTTTTCTTTTACCCACATCTGTAATTCCAACAAACAAGTCACCGTCCCCATCATTGGTTTGTATTACCTGGGGAATTTCTTCTGAACCAAGTTGCTCAATGGATTTTTTAGTTATATCATAAACAGTTAAATAGTTTCTCCGGAGTTCACTGTTCAACTGAACCAATTGCTGCGTTTGTAAATAATCATCATTGTAATGCCATATATCTAATTTCACAAGGTCTGCTTCAATTAGAGTAGTGTCTTTTGGCGGTTGAATCATTGATGAACCAAAAAATAAACGTTTCCCGGATTTACTAAAGCTCAGGTTTCCATGTTCACTGACTGTCATGCCCAACTTCATACCCACTGAACTTTTCTCTACTATTTCAGCGGCACTGTCCATCCCATCCCGATAATACCAAAGCTTATAAAATTTTTGCAAAGCTTTTGGCTCAGCATCTCTTTCAGCAACAAAGGCAAGCTGGCTACCATGCTCATCAAATGCAAAGCCCCTGAAATCATTTCCACCCCTGGCCAAAGTATCTGTTTTGCCAGAAGAAAGATGAACCAATAAAACATAAGCTTTGCCAAAAGAATCTTTTGCGCTTTTGGACGTTTCCAATAAAAGCTTTGTTCCTTTTTTATCAAAATAATATTCCGAAACTGAGTTAAATGTTTTATCAGTTCCGGAATTCAGATTTTTTAGATTAAGATCAGCGCCGTCTTCAGCAGCAGAAGCATCTTTAGGTTTTTCCATCCAGTATGCTACCCAACCGGAGCTATTATCCGGCACTTTGAATGTTCTTACTTTTGGAATTTTATTGATCTCTTCTTTTCCTAATTCTACTATTCCCAAAGAGTCCTTTGGAAAATCCTCCCTTTTTTTATTCTTAATCCTGGCCTCCCGTAGTTCTTTTTGGTAAGGTTTTATTTTAAAAATAACAAATCGGCTATCTTCGGTGATCGCAGCATTGGATCCTCTTTCAATTTCTTTTTTGTATTTACCATCTGCCTGTTGAATGACCAAAGTAGTATCTCCTTCCTGGGGACAAATAGTATAAACAACCCATTGACCGTTTTTACTGATCATTCTTTCACCAATACTTTGCCATCCGTCATACACCGAATGGTCCAATGGTTTTTTCTGGGAAATAAGCGGGTTGCAAATAAAAATTAAAAAGCTGCCAATAATCAGTTTCTTCATGTTGTGTATTTTGAATTGGGCTAAAGATAAGATGAAAGTTGAAAAATTAATCAGGCTTTATACCAAGAGCAATTCCATATTGCCATAACTTTTTTTTCATCCCCAAATATTGAAACTTGCAGGCATTGATATTATTCCTTTGCATTTCATTAATGCGATTTGAAAATGTCAATTTCTTCCAGAGAATATAAAGATGTGCAAGAAAATAATATTTATACAGCCGTACAGATGAATGTCTTGTAAAAGAAGAGATATCCCTGTAACGGATATTTTCGAAACCTGCTGAACTCATGAACTGTAAAAACCTTCCTGCAGATTCAAGATAATTTACCTGCCATCCATCCAGCCATTTTCTGATTAATGGATGGTCATTGTCCTTAATGTCATTAAGGAATCCGTCTGCTACAATAAGCCGGCCTCCCGGTTTTAATAAACGAAATGCTTCATTAATGAATTTCTCTTTATCAACAGCATAGCAAATACTCTCACATCCCCAAACCACATCAAAACTATTATCCGGAAAAACAGCAGAAGAATAATCCATCACATGAAAACTTACTTTTTTATCTACAGCTTTCTCTATTGCTAATTCTCTTGCTTTATTAATTTGTTTTTCACTTATGCTTATACCTGTAACATTGCAACCAGTTTGTTTCGCAAGAAAAATACTGCTGCCTCCTATTCCGCATCCGGCATCCAATACTATATCTGAAGAACACACCCCCGCTTCAATCATCATTATTTCATTCATCCGGTTCAGGGACTGTGAAAAAGTTTTTACTTTTTTATCCCAATAACCATAATGGATTGCCATGCTGTTGTTCAGATCCCAGGTATCCTTATAGGCATTCTCTGTGCTATCGTAATATTCAATTATTCTTTTGTAATATTCATGCGGCAACATCCCGTGTAATTTTTCTTTGTTGTTTGAACAGCATCCAGACATGGATAATGAGTGAGAGGGAAATTAAAGCAAAACCGGCAAAAAAGGACCAGCCTAATTGTTTGCTTTCTCCAAAAAAAATAAATGCAAGCAGAATTCCATAAACAGGTTCCAGGTTAAAGCTCAGGTTTACTGTAAAGGCACTTAGTTTTTTTAATGCACTTACAGAAAGCATAAATGCCAGTACTGAACAAAACAAAGCCAGCACCAATAACCATAACCAGTCATTTAGATCCGGGATCAGATAATCAGTAGGAAACATTTTAAGATAAAAAGGCATTAATAACGACAATGTAATAAATCCGCCGCTTAATTGATAAGTGAGTAGTGTTTCTGAATTTACCCGCTGGACAAACTGCCTGATAAAGATCATAACAAATGCCATCAACAACGCACATATGACTCCGAGAATAATTCCAACTTTATATTTTGGATCAAAATGAAAAATGATAAATATCCCTGCTATGACCAAAAGACCAAGCAGTACTTCTATCCATTTAATTTTTGTACGTAACAAAACAGGTTCTGCCAATGCAGTAAAAAAACCAACCGAAGAAAAACATACCAAAGCAACAGATACGTTTGCATATTTTATAGATCCATAAAAAGTAACCCAGTGAATAGCTGCAAGAAATCCAATGCCAGTAAGTTTAAAAATATCTTTTACTGAAATTTTTTGCAATTTCCCCATCAATGAAAACAGGATCCACATGGCAACAGAAGCTATTAATAAACGGTACCAGACAAGCAAGCCCTCGTTCAAGTCAATTAACAGCCCGAGAATCCCGGTAAAGCCGGCAAGAAAAACGGAAGCATGAAGCTGAAGGAAAGATTTTTTCATTCAACGCAAACTAATTAAAAAAGCACAAAGAATTTATTTCGGAGAAGAAACCGGAGATATTTCTCTTTCATTGATTTTCATTTTCCTCCTGTAGTTTTTAAACATACTGTTACACCGGAGTTTTAAAACACCAAGGATACCTTCTTTCACAATACTTTTATTCATTTTAGATATGCCATGTGTCCGATCCTGGAATGTTATCGGAACTTCTTTTAATTTAAAACCGAGTTTCCAGGCAGCATATTTCATTTCAATCTGAAATGCATAACCTACAAAACTTATTTCATCCAGGTTAATAACTTCCAATACTTCTTTCTTATAACAAACGAACCCGGCTGTTGGGTCTTTTACAGGCATCCATGTTATCATCCTTGTATATAAAGAAGCGCCTTTTGAAAGTGCGATCCTGTCCCAGGGCCAGTTTACTACAGCACCATTACTGACATAACGGGATCCGATTGCCAGATCTGAACCTTCATTTTTACAGGCTTCATATAACCGGGGCAGATCTTTTGGATTATGGGAAAAATCAGCATCAATCTCAAATATAAAAGCATAACCTTTTTTCAAAGCCCATTTGAATCCATGGATATAAGCGGTCCCTAATCCAAGTTTTCCTTTTCTTTCTTCAATAAATAATTGATTACTGAATTGCGGCTGAAGTTCTTTCACTATTTGTGCAGTGCCATCTGGCGAGCCGTCATCTATTACCAGAATATGAAAATCCTGTTTCAAATTAAATATGGCGGAAAGAATATCAGCAATATTCTCTTTCTCATTAAAAGTTGGTATGATAACAAGTTTATCCAAAGCTGCGGGTAATGCGAACAACGAATGTACAAGTTTTGAAAATCGGAAGCCGTATTATTAATTGAACAATTGTTAATTTTTATTTAGAAGGCTTCGTGTTCTTATCTCAGTAAGTTTTTGCTTTGTATGCTGCGGAAAATCACCTTTCATCATCCAGTCGTAATACTGTGGCTCAGATTTCAGAACTTCTGCAACAGGTTTGCCCTTGAATTTTCCAAAATTGAAGACCTCCACACCGTTGTCCATTGCAAACCGGCGGGCAAAATCTACAATCACATCTTCTCCGATAACTTTCAGAACTGAATCCACTGTATTTCCCAATTCAGGATAATGTTTTATCTGAGCTTCCAGGATCTCATAAGTAGCAGTGGCATCCACTTCTGCGCTGTGTGCCCCTTCCAGATTCTTACTGCAATAGAATTTATATGCAGCACTAAGCGTTCTTTGTTCCATCTTATGAAAGATATGCTGCACATCTATTAGTCTTCTGCCTTTCATTTCAAAATCAATTTCAGCACGAAGAAACTCTTCCATCAAAAGTGGAATATCAAATCTGTTACTGTTATACCCTGCTATATCGCATCCATCCAGCATTTGTTTAAGCTCATGTGCTACCTGTTTGAAAGAAGGGGCATCTTTCACCATTTCATCAGAAATGCCATGAACATCGCTGGCTGCTTTAGGTATGGGTATTCCGGGGTTAATTAATTTACGCTTTACGCTTTTATTTCCATCAATTAACACCTTTACAATTGCAATCTCTACAATCCTGTCGGAGCCAAGGTTGATCCCAGTAGTTTCTAAGTCTATAAATGCCAGAGGCTTAGTAAGTTGTAACATGTTGTAAATTAGTAATTTTACGAGGCTGTAAAGGTAAGTATTTGCATCGGATGTAATTAACTGAATTTTACAATTCTGGCTTCAATTGTAAAATAAACTTCACTTTTTTTCGTTTTAACTCAAAATCCCTAATAATGAAAAATAAATTTATAACCGGCCTTTCACTGTTACTAATGATCGTTTTAATAAGTTCCTGCGCTACATCCCGCAAATATGGTTGTCCTACTGTTTCCCTGGAAATGAAAAAAGACAAGGTATAATCATATTCTCCTATATTTGCATCAACAATGAATAATCGTATACATCATCATCATCTGCATATTTTACCTGAATGGGGTAAGCTATGATGATATAATGTATCAACATAAACTTTTTTAAAAGGGCTTACTCAGGTAAGCCCTTTTTTATTTTTAATCGAATTATAAATGAGTAAAAAATGACAACCAAAATTAAAAATGAATTTTCCGATGATATGCCGATGCTGAAAATTGCTATACAGAAAAAAGGACGACTCCATGATGGTTCTTTGTCATTGTTGAAGGAATGTGGAATTGATATAAGCAATGGTAATAATCAACTTCGTGTACAAGCGGCAAATTTTCCGCTGGAGGTATTCTTCCTGCGTGATGATGATATTCCTGAATATGTACAGGATGCAGTTGCAGATATTGGAATTGTTGGAGAAAATACTGTAGCAGAAAAAAACAAAATGGTTTCTCCAATTGAAAAGCTTGGATTTGGAAAGTGTCGTTTATCTGTTGCAGTACCTAAAAACGGCAACATTAATTCAGTGAATGAACTAAATGGGAAAAAAATTGCCACCAGCTATCCTCATTTACTTTCTGCATTCCTGAAAAAGCAAAAAATTACTGCGAGCATTCAGGAGATCAGCGGATCTGTTGAAATAGCTCCCCGCATCGGACTTGCCGATTCTATTTGTGACCTGGTAAGTTCCGGCAGCACTCTTTTTAGCAATGAACTTGAGGAACTGGTTACGGTTTTACAATCCGAAGCAGTTTTAATAAGCAATGAAAAACTTTCTGATCAAAAAAGTATTTTATTGGAAAAACTCATATTCAGAATTCGTGCAGTTAAGAAAGCCAAGAATAATAAATATGTTTTATTAAATGCACCAAACAATAAACTGGAAGCTATCTGCAATTTACTACCCGGTATGAAAAGCCCTACCATCCTGCCGCTTGCAGCTTCAGGGTGGAGTTCCGTTCATTCAGTGATCAGTGAATATGATTTCTGGAATGTGATTGAACAATTAAAAAATAACGGAGCTGAAGGAATTCTGATAATTCCTATTGAAAAAATGATAAACTAAAAACATGAACCAGATCATAAAATATCCGGAACGGGAAGATTGGAAGAACCTGATAAAACGTCCTTCTTTCAAATCATCGAAAATTGAAATTTCTGTTAGAAAAATTTTGGAAAAAATTAAAATAAATGGCGACAAGGCCTTATTTAAATTCACAAAAAAGCTTGATGGCATTAAATTAAATTCATTAATTGTTGGTATTAATGAAATAGAAACTGCAGAAAAGTTATTGTCGCCTGAATTAAAAAATGCAATAAGCCTGGCAAAAAAGAACATTGAAACATTTCACTTAACTCAGAAAGAAGAAATTAAAATAGTGGAAACAATGCCCGGTGTAAAATGCTGGCGTCAATCAGCTGGTATCGAAAAAGTGGGACTTTATATTCCCGGTGGCTCGGCGCCATTATTTTCTACAGTTCTTATGCTGGCAATCCCGGCAAAAATTGCAGGATGCAAAGAAATACTGATTTGCACTCCTCCGCAAAAAGACGGATCCATACATCCGGCCATACTTTTTGCAGCTAAAATTTGCGGAATAAATAAAATCTTCAAAGTTGGAGGTGCTCAGGCAATTGCTGCTATGGCTTACGGTACGGCAACCATTCCTAAAGTGTTTAAAATTTTCGGGCCGGGAAATCAATACGTAACTATTGCCAAAAAACTGTTACAACAGGAAAACATAGCTATCGATATGCCTGCGGGTCCTTCTGAAATTCTCATCATTGCAGATGATACATCAGTTCCGGAATTTGCAGCTGCAGATCTTTTATCGCAAGCTGAACATGGACCAGATTCACAAGTCATTTTGTTAACTGCAGATGAAAATATCGCAAAAAAGATCCGGCGATGTTTAAAAGAACAATTAGCCACATTGCCAAGAAAAGCTATAGCAAAATTGTCATTGACAAACAGTAAAATTATTTTACTGAAGAATATTGATGAGTCAATCAGTTTTTCAAACCTGTATGCACCCGAGCACCTGATGCTTTCAATTCGTGATGCCGAAAAATATATTCCTGATATTTTATCAGCCGGGTCGGTTTTCCTTGGAAATTATTCACCGGAAAGTGCAGGGGATTATGCCAGCGGTACCAACCACACCCTACCTACAAATGGCTATGCTGCTATGTATAGTGGTGTATCATTAGATAGTTTTGTAAAAAAAATAACCTTTCAGCAACTATCAAAACAAGGGCTGCAAAATTTAGGACCTGCCGTTATGGAAATGGCAGCAGCAGAAGGTTTGGAAGCACATAGAAGAGCTGTAGAAATAAGACTAAATTAAATGACATGAATTTCAATTTAGAAAATCTAATTCGGGATAATATTAAAAAGATGACTGCTTACTCATCTGCGAGGGATGAATTCAATGGCCCTGCATCTGTTTTTCTTGATGCAAATGAAAATTCGTATGGATCTCCCCTATCAGAAAATTATCATCGTTATCCTGATCCGATGCAATGGAAAGTGAAAGAAAAATTGAGTGAGTTAAAAGGCATTCCACTGCAAAATATTTTTCTGGGAAATGGAAGTGATGAAGCAATAGATCTGCTTTTCCGGATTTTCTGTGAACCAGCTAAAGACAATGTGATCATCTGCCCTCCTACTTATGGTATGTATAAAGTATGTGCAGAGTTGAATGATATTGAAACAAAGGAAGTAAATCTTACAACTGAATTCCAGTTAGATCTTGTGGCCATTGAAAAAGCCATTAACTCTTTTACAAAAATCATATTTATCTGCTCCCCCAATAATCCCAGTGGAAATACTATCAGAAGAAATGATATCGAAACAGTCCTGACTAATTTCTCCGGTATTGTTGTAATAGATGAAGCATATATAGATTATTCAGAAAATAAATCGTTTATCAATAATCTTTCTGCCTACGCGAATCTTGTGGTATTGCAAACATTAAGCAAAGCATGGGGGCTGGCCGGTCTCAGGCTCGGAATGGCTTTTTCCTCTCCTTTTATTATTGAACTGCTGAATAAAATAAAATATCCTTACAATATCAATACTTCAAGTCAGTTACTGATCCTGGAAGCTTTACAAAACAAAAATTGGGTAACTGAACAGTGTAATAAGATTTTATTCCAAAAAGAATTCCTAAGAATGGAATTATTAAAACTTCCAATTGTTGAAAATGTTTATCCTTCAGATACTAATTTTTTGCTGGTAAAAATGAAACAGGCAAGAAATATCTATGAATTTTTAATATCCAGGGAAATCATCGTCCGTGATCGTTCAAAATTCATTTTATGCGAAAATTGCCTGAGAATAACCATTGGAACAGAATATGAAAACAAAATACTGATTGAAGAATTAAAATCTTATAAACAATAATCATGGCTAAACGAGTTTTATTTATTGACCGGGATGGAACGCTTATCAAAGAAGCTCCGCCTACTTACCAGATTGATTCTTTTGAAAAACTGGAATTTTATCCCGGCATGTTTGTCTGGTTATCCAGAATTGTAAAAGAGTTCGAATATGAACTGGTGATGGCAACAAACCAGGATGGACTGGGCACCGATTCCTTCCCGGAGTCAAGTTTCTGGCCAGTTCATAATTTTTTTATGCGGCAACTGGAGAATGAAGGGATAATATTTTCTGAAGTACTAATCGATAAAACATTCCCATCACAAAAAGCAAATACCCGTAAACCTGAAACAGCACTTTTTACCAAATACCTGAATAACTCTGATTATGATCTCAGCAACTCCTTCGTCATAGGTGACAGAATCACTGATGTAATATTGGCAAAAAACCTGGGATGCAAAGCAATCTGGCTGAATAATGATCCGGAACTTGGAAATAGTTCTACAACAGATTCAATAAAAAATATTGAACCCTTTATTGCATTAGAGTTAAAAAACTCCCAGGATAAAGATTGGGAAAATATTTATTCTCATTTAAAGAAAGGCAACAGATCGGTCATTCATTTAAGGGATACGAATGAAACTAAAATAAAAATAGAATTGCAACTGGATGGTACAGGAAAAACAGAAATAAATACGGGTTTAAAATTTTTCAATCACATGCTGGATCAATTGGGTCGGCATAGTAATACAGATCTTAAAATTACTGTAACCGGTGATCTGCATATTGATGAACACCATACGATAGAAGACACAGCCATTGCTCTTGGTGAAGCTTTTGTAAAAGCATTGGGCAATAAAGCCGGATTGGAACGTTATGGATTCCTTTTACCCATGGACGATTGTCTTGCGCAGGTTGCGCTTGATTTCGGAGGAAGAAGCTGGTTGGTTTGGGAGGTTGATTTTAAAAGAGAAAAAATTGGCGACATGCCCACAGAAATGTTTTTCCATTTTTTCAAATCCTTTAGTGATGCTGCAAAATGTAACCTGAATATTAAAGCTGAAGGCGAAAATGAACACCATAAAATCGAATCAATTTTTAAGGCACTGGCCCGCTCCATTAAAATGGCGGTGAAAAGAGATACGGATAATTTACAAATACCAACTACAAAAGGAATACTCTGATGAAAATTGTTATTATTAAATATAATGCAGGAAACATACAGTCTGTGCTATATGCATTGGAAAGAATAGGAATTGATGCAGTAGTTACTGATGATGCTGTTGAGATCATGCAGGCAGATAAAGTGATATTTCCCGGAGTAGGTGAAGCCAGCACGGCCATGAGTTATTTAAGAGAAAGAGAACTGGATAAACTGATCTGTTCTTTAACCCAACCTGTATTGGGAATCTGCCTGGGTATGCAACTCCTGTGCAGTTTTTCGGAAGAAAACGATACACAATGCATGGGAATTTTTAATGAAGTGATCAAAAAATTTAAAACAACTGCTTCTGCATCTTTTAAAATTCCGCAAACAGGCTGGAATACGATCCATGATTTGAAATCAAATTTGTTTTCAGGAATCACGGATGGAGAATTTTGTTATTTCGTACACAGTTATTTTGCTGAGATGGGCGAACACACTATTGCAACTACAAATTATATTCTGCCTTTCAGCAGTGCATTACAAAAAAATAATTTTTATGGTGTTCAATTCCATCCGGAAAAATCGGCTGTAACCGGGCAGTTAATTCTGCAAAATTTTATAAACCTATGAATGAGCAAAATAAAAATATTGAAATAAACAAGATTTCTCCTTCCGTCAAAAATGACTTTGTCATTCCTGCCATTGATATCATTGGCGGAAAATGTATCCGGCTTACACAAGGTGATTATAGTCAAATAAAGGTTTACAACGAAAAGCCACTGGAAGTGGCAAAAATGTTTGAAGATGCCGGTTTAAAAAGATTGCATTTGGTAGACCTGGATGGAGCAAAAGATGGTGCCGTAAAAAACTGGAAAGTTCTGGAAGAAATTGCCGGCAAAACAAAATTAGTCGTTGATTTTGGAGGTGGCATCAAAACCCAAAAAGATGTTGAGATTGTCATTAACTCAGGAGCTTCCCTTATCACTGTAGGAAGTATCGCCGTCAAAAATGAGGAAGAATTAAAAAGATGGTTTCAGCTTTTCGGAATAAATATATTTTTTTTAGGGGCCGATGTTAAAGAAGAAAAAATATCAATCCACGGCTGGCAGGAAACAACTGATTTATGGATCTATGATTTTATTGAAAAATATTCAGTTCTGGGAATTCAGCAATTGTTTTGCACAGATATAAGTAAAGATGGTAAACTGGAAGGGCCCTCTATGGATCTTTATAAAAACATCATTCAAAAATTCCCTGAACTGCATTTTGTTGCCAGTGGTGGAGTAAGTTCAATTAAAGAAGTAGAAGAATTATATAAAATAGGTTGTAAAGGAATAATCATCGGTAAAGCCATTTATGAGAACAGAATTTCTATAAAAGATTTGGAAAAGCTCAATATTCAATTATCAATGTTTAATATTAAATGAATATAAATCTAAAAAACAATGATGCTTCCGGTTCTCCATTAAACGGGGGGAGTGGGTTAACAAAAAGAATAATCGCCTGCCTTGATATTAAGGATGGCCGAACCGTAAAAGGCACCAATTTCATAAATCTTCGTGATGCCGGTGATCCGGTTGAATTAGGAGCCCTCTATGCCCAACAGGGTATTGATGAATTGGTTTTCCTGGATATAACCGCTACGGTTGAAAAAAGAAAAACTTTGAGTGCCCTTGCAAACAATATTGCTAAAAAGATCAATATTCCTTTTACTGTAGGCGGAGGGATCAGTAGTTCTGAAGATGTAAAAGTTTTGCTCGATAATGGAGCAGATAAAATTTCAATAAACAGTTCTGCATTTAAAAATCCGCAATTAATAAATGATCTGGCAACAAGTTTTGGCAGCCAGTGTGTGGTTTTGGCAATAGATACTAAAAAAGAAGAGGACGGCAACTGGTATGTTTATCTAAATGGAGGAAGAACAAAAACAGAAACCATTTGTTTTGACTGGGCTAAAAAAGCTGTAGAACTTGGAGCTGGAGAAATTCTGTTGACTTCTATGAATAATGATGGAACGAAAGATGGGTTTGCGATTGAGATCACTAAATTACTTTCGGAAAATTTATCAATACCTGTAATAGCTTCAGGCGGCGCAGGTACGATGGAACATTTTCAAGAGGTTTTTGATCAGGCATTTGCTGATGCTGCACTGGCCGCCAGTATATTCCATTATAAAGAAATAGCAATACCTGAATTGAAAATATTTTTAAACGCTAAAAACATCCCTGTCAGATTATGAAACCTGAATTTTCAAAATATCCTGATGGCCTGGTTCCGGTAATTGTCCAGGACGAATCAACAAATATTGTTTTAATGCTCGGGTATATGAATGAAGAAGCACTGGCAAAAACAATTGCTGAAAACAAAGTGACTTTTTTCAGCAGGTCCAAACAAAGGTTATGGACCAAAGGAGAAAGCTCCGGGAATTTTTTACTGCTGAAAAAAATAAGTCTTGATTGTGATAATGATACATTATTGATCAAGGCTAGTCCAGCCGGCCCGGTTTGTCATACCGGTGCTGACACTTGTTTTAAGGAAACCAATCCACCTTTTTCATTAAATAAACTGGAAGCAATCATTAATGACAGAAAAAATAATCCATCTTCTACATCTTATACATCTTCTCTTTTTAGTAAAGGAATAAATAAGATTGCTCAAAAAGTGGGAGAAGAAGCAGTAGAACTGATCATTGAAAGTAAAGATGATAATGAAGAAAATTTTTTGAATGAATCAGCAGATCTGCTTTTTCATTTTCTTATTTTACTGCAATCTAAAAACATGATGCTTGAAAATGTAATAGAGAAACTGGCATCAAGACATAAAAAAGGGGAGTAATAGAAATTACCCCCCGACTAAAATCCAATCATGATATAAACCAATTTGAAAGAAAAAGAAACTATCGATAATTATTTTATTGTATTAAAATTTTCTGGGTATAATTGATCTTTTCACCAACCAGTTGTAAAATATAATATCCTTTTGCCACTGTGCCGGGCAGGTTAATTGAATTATCCATTCCTGCATTCAGGTTCATATTTCCTGAAAGAACCACCTGGCCATTCTCCTTATATAAAACATATTTTGTTGATTTGTCTGCATCATTCTTACTTCTTATAACAATTTGTTCCTTTGCCGGGTTCAGAACTTTTATTTCATTGGTCATGAAAGAACGTTCATATACTGATACCACTTTCGATAGTTTGTTTTTCCCATCATTGTCCACATTTTTTATTCTATAAAAAGCAATACCGCTGAAAGGAAGATAATCCCTGTAACCGTATTCCTGGATGGATGAACGGTTATTTGCCTGAACGCTTCCAATGCTTTTAAAATTAATACCATCATCACTTCGCTGAACTTCATAATGGCCAGCATTCTTTTCATCAACAGTCAGCCATTTTACATCATTATAAATATCCTTACGTTGTGCAGTAACGTTGATAAATGTAACCGGAAGCACAGAGGCAACACTACCGATTGCAAAATAACCATATGAACTCATGGCTGCTGATGTTATTTCACCGGTTGTGGTCACATTTCCTGTTGCCGTTCCGCCCTGGCTTGTCCAATTACTGCCATCATAATAAGCAGAAACAATTTGAGATAAAACATAATTAGGAAATGTAACTTTTCCATTATCCCAATTTAAATGAACCTGCGTAGTGCCTCCGGAATTCCGGAGAACTTCCCATGCTTCCAGTGTCATCATACTAACAATCGGAGATTGCATGTTAGACGAATTGGGAGTAGGTGTAATATATCGGACAACATATTCTGAAGATGCTGACATGTTTTCCAAAGCAACAGGTCTGACATAAGTATTATCCCCAACAGGAAAAGTAAAATCAGTCGCACCTAACTTTTTAACCCGTCCATTTACATGCTTGCTATCGGCACTGCCAGAATAAGATGAACCTGTCTCATACACAACATAATTTGGGGTAACCGATGTTGTCATGATTCCATTTACAAAACTGTGCGCAGCAGCAATACTTATATCATTGTTTACTGCAAAACCTGCAGCATTATCAGTAAATAAATTAAAAACTTTGAAAATTGCGCTACCATTAAGTTGCTGGTTACTGCTTCCGTTAAGGTAGGTAGTACCGGTTCCGGAAGACATTCCTGGTTCATCATTAATCACAAATGCTTTTAAATACAATGTTCCGTTGTTGATCAATGTAGCTGAACTGGTATTTGTAAAATTGCTCCAGCCTGAGAAACTGCCTCCCGGATGAATTTGAAGGGTACCATTATTTTGAATATCGCTTTGTGCATTTGCGTTCTCAATATTTCCCAGCAGGGCTATCAATATAATTTTTTTCATAGAATCTCTTTAAACTATCAAGAAATTGTGCTGTTTGATCTATGCTGGTTATTGTGAAGTAACCAGCCATTGGATATCTTCAATTTTTACAACATCTGAATTGTTTGCTGATGAATAATATATTTCAAAATAATCGCCCAAAGCAATGTCTTCCAGAAAAGCCAAAAAAGAAAATTGGAATGGTTCATTGGCAGTTGTTAACCTTAAAGTAGTTTCTCCATATCTTGTACCTATTATGCCATTTTTCACCACTCCTATTGAAATATTTCTATTGTTTGAAGTGACCTGGATATTACCAGAAATTGTGAACAAACCATTTCTTCTATTAGTTGGCTGGTAAGTTATTT
>CAZOOT010000063.1:865-18959 GCA_964581455.1 uncultured Chitinophaga sp. | reverse complement strand
AGCGAATCCTTTTTGGCTTTACTTATACTTTCTATAAATTTTTTCACATCGTCATTATGAACATAAAAACCACCGTCAGTATTTCTTCTTGTTGTTTGCAATATGGCACTATCTGCAAATACATTTTTTAAACTTTCAGCATCTGTATTCCGCATACCATCAAATAATTTATTGATTACAGCCTTTACAGAGTCTTCAGAAGATTGAGCCTGGCAAATACTATTTAGTAAAATGACCGGCGTTAATAAAATCAGAATTTGTTTCATGTTAAAGCGATTTATATAATTCTGGCAAATGAATTGATTTTATAAATATAATTCCGGAATGCATGAAAGCAAATAAAATTCTTCAGGCGGTATTATTATTAATGTTACTGGCATTTGCTGCCAGCATCCGGAAAATCGAATCAAATTCAATTAATCGAAATTCAAATTCAGAAAAAGCAAAAACTATTCTTGTAAATAAGAAGGCTATTAAATTCTGATCTTATTTTGAATAGCCAAGAATCTTGAGCATACTCTGGGCTGTTTGCTGCTTTGCATAAATCCAATCAATTTGTTTCCCGTTCTTATCATGACTGATGATAATATGTTTAGGGGAAGGGATCAGGCAATGTTTGATACCACCATATCCGCTTATCTGGTCCTGGTATGCTCCGGTATGAAAAAATCCAACATACAAAGGCTCTCCGTTATTTATTTTGGGTAGGAACACTTCATTAATATGTTCTTCTGAATCATAATAATCATGGCTGTCACAGGTCATACCTCCCAGTACTACCCGATGATATTCACTATCCCATTTATTTACAGGTAACATCAGGAACTTTTCTCCAATGCCCCATGTGTCTGGCAAAGTTGTAATGAAAGAAGAATCGATCATGTACCAGGTTTCTTTATCGTTCTGAACTTTTTGACCAATCACTCCGTAAATATGTGCCATACTTTCCCCAACAGTATAACTGCCGAATTCAGTATATAAATGCGGCATCGGCACCCTGGCTTTTTTACATGCTTTTTTTATATTGCCCACAATTTCATTGATCATAAACTGGTAGTCATAATCAAACCCAAGTGAATGTTTGATGGGAAATCCTCCGCCTATATTGATAGAGTCTAATTCAGGACAAATCTTTTTCAGTTGACAATACAGATTAATGACCTTGTTCATCTCGCTCCAATAATAAATATCATCCTTAATGCCTTTGTTCAAAAATATATGTAGCATTTTTAGCTGAAACTTTGTTTCATAACCTTCAATCCTGTCCACATAAAACTCCAGGATGTCCTTTGCCCGAATCCCCAGCCTGGATGTATAAAAAGGGAACGAAGGTTCTTCTTCTGCTGCTACCCGGATCCCTAGCTTAAAAGGCACTTTAACACTCTTTGCATAATCTCTCAACTCTTCTTTGTTATCCAGTACAGGAATCACATTGGTGAAACCTGAATTAAGCAGGTTGGCAATTCGCCTGGTATAGCCTTTCTGCTTATATCCGTTGCAAATAATATGAATTTCCTTTGATAATTTTTTCTTTGCATATAATTTTTTGATGATTTCAATATCATATGCATAAGATGTTTCCAGATGGATATCATGTTTCAGTGCTTCTTCAACCACAAAACTAAAATGGGAACTTTTTGTACAGTAACAGTAATGATACTTGCCTTCATACTTGTGTTTCTTTATAGCAGCTCCAAACATTTGCTTGGCCTTTTTTATCTGCATACCGATCTTCGGCAGGTAAGTCATCTTAAGCGGAGTACCATATTTGGCAATTATTGCTCTCAGATCAAGGCCATTGAATATTAAATTACCTTCTTCTACTTCCAGGCCTTCCTGAGGAAATTTGAATGTCTGTTTTACAAGGTCGAAATAGCTATTGTCCATTTACAGATAAGTTGGTTTCAGTAAAAATTAAAAACGGTACAAAAGTATATGATTGAACTTCTAAAAAAACAAAAACCGGATGTGAATTTAACACAGCCGGTTTATTAAAGATCTTTATAAAGACATTATTTTACCTGTGCAACCAGGCTTTTGAATGACTCAGGATTGTTCATAGCCAGATCAGCAAGTACTTTACGATCCAGCCCGATACCTTTCTTTTGAAGTTTATTAATGAATACTGAATAAGTCATTCCTTCTTCACGAACTGCTGCATTTATACGGGCAATCCATAGTGCACGGTATTCTCTTTTCTTTAGCTTACGACTTACAAACATGTATGTCATACCTTTTTCTACTACGTTTTTGGCAACTGTATAAACGTTTTTACGTTTTCCATAATAGCCCTTGGCTTGTTTTAATATTCTTTTTCTGCGTGCTTTGCTGGCAGCTGAATTTACTGAACGAGGCATATCTTAATAATTTTTAATTTTATTCCGAAGGAACTCCTTCGGAGGAATTTAGATTTCAGATTTGAGGTCTGATGTCGGAAGTCTGATCTCAGACTACTTACTTCATACCTAAGATCTCTTACTTCAACCGTAAAAGACGTTTTACAAAGTCCATATTGGGCTTGCTTACCAAACCATCAATTCTTAATGACCTTTTACGTTTTTTGGATTTTTTTGTCAGGATGTGACGCTTGTAACTCTTCTGGTGTGTAATTTTTCCAGTACCAGTCACTTTAAATCGCTTTTTGGCGCTGGAATTAGTTTTTACTTTTGGCATTTTAAATGCATTTATTATTAACCCTTGAGGTGTTTCCGCACAGGCGGAATCCTTATTGAACCTCTTCAGGAATCAGTCCCATTACCCTAATAAAGAACTTATAATTTGGAAATGGGGTCGCAAAGATAATGGAGAATGCCCTTACAGCAAGGCAATTGAAAGAAAAAGATCTTACTTATTCTAAACCCAATTCTTCCTTCATTTTTCTTGGAATTTTTAGTTTGATAAGATCATAACTCTGTTTCAGATAGTTTATCAGGCTTGCCCTGCTAAGCCTCGAAGAATCAGTTACCTGCACCCATTTAGCACGGGCAAGATAAGGTGCTGGATCAAAGCCTTCTGACTGAGATAGTTCATCAAACTCCTCTTCCCTTACTTTAAAAGAAAAATAATGAGGTGGTTCAAGATTAGCAACACAGAATATTTTACTACCCACACAGAAACAAAGATTGGTCTCCCATTTGACATCTTCCGTTACTACAGGAAACGATAAGCATATCTTTTGCAATTCCTCAATATCCATAATGCAAATTAAAAAACCGTTCCGATAAGATCGAAACGGCTTGAATTATTTCACAAATAATATTACAAATTATTTTTTCTTTCCTTTTGGAGCAAACATTGCAAGCATTCGCCTTCCTTCCATCTTCGGCATACTTTCAAGTGTTCCTATTTCTGAGAGTCTTTCTGCAAACTTTAAAAGCAATAATTGTCCTCTTTCTTTGAATTGGATTGCCCTGCCTTTGAATTGTACATAGGCCTTCACCTTATTTCCTTCTTTCAAAAAATTTTCCGCATGCTTGGCTTTGAAATCAAAGTCATGATCATCGGTATTTGGCGTAAAGCGGATTTCTTTTACTTCAGAAATCTTGCTCTTCGCTTTCATTTCTTTTTCCTTTTTCCGCTTGTCGTATAGAAATTTATTGTAGTCAATTACTTTACAAACCGGGGGATCTGCCTGTGGAGATATTTCAACAAGATCCAACCCCTGTTCCAGTGCAATCTTTAAAGCATCATTGGTGCTGTAAACTCCAATTTCTATGTTTTCACCCACTAATCTTACCTGTGGTACCCTGATAAAATGATTGATTCGATGTTCGGCTTCTTTGCGTGGAACAAATCTGCCCCTGTAACCACCGGGTTTTTTAAAACCACCACCACCACCGCCGCCCGGTTTAAATCCTCCTTGTTGTACTGCCATTTAAATTTTTTAGTTAACCCCCATCCCCGAAAGGGAGGTATTTTATTTTTTAGAATTCTCATCGGGGTTTGAGAATTTATTAATGAATATTTATTACCTGATCATTATTCGGTTCGCCTTTCGTTTATCTCAATTTTAAGATCATTTAAAAACTCTTCCACTCCTTTCATACCCAGGTCACCTTTTCCCTGTCTTCTTACTGCTACTTTATTTTCATTCATTTCTTTTTCACCAACCACTAACATGTAGGGCACTTTCATCAACTCCGTATCCCGGATTTTCTTCCCAATCTTTTCATTCCGGTCATTAACTTCAGCACGAATATCAGCTTTTTTTAGTTTATCAGAAACACTCTTTGCATAATCTGTAAACTTATCACTGATCGGCAACAATTTTACTTGCACGGGTGCCAGCCAGGCCGGGAACTTTCCACCATAATGTTCCAGTAAAAAGCCTATAAATCTTTCATGAGTTCCCAGCGGTGCCCGATGTATGATCAAAGGAGTTTCTGCCTTATTTTCCTGGTTGGTATATTCCAGTTTGAAACTCCTGCCCTGTGCAAAATCCACCTGGTTAGTAGCCAGTGTAAATTCTTTGCCAATTATACTCCAAATCTGGACATCAATCTTAGGACCATAAAATGCAGCTTCGTCCTGAACTTCAATAAAAGGAGTATTCGTTTTAATTAATACATCCCTGACCATTGCTTCTGTTTCTAGCCAAAGTTGCGGTTCATTCACATATTTCTGCCCAAGCTTTTCAGGATTATGCAAACTGAGGCGCATTACATATTTCTCTATCCCAAAAATCTTAAAATATTTCAGGTACATATCATTCACTGCCCTGAACTCATCATAAAACTGGTCTTTTGTACAGTATATATGAGCATCATTCATGTGCAGGCAACGAACTCTCATTAATCCAAACAACTCACCGCTTTGCTCGTACCGGTAGCAGGTTCCATATTCAGCCAGCCGCAAAGGCATGTCTTTATAGCTCTTGGGTTCTGCACTGTAAATTTTATGATGATGCGGACAGTTCATTGCTTTCAGATAATATTTCTGACCATCCAGTTCCATTGGTGGAAACATACTATCCTGGTAATAGGGTAAATGACCGCTGGTGAGATACATACTTTCTTTTGCAATATGCGGTGTCACTACTCTTTTGTATCCTGCATCAGTTTCAGTTTCTTTTGCGAGTTTTTCCAATTCTTCGATGATAACTGTCCCATTCGGCATCCAAAGTGGTAAGCCAGGACCCACATCATCATCCATTGTGAAGATGCTCAATTCTTTTCCCAGTTTCCGGTGATCTCTTTTTTTTGCTTCTTCCAACATCAACAAATGCTCTTCCAATTCTTTTTGTGATGGGAACGAAACACCATAAAGTCTGGTAAGCTGTTTATTTTTTTCATCACCTTTCCAATAGGCTCCTGCAATATTGGTGAGTTTAATTGCCTTGACAATTCCGGTGGATGGGATATGTGGCCCACGACATAGATCCGTAAAATTTCCCTGTGTATAAAAAGTGATCTCTCCGTCATTCAGGTTTTGCAAAAGATCAAGCTTATACTCATCTCCTTTTTCGGTGAAATAATTCATCGCTTCTGCTTTCGGAATTTCTTTTCTGACGAAACGATTATTCTTTTTCGCCAGTTCATTCATTTTCTTTTCTAGAACTGCCAGATCTTCTTCCGTAATTTTTTTATCGCCAAGATCCATATCATAATAAAACCCGTTTTCTACAGGCGGTCCCACCCAGAATTTTACACCCGGGAACATAGTTTCCACTGCTTCTGCCATGATATGGGCAGATGAATGCCAGAAAGTATTTTTCCCTTCCGGATCATTCCATGTAAATAAATTTAATGAGGAATCATTGTGGATAGGCCTTGTTGCATCCCACACTTCGCCATTTACCCCAGCTGCAATTACTTTCCTGGCCAACCCTTCTGAAATAGATTTTGCAATATCCAATGCTGAACTTCCTTTCTCATACTGCCTTACTGCTCCGTCCGGGAATGTAATACTGATCATTTTGAACTAAAATTTAAGGTGGCGAAGTTAACAAACAATCAGGATAATTTTCTTTCTTATAAACAATCACTTTCGGTGTTTTTCAGGCCAGTATAATTCTTGATTTCTCCTAAAATAATTTCTACTCAAAACATACATTAACAAAACAAAATTGCTTCTGAAAAAATTAACATTCTGTTTCTTTACCCGATGAATGTATACAAACATATTTCTTAGTTTTACAATGTGACAGACAGGAATATGAAAAGACATTTACTTCTTACTTTTATTTTATTGTCTCTTTTTTTTGCCAATTCAAATGCCCAAAATCTTACCGGCATCTGGAGGGGATATTTTGTTACCAGTAATATGGAACAATACCGGTATGAAGTACAAATAGAACATAATTCTAAAAACAGGCTTTCCGGAGTTACATATTCTTATCTCGACAAACGATTTTACGGCAAGACCAGTATGACCGGAAGTTTTAAAACTGCAAGTGCTGATGCTTTGATACAGGAAATAAGAACAATTGAAGTTAAAATGTCATTAGGCTCTGTGGCCTGTATTCAAAAATGTTTACTCAGTTATACCAGATCGGGAAGAGAAGAGTTCCTGGAAGGAACATTTAGCAGTGTTTTTGAAAAAACTGATTCTGCATCCGGTTTTATCAAAGGTGAAGATTGTGGTGGTGGAAGAATGTATTTAAGAAAAGTAACTACATCCGATTTTTATATTGAACCATTTTTAAGAAACAAGACCGGGCCAAATCCCGCAACACCACCTATTGTAAAAAATAATACCCCCGTTGTCAAGCCGCCTGTTTCAAAACCATCGGTAACAAAACCCGCTGAAAATAAAAGCACAAATGAAAATAAAATTGTTGCTAAACCAAAGAATGATTCGATAAATAAAATAGCGGGGTCAGAAACCAAATCCGAAGTTCCTAAAGACATTTACATTAAACCAAAAATCAGTGTTCCTGAAATTTTGAAGCAAAGACAAAATGATCTTGTCCGCACCATTAATATCAGTACTGAAAATGTGGTTGTAAAGATCTATGACAACGGAGAAATTGATGATGATACAATTTCAGTTTACCTGGATAACAAATTGATATTATCTAAAAAAAGGCTGACGGCTTCAGCACTTACTATCAATTTAAGAATGGATGAATCAAATGATGAACATGAACTGGTAATGGTAGCAGAAAACCTTGGACGTATTCCTCCAAATACATCTTTAATGATTGTAACAGCCGGTGACAAACGATACGAGGTCAGGATCACATCAACTGAACAGAAAAATGCTGTTGTCAGGTTTAAATATATTAAACCGGATAAGCCTTAACCGTTCCCACAAATTATAATTTCTGAATCTTCATTTTCCCTAATTTTCCTTCTTAATGAAAAAGTCAGGCCTTTTGATAATCACTTTACTGGGAATGTGTACCCTTTCGGCACAAAGTATAAGTGGTATCTGGAGAGGCACACTTACACAGGGGCCCGGAGGATGTTTCAGGGTTTATAATATTGAATTACAGATCGGGTTAAAAGGAACTGTTATAAGTGGCGCTTCATATCATTATTCTGATGTCACCAATTACGTGAAAGAAGAATTTACAGGATCCTATAATCCGGAAAACAAATCCTTAAAAATTAATGAACAAAAGATATTGACATTTCGGGTGCCCTCAGATTGCATACCCTGTATAAAACAATACACATTGGTGTATGAAAAAGCAGATAAAAAAGAAGTGCTTAACGGTGAATGGGGTGGCATTACCATGAACAACTTCGCTGTTTGCCCACCCGGTAAGATCACTTTATCAAGAGTGGCTGAATCAGACTTTGAACATATTAAAGAAATAAAAGTAGATACCGGAATTATACATTTGGATTTTTATGATAATGCACAAATTGATGGGGATATCATTTCAATACTGTTAAACAACAAACCCCTGATCTCAAATCAAATGCTTTCAGCAAAACCGATCAGGGTGGATATCAAAGTTGACCTTGTGAACACTGAACAGGAGATTACTATGGTAGCAGAGAACCAGGGCGATATTCCACCTAACACTGCATTATTGATTATAACTGCCGGCGATAAAAGATACCAGCTCTATTTATCCTCAACGGACAAAAAAAATGCACAGGTAAGATTCATCTATGAAAAACCAGAACCTCCAGTTCCGAAAAAAGGATTCTGACCCAAATAGAAAAGAGGCAGCTAAGTGCTGCCTCTTTTCATTAGAGAAAATTAGCTTTTATTAAAAAGGTCTTACTGTTTGCCCCTGTGCTTTGGGTAATTCTTTTCTCGGCAATTTCTGATCTCTTTGTGCCGTATGATATACAAAAGAAGCAATGATTGTTGAAGCTTGCTTCAGGTCTTCCGGCACCAGGTGATCGTATGTATCCATATTGGTATGATGTGTTCGGGTATTGTATTCAATCTCATCCTGAATAAATTGAAAACCCGGAATACCTACTGCATCAAAAGCCAGGTGATCTGTTCCCCCCGTATTGTTTATAGTAACTGTACCGGCACCCAGATCTTTAAAGGGTTCCAGCCATTTTGCAAAAATTGGCGCCACTGACTTATTTCCCTGTAAATAAATACCGCGAATTTTACCGGTGCCATTATCCAAATTATAATAGGCTGAAACTTTTTCAAAAGCGGGTTTGGTTTCCATAGTAGCCCGGTCAGCAAAATGATTTTTTACATAATTACGACTGCCATGAAGGCCTTGTTCTTCTCCGCTCCATAATGCAATACGAATGGTGCGTCTTGGCTGAAAACCGGTCGCCTTTAAAATTCTGACTGCTTCCATCATCACAGCACATCCGGCTGCATTATCTGTGGCACCTGTTGCACCATGCCAGCTATCCAGGTGACCACCCAGCATCACCAATTCTTCTTTTAAAGTTGGATCAGTACCTTGAATTTCTGCAACCACATTATAACCCTTCAGGTCTTCGGTAAAAAATTTAGTTTTTACATCAGCTTCCAGTGTTACTGGTATGCCTGCTTCTATCATTCGCTGGATGCGTAAATAATCGTCGGATGAAAGTACCACACTTGCCGGTGCCTCTTCAGCATCTTTTGCATAGGAACCTCCGCTGCTTACAAATAAAGTTCCATCATTGCCCCTTGCACTCATAGATAAAATCAATGCAGGTTTTTCTTTATTGATCATGTCATTTATCCGGCGCTGAATCACAAATTGATTTATTTGCGGGTTATTTCCCTGTTGTGACTGCTGACCCCTGGGAGCCGGTGCTGCTGCTGGCTGAGCCTTTGCCATTTTTTCCAGACTTGAATCTGCATACCTGTTGGCATCTGCTTCAAAGGAAGGTTTTAGTTGGGCAGATGACCAGATCATTACTATTTTTCCTTTAAGTGTACCCGTATATTTCATCAGTTCCAAAGTATCATTTGCTTTTATTAAGACAACCTGGTCTTTGATTGCTTTTTTTCCGGGAGTACCGCTTGTCCATGCTTTTGGAACAGCTATTAACTGGCTATAGTAAGGAGCCGTCATTGCTATATAGCATTTCTGTTGTTCCCAACCTTTTCCAAAATCTCCCCAGGGTTCTACATTCGCATTCACCAGGCCCCATTCACTCAATTTGTTTTTTGACCAATTTGCAGCTTTCATATATCCGGGAGAAGCTGTTAGCCTTGGCCCGCTGATATCGGTTAAGTACATCGCAATTTCCATTACTTTGGAATTTTCCAATCCTTCTTTTCTAATCTTACTGACCATTTCCATATCCAGCTTTTCTTCCTGGGCAATCATGACAAATGAAGCAAAAAGAAAAATTGAAATAATGCAAAATATTTTTTTCATGTGTGGTAAATTTTTAGAAATGGAAGTTAGGTGTTTTTCTATCTCAAAAAAATGTATTTGGATAAGTGGAAACTTTATAATTCCTAAAGCTATTGGATGACGTTGCGTTTCTTCAACACAAAGAACTTGAGATAACTGAGTTAATACTGATATTCTCTGCATTTATAATTTGATGACTGGTGGAATTGCTTTAACATTATCCAATAGTCATCGGATTTGAAATATATCCAATTGTGCAGTTGCAGAATTAGTATCTGTAAAATTTAATTTGAATTATTTTTTAGTTGGGAATCAGTATTGGCTTTATACAGCCATCTTCTTTTTTATCAAAAATCTTATAGGCATTATTTCCTTCTGATAAAGCAAAGCGATGTGTTATGATATTCTCAATTGAAAGACTTTGAGCTATTCCTTCCCGAATCAGTTTTTCAGCATAATAATGTGCAGGACATCTGCCGATCTTATACACCAGGTTTTTATCATAGGCTTCTACAGGAGAAAATGAAAATTGTTTGGAAGTATGAACACCTACAGAAGAAATAGTTCCACCGGGCCTTAATATATCTATTGCCAGCCGGAGTGCTTCCGGGCTTCCCACTACTTCCATTACACCATCGGCTCCCCGGCCATTTGTATGTTCTAAAATTTTTTCTTTTATATCAATTTGTGACGGGTTAATTGGTATGGCACCAAATTCCTGTGCTTTTTGCAACCGCCCGGGGATATGATCAATTGCAAATAATTTTTCAGCTCCCAAATTTTTTGCAGCTATTACTGTCATCAGGCCAACCGGGCCACAACCAATAACCACATAAATACCGTTTGCATGAATATCAACATTGTCAGCACAGAAATATCCGGTTGAAAAAACATCTCCTAACAATAATCCCTTCTCTTCAGTCAGGTCATTACTCAAAGAGATCAGGGTTGAATCCGCCATGGGTACACGGATATATTGCGCCTGTGCACCATGCAAACCACTTCCCTGCTGAACCCATCCAAATAAATTTCCTTTTTCACAACGACATGTCATTCCAATATTGCAATAGTAACAATCTCCACATGAGGTTGTGAATGGACTGAGTACTCTTGCTCTTTTCTGAAATTTCTTTACATCACTGCCTGTTTCAAATACAATACCTACAAATTCATGACCCATAACTGTACCCTCATCCAGGCCTGTTTCCCTTCCATGATATACGTGTAAGTCTGAACCACAAATACCTGCCATGCTGACCTGAACAATTGCATCTGTTGGATGAAGTATAACAGGATCAGCTACAATCTGGAAAAAAACAGACTCAACTCCACTGAATGTAAGGGCTTGCATTTAATGAATGTAGGAAATAAGAATTTAAGTTGAACAGTTAGTTTTAAAAAATGTCTTAATTTAATTAATTCTTAAACCCATATTACTTTCAAATTTTTAAATCTCCGAAGGAGTCCTTCGGACAAAATTTTACAACAATGAAAAATGCTCTTTTATCTATTATTTGTTTTTCTTTCCTTTTCATGGTTTCTTCCTGCGACAATGATAAAGAGGAACATGAAATGTCAGAAAAAGCTGAAAAAAATCTGGAGGCTGCCCGTGGAATAGGAAATTGTTTTGATACCAAAGATTTCAGCAAATTAGGAGATTTCGTAGCGGTTAATGCAGTAGATCATGCCGGTGAAAATGGAGATATTGTTGGTCTTGAAAACATGAAAACTGAATTTGCCAGGATGGTTGAAGGAATTGATAATGCAAAAACTGAGGTTATCAAAGAATTGGCAGATGATGAATATGTAATGTCCTGGTTGCGTTTTACAGGTTCCTTAAAAATGGATATGATGGGAATGAAAGCAGGTGATAAATATGATATGTCTGCAATAGAATTGGGAAAATATAAAGATGGAAAAATGACAGAACATTGGACATTTATGCAACCGGCAGATATGGCTAAAATGATGGGATCCATGCCTCCTCCGCCTGCACCTGATCAAAACATGAAAAAATAATTAATCAGGCAAACTGTTAGTTATATTTTATAAGCCACGGAAACACAGAATTTAAGTAAGCTGTGTTTTCGTGGTTTATTTTTAGAATCTGAAATTCCAGGTTACCGCAGGCAAAATAGGGAACAGGGAAACCTGTCTTGCTTCAACTTTCAGGGAGCCGTCAAAAGGACTGCCGGTTTGGTCAAAGTAAATAAAATAAGGATTCAGACGGCTGTATACATTGTATATACTAAACACCCAATAACTCTGTAATTTCCTTTTCTTTTTTGGTACAGGTGTATATGTGGCGGCAATATCCAACCGGTGATAAGCATCCAGCCGGTATTGATTTACCTTACTGTACTCTTGGGTAAGCACACCGTTGATTATATAAAATCTTTCAGGCAATGTTGTGGCATTGCCAGTACCATAAACAAATACAGCACCGAACTTCCATTTTTTTCCTGCTTCATAGTTAGCAACAACACTCATATCATGACGCCGGTCATGCCGGGCCGGATATTTTTCTCCGCCATTGAGTTCAGCAAACTTTCTCCATGTCCATGAAAGTGAATAACCGATCCAGCCATTTAACTTACCTCTTGTTTTATTGACAAAAAATTCTGCACCATAACTCCACCCTTTACCAAATACAAATTCTTCTTCAGGATCTTTCAGCGAAGGAGTAAAACCTTCACTGTACTCAATCTGGTTTTGCATGGTCTTGTAATAAACTTCTACAGAGGTTTCAAATACATTTTCCTTAAAATTTTTGAAAAATCCGGCTGTGTATTGCCAGCTCAATTGTGGTTTTACCCTGTACGTGCTGGGTACCCAGAGATCGGTAGGTAAGGTACTGCCTGCATTACTTACAAGATGAATGAACTGGTAATTCCTGTTGATTGCAGACTTTACAGATGTTTCATCATTCAAGGCATAACGCATAGTAATTCGTGGTTCAAAACCACCATAGGTTTTCACTGTCTTAAAATTATTATAAACAATGCTGTCTTTTTTATTTCCATTTATATCCCTTAAAAATCTTTTAAATGGGCCAATCTGTGAAAAACCACTCCATCTTACACCATAATTCAATTTTATCTTGTCACTCATCTCCCAATCATCCTGCACATAAAACGCAAATTCACTGGCATATTTTTCAGGTTCATTATTGGGTTTAAAAATGACAGAATCCTGCCGGCCCGAAAGTACATTGGGAATGAATTTATGATAAGTGTATAAAGTGCCAAATTTTATTTTATGTTGTGGCAGGGGATAATAATCAAAATCCACTTTCAGGTTTGCATCCCTGATTCCAGATGCCATTGATAGTTCAAAATTATTCTGCGCAGCTGCAAATTTGAATTTATAATTATTGTAAACAGCCGTTGTATTTGCAAAAAGTCTTTTATTGAAAACATGATTCCATCTAAGTGTCGCAGTAGCATTTCCCCAGGGAATATTTGACCTGAATGATCTTTTTTCATTATTAAAATCAAAAACATCTCTTCCAAAATACCCGCTTAAGTATATCCTGTCTTTTTCAGAAAATTTATAATTTGCTTTTGCATTCAGGTCATAGAAATAATATCCGGAACCATAAAAGTCACTGGTTTTTTTAATAAACGGTTTGGCCAGTGCATCTATATAAGTTCTGCGTGCAGAAACAATAAAAGAAGCCCGGTCTTTTTTAAGCGGACCCTGTAAAGAAAACCTGCTGGCAATCAACCCAACGCCGCCATCCATCTGGAATTTATTGATGTTTCCATCTTTCATGGCCACATCAAGTACAGATGAAAGCCGTCCGCCATATTGTGCAGGCATTCCACCTTTGATCAGCGAAACATTTTTAATAGCGTCTGAATTGAAGATGGAAAAGAAACCGAACAAATGACCTGTATTATATACAACAGCATCATCAAGCATGATCAGATTCTGATCTGCTCCCCCACCCCTTACATAAAAACCCGCATTTCCTTCGCCGGCATTTCTCACACCCGGCAAAAGTTGAATGGCTTTTAAAATATCAATTTCGCCCAGGAAAGCCGGAATGTTTTTTATCCTGCTGATGGAAAGATCAATTTTTCCCATCTCTGCATTCTTTACATTGGCATCGCGGCGGCGATTGGTGTAAACAACCACTTCGGAAATGGCCGCTTCTTTTGGAATTATATTAAAATTAAAAGACTGATCATTTTTCAGATCCAGTTCTATCCTTTTTGTGCTGTAAGAAATATGAGTAACGCTGATAATATAGGACCCTTCATCTAAAGTAATTGAATAAAAACCGTATTGATTACTGGTAACCCCTTTTGATTGTCCATTGATATTGATACTTGCTCCGATAATGGATTCCCCATTCAGGCTATCCCTTACATATCCATTCAGTGTAACTTTGTTTTGAGATAGAACAAAACAAGGAATAAAGTATAAAATACTAACTAAAAAAAACTTCAAAATACAGTCGTTTACAAATTCAATTTTCAGAGAAAGCATTATTCAATCCTGATAGAATCCCTGGTATTACCACATATCAGCATGGCTTTGCCATATTTCGGATCATGAAGGCCCAGGTAAGGATTTCTTCTTTTATCATCATCAGCATCTGTACTTAACCAAAAAGCTGAAGATTCATAATTATTTAATGCCATCGGGCATTCCTGGTAATAAACTTTTGCTGCATCGTATTTAACAATACGTAAAAGATCGAATAACTGCTGAGACAGCATATTCAATGATTCTTTTTTATCTGCTAATTTTTCATCTGCAATCAAACCATCAATTTCAGATTTCAGCATTCCCCATTGACTTTCCACTGTAGGATAAATGGCAGAATCTTTTTGCATTTCTTCCAGTTTCAAAACCTCAACAGTTGCTTTAAGTTCGTTGGAATTCTTATTAATTGCTGCTGTATCCCAGTTTACAAATGCTTCAGTCAGTCCATAATAAGCTGTCATCATACTGTTCAACGACTGATTAAACACTTCACTATGTTTACTGACCGCCATGCTCACAGGTTCAGGTCCCGAATCCTTTTTATCCTTTTTCAAGACAAATTTCCATACTACAAATACTGAAACTGCAATAAAAATGATCGCAATTAAGAATTTCCTCATAAGAAAAATTTTTTTGTAAAGATAATTGTAACTGAGGTGAGTTTGTAATGCTTTATTTTTGCAAACTTGTTAAAATGTGAATGGTGAATTGTCAATGGTGAGTTGAAAAATAGGTTTTTTAGGGTTTGAGCTCTGATATTTTATAACAACTAAACCTTAATTATATGTTTTTGAAGTTAAATCACCAGAAGCTGGGTATATATTCTGTTTCAAGACAATTTGTACTGGAATGTTACAAGTTGAGTAATAACCTTCCGGCTGAAGAAAGATTTGGGATGATAACCCAAATCAGGAGAGCTGCACTTTCGGTACACCTGAATATTGCTAAAACTGCTTCAAGGAAATCTGAAGTTAAAAGAAAACGATATTTTGAAATTGCCAGAGGGTCTGTTATAGAAATTGATACAGCCTTAGACATAGCAAATGATTTAAATTATATAATTGAAGTTCAAACAACGGCATTAGGTGAATTAATGATTCTTTGTTTTAAACTTCTGACCGGATTATTAAATTCAAAAAAATAATTGCTCAATATTCACCATTGACAATTCACCATTCACAATTGACCAGATGCTCGCAGGATTAACTAATGTAACTTTTGAATTTGGTGCCCGTGCTCTTATTGAAGATGCTACCTGGCATATACAACCCGGTGAACGTATAGGCCTGATCGGCTATAACGGAACCGGTAAATCAACTATTCTTAAACTTTTTGTTGGCGAATATCTTCCTTCCAGAGGCACCGTGGAAAAGAGTAAGACCACTTCCATTGGATATCTGCATCAGGATCTGTTAAGCTTTGATACCAACGATTCAATTCTGGAAGTTGCCCTTGGCGCTTTTGAAAGAGTACTGGAACTGGAAAAGGAAATTGAAATACTTGGAAAAGAATTGGAAAAGACCGGTGATGAAAAAATCCTGCACGACTATACTGACCGACTGCATGAAATGGAAACTATCGGCGGTTATAATATTCATCATAAGACAGAAGAAATATTACAGGGACTTGGATTTGATAATGCAGATCTGAAAAGACCCTATAAGGAATTCAGTGGAGGCTGGCGGATGAGGGTATTGCTGGCTAAAATGATCTTACAGCAACCTGATCTCTTATTAATGGATGAACCTACCAACCACCTCGATCTTCCTTCCATTGAATGGCTGGAAAAATATTTATCCAATTATCCCGGCTCCGTGGTCATTGTTAGTCATGATAAATATTTTCTGAACCGGATGGTAACAAAAATTGTAGAAGTGTACCAACAGCAGTTACATATTTACAATGGCAATTATGATTATTATGAAACTGAGAAAGCAATAAGGATTGAACAACAACAGAAAGCTTTTGAGAACCAGCAGGATTATATCCGTCAAAATGAAAGACTGGTAGAGCGATTCAGGGCCAAAGCAAGTAAGGCAGCCATGGCACAGAGTATCATTAAAAAATTAGACAAGCTGGAAAGAATAGAAGACGTACAAATTGAAAGGCCAAATATCCGGATCAATTTCAGGGTAGATAAAACTCCCGGAAAAGTAATTGTAGAACTAAAAAATGTTTCCAAAGCATTTGGAGAAAATGTGATCATCGAAAATTCAACAGTGGAAATTGACCGTGGCGATAAAATTGCACTGATTGGTGCTAACGGAAAAGGAAAATCAACCTTATTAAGAATCATTGCCGGTGTAGAAACATTCAGTAAAGGTGAAAGAAGATGGGGACACAATGTAGAAGAAAGTTTTTATGCACAGCACCAGCTGGAAGCATTGAATGTAAATAATTCCATACTGGATGAAATGAAAGAATGTGGCAGCCAGATGAATGACCTTGAATTGCGGGGATTATTGGGTTGTTTTTTATTCAGTGGAGATGATGCAGATAAACCTATCCGGATATTAAGTGGTGGAGAAAAAGCAAGAGTGGCACTGGCAAAAGTAATTGTGAGCAAGGCCAATTTCCTGATGCTGGATGAGCCAACCAACCACCTTGACATGCACAGTTGTGACCTGCTCATTGAATCTTTAAACAAATACCATGGAAGTATCATACTGGTCAGTCACGACCGTTATTTTATTTCTAAAACTGCAAACAAGATATGGGAGATCGTAAATCATGAGATCAAGGAATTCAAAGGAGGTTATGAGGAATGGGTAGCCTGGAAAGAGAGAATGGCAAGGCAGGAAAAGGAAAGCGGAAACATAAAGTCAGAAAAGATAATCAAGAAAACAGATGAACCTAAACCAAGGTTAGAAATAAAAAAATCCGTTGCCAATACCCCGGTGAACAAAGAGCATAAAAAAGAATTGCAAAAAATACAACGCATTTTTGAACAACTGGAAGAAAAAATTGCAGCAGCCAATAAACAAAAAACTGCACACGAAGCAGCATTGGCTGATCCATCTACATATTCTGATAAAGAAAAATTTTTACAAGCTGAAAATGATTATAAAAAAATAGCTGCTGAGCTATCCCAACTCAATAAACAATATGAACTTGTTTTTGAAAAAATAGTACAGCTGGAAGCTCAACAGGGATCATCTTAAATTTTTTAGAACAAATCTGAGTTTGTTTGTAACTTTTCTATCTAAAAACCAGGGAATATGAAAATCAAACTCACATTGGCGGCTGCCTTGTTTTCATTCATGCTGCTATTTGCATTCCGTTTCAGAGAAAATAAAAGTATTCCACCTTCAGGTATTACACTAACAGATTTAAAAAAGAAAAATATTGTTCGTTGTGGCCCCGATTGGGAAGAATTAAAAACCTGGCTGGAAGAAACCGATATCCCTCCTATCCCCGGTGCAGGTATTTACAAATGGAAGATCTCTACTAAGAGTGACAGTGCCCAATTCTATTTTAACCAGGGCATCAACATGTATTATAGTTTTCATATCATTGAGGCAATGGCTTCTTTTAAAAAAGCTGCAAAATTTGACCCGGATTGTGCCATGATCTACTGGGCGCAGGCACTTACTTACGGACCCAATATCAACGATCTTGGATATGCTGCTTCACCAGAAGCATTACTGGCTACAAAAAAAGCAGATGAACTTTCAGGGCCTGTTTCAAATTTTGAAAAAGCATTGATCTATGCAATGACAGTTCGTTACACTGCTGATTCTGCAGATACTAACCGGGAAAAGCTGAATAAAGATTATACCGAAATCATGAAAAGGGTTTATGAAAAATTTCCGGCACAACCCGATGCGCTGGCTTTATATGCAGATGCCATGATGCTGGAACACCCCTGGGATCTCT
>CAZOOT010000063.1:0-855 GCA_964581455.1 uncultured Chitinophaga sp. | reverse complement strand
AAAATGATGGTACTCCAAAACCCTGGACACCGTTGATAAGAGAAGTGCTGGAAAAATTACTGGCACAAAATCCTAACCATCCCGGTGCCAATCATTATTATATTCATGTAATGGAACCATCGCCTTATTTTGATAAGGCCCTTCCCAGTGCAGATCGCCTGGGAAAAACAAACCCCGGTCTCGCCCATGTTGTACATATGCCTTCTCATATTTACCTGCGATCAGGACATTACCAGAAAGGTATTGATGTAAATACAGACGCCATTAATAGTTATGAAAAATCAATCCCCTTGTATGCCCCGGTAACCGGCAATGATTTTATTTATTTAATTCACAATGTGCATATGAAAACCAATAATGCAATGATGGCTGGTCAAAAAGCTGTCTCTATACAAGCTGCACATGCTACAACAGCAAGTATTCCCGCTGATTATTACGAGGCCCCTGCCCCATTGGGAAATACTGTTCAGTATCTTTCCATGACTCCTGTTTTTATTTATGTACGGTTTGGAGAATGGGAAGAACTATTGAAAATGACAAAACCGAATGCTTCATTATTATATAGCAATCTTCTTTATCATTTTGGCAGAGGAATGGCCCTGGCCAACCAATCAAGACTTCCGGATGCAAAAAGAGAATTACAACAAGTAAGAGAGATCATGAAAGACAGCAGTCTTGCTATTCCACTTACTCCTTTTTCATCGGCATTGGAAGGAGCAACTGTTGCCGAAAATATGCTGGCTGGCACCATTGCGCTTAAACAAAAAAATCCTTCGGCTGCTATTACAGCATTTGAAAAAGCTGTCAGCACCGAAGAAAATATGGTGTACAACGAACCCCGTGACTGGTTGCTAA
>CAZOOT010000062.1:4348-19017 GCA_964581455.1 uncultured Chitinophaga sp. | reverse complement strand
ATGCGCCATTCGTTATCCAGTACAATGTAAATTATTGTCAACTGTTTTAACACTTCAAATTGAAAGGCCTCACTCACTTCTCCTTCTGTTACACTTCAATCACCGAGTGAACAGATCACTACAGGAAGTTCTCCTGCATCGCCTTTTATTAAAAGTTTTGAGTCTGTTTTTTCCAGGTACTGAATTCCCTGTGCGACACCTGTAGTGGGAATTGCCTGCATACCGGTTGCACTACTCTGATGAATCATTTTTGGCTTGCCGGATGCAGCATTATTAGGATGAGAATAATATGACCGGCCTCCTGAAAAGGGATCATCTCCTTTTGTGAGTAATTGAAGCATTAATTCATATGGCGAATAATCTAATCCTAATAATATGCTTTCATCGCGGTAATAAGGGCTGATATAATCACAATTCTTTAATTGAAATGCAGTAGCCAGCTGTATGGCTTCGTGACCCCGTGAGGTAGAGTGAACATATTTGCAAATTTGCCTGTTAGCTTCGTAGGTTTCGGTCATCGATTTCGCATAACACATCAACCGATAGGCTTTTAATAAGATTTCATTTTCAATCATGAGCTAGCAATAGTGGCAAAAATAAGATGAACACAGCTATGAAAAATAGAAAAGCCACCAGATAATTGCTGATGGCTTTTGCAGTTGGTTTTGGTTGAGACCCGCTTAATTCAGGTAAACAATTTTATTTAACTTCCAAAGATAATAGCGAATCATCTTCAATAAAGGCTTCAATTTCGTCTCCCACTACCAATTCTCCCACGCCGGCAGGTGTGCCGGTGTAAATCAAGTCGCCAATGTTTACTGAAAAATAGTTAGAGATGTATGAAATTATTTTATCAAAATTATGGATCATCAGGGCGGAATTTCCCTGTTGTACCAATTCTTTATTTTTATATAAACAGAAATTAATTTCTTTTTTATTCTTCAAAGAATTCAAAGTAACCCATTTTCCAACAGCAGCAGAATTATCCCAGGCTTTTGCCTTTTCCCAGGGAAGGCCCTTTTTCTTGAGTTCATCCTGAATATCCCTTGCCGTAAAATCAATACCTACCGAAATGGCATCATAATATTTACTGGCAAATTTTTCCTGAACATATTTTCCGTTTTTACTGATCCGTAATACCAATTCGCATTCATAATGCAGTTCATTGGTAAACTCCGGATAATAAAATGGAGTATGAGGCTGTAAGAGAGCACTCTTTGGCTTCATAAAAATCACCGGTTCGTCAGGAATTTCATTACCCAACTCTTTGGCATGAGCAGCATAGTTACGGCCAACGCAGAATATTTTCATTTCAGATAGTTTATTATGAATATATCGGATACATAGGCATAGGCTGTTAATCCCATATATTCATGGCTTCATTAAACACTGGATTTTAAGGGGAAACTTGATCGGGGTAGCTAAAATAGGTAATCGTCAGGATATTACATAGCGTTTCAAGTACTTATTTAATTTTTTGAATTGAGCTTGTTTAAGCCTTACCTTAATTTAAATCAAAGCATTATCTTAGATTGTTCCTTTATTAATGGAAGTACAATACGATACGATTTGTCAGAAGATGATTACCCGGCTTCAAAAAGAATTGAACCCGGGTCTTCTTTATCATAATGTGTCTCATACGGTTGATGTTATGGAGCAGGCTGTATCTATTGCCAAGGAAGAGGGAATTGAAAAAGGGCATGATTTGGGTTTATTAAAATTAGGGGCAGCCTATCATGACAGCGGCTTTCTTTTTACGTACAGGAATCATGAAGAAAAAGGATGTGAGATCGTCA
Organism: uncultured Chitinophaga sp.; assembly: GCA_964581455.1. Taxonomy (GTDB): domain Bacteria; phylum Bacteroidota; class Bacteroidia; order Chitinophagales; family Chitinophagaceae; genus VBAS01. The sequence continues at coordinate 17,221 of CAZOOT010000062.1, read as the reverse complement.
GGCATGATCTTTCATCAATTTTACCCGCAAAAGATCTTGATATAATTTGCGGCTTGATTATGGCTACGAAAATTCCACAATCTCCAAAAAACTTACTGGAACAAATTATTTGTGATGCTGATCTGGATTACCTGGGTCGTGATGATTTTGAGCCCATCAGTCAAAACCTGTATACAGAATTTATTGAATTTGACATTATTAAAAAAGAAGACAATTGGGATAATATTCAAATAAATTTTTTTAAAATTCATCAGTATTTTACACAAACTTCTTTAAACAAAAGAAAAAAGAAAAAACAAGAACATCTTGATTTTTTAATTGCCAGAAATGGGAAACCCGCATGATCAATGTAACGCCTTTACAAAAATTACTTAATGTTCGTCCCTCAGAATGGAGTATAGTTACCAAATTATTCTGGCTTCAGTTTTTCCAGGGAACGGGAATTGCTTTTTTCTTTACAGCGTCTTTCTCTAAATTTCTTGAGGAATTTCCCGCTACTGAATTAGCATGGGTGATGATCATTTCGGCCCCGCTTTTATTTGTCACCGGATGGATATTCAACAAATTTGAGCACAAACTCAGCCTTTCCAAACTGGGTGCTGCTACCATAATTACTATGGCTGTCAGCATTCTTTTTTTCCACTTCGGCACTGTCTATATTGATGCGGGCTGGTTTTATTATGGACTATTTGCATGGTATTATGTTTTGTACCTGGCAAGTAATCTTAGTTTCTGGAGCATCACTTCTACTTTGTTTGATGTAAGACAAAGCAAGAGACTCTTTTCAGTGATCAGTGCAGGTGATATCCCTGCAAAATTCATTGGCTATACAATTGCCTACTTTTTTGTAAAAGCTGTCGGGCCAATTAATTTGCTATTCCCTGCCACTTTATTCATGCTCGGTTCGCTTCCATTCATTTATCGCATCTCTAAAATGGGAGTGCTTAAAAACCATCATCATCAGCACCAGCATCAAAGCCAGCAGGAAATCATTCAAAGCTCATCGGGCAATAAGTTCTGGGTTATTATTAAAAGATTTACATTAAATACACTGATCCGGCGCATTGCTATTTTAACCTTTCTGATTTCCTGTTGCCTGGCCATAATTAATTATGCATTCTATACCGAAGTCAAGGAAAACAATCATGATGATAAATCACTTTCAAATTTCATTTTATTATTCCTTGCCTGTTCACAGATCATTGCCATGCTGGTTAAATTTATTTTTACTGGCCGTATCATCACCATACTTGGAATCAAAAAATCATTACTGATAACCCCTTTGGTACTGATAACACTTCTTTTGTTAATTCTATCAGCAGAAATTTTTCTTGAACATCATAAAATCATTTTTTATGCATTTGGCGCTGCAGCTATAGCAATTGAAGTATTGAAAACTGCGATCAATACACCGGTTTTTCTTTCAGTAATGCAACCACTAAATCATGCAGAAAGAACAAAAGCCCATGCCATTGTTAAAGGTATCATGGATCCTTTTGCTTTTCTATTCTCAGGAATTCTGATCCTTTTTCTTACAAATCAATTTCAGGGTGCCAGCTTTCTTGGCATTATACTGGTTCTGATATTTTTTACATTGTCCTGGCTTGTATCTATTATTCTTGTTGATAAGTCATACCGTCAAATTTTATTAAAAACAATCAGCAGCCGGTTTTTCAGCCAGGATGAATTTAGTTTATCTGATGAGGACATAAAGAATCAGATCAGGGAAAAAATTAAAATCGGAAACGAGCTGGAAGTGATCAATATCCTGCAAATGCTCAATAGCCAGATCAGTTCAGAAAGTAAAGAAATAATTTTTGAATTACTGGATCATCCGTCTGATAATGTAAAAAGGGAAACTATATTACTTATACAAAACAGAAATTTAAAAGGTGCTACCGTTAAGCTGCTGCAAATTGCCAACCATTCTAATGAAAATGAAGTGCAATGGCTGGCTGTGCAAGCACTTTGCAGAGAAGAAAACAGCCATGCACATCAAAAACATTTCAGCCATCATCATCATCCCAAAATCAGGGCAGCTGCTTTTTCGGGAATGTTGTTATCAAAAGATCCACATGCTATTCAGCAAGCCGAAGCAAAAATCGGCGAACTTATTCTTTCGGATAATAAAGATGATAAAAAATTAGCAGTCTTTATCCTAAACAAAATAAAGAATCAGTATATACACCCCTTATATATTCATCTCTTAAATGAGGAATGGGATATAAAAGCAGATGCCATCAAAGCAATTGGGAAATCAGCAACCAGCGAAATTCTATTCAGAATAATTAATCATATAACTGAAAATCCCAGAGTAGTTCTGGATGCTTTACAGGCTGCAGAAGAAAAAGCAATACCTGTTATATATACAACCCTTGTTTCGGGAAATTGTCCTTATCACCTGAAAGAAAATCTGATCAGCCTGTTAGGAAAAATTGGCGGCGTATCATCGCATGAAGTACTTATTAAACTTTTGGATGAAATTCCAAAGGATGCGCCATTTATTGTAAAAGCTCTTCACAGAAGCAGGTATGTCTGTACCGAAAAGACCCGGGAAATGATGGAAAGGATCAGCTTTGAATACCTGGTTTATGGTGTCGAGCTGTTATATATGCAAAAAAACCTTCATCCTGATCAGGATCAATATTCGATTTTGATCAATTCACTAAATATTGAATTATTGGAAATAAGAAATGTTTTGCTGAGTGTTTTCGGTTGTCTGTATGATCATGACAAAATATTCAAAATAAAACAAGGCCTGGATATGAAAAAGAAGGATTCCATAGCCAATGCCATGGAATTAATTGAAGTAACAGTAAAAAAAGATCTTGCCTCAAAATTCAATATTTTATTTGAGCAAGTGGATATAGATCAGAAATATTATTTACTTAAAGGATTATTTTCCCATGATGCACTTCAGAAAGCAGAAGATATCCTGGACAGAATATTGGAAGAAAAACCTATTCTTTTCAATTCCTGGACCAAAGCCTACTCTATGTATGTTTCTAAAAAATTTGAAATACCTATAAAAGCAGAATTGATCAAAAAGTATATTCATTCCGAAAATCTGCTGTTACAGGAAACGGCTGCCTTTGCAAGCTGAAAGTATTAATTTTATAGTATGGAAAAAGGAAACGCAGGAAGGTTGATATTAATTGAAAAAGTGCTGATCTTAAAATCGCTTAATCTTTTTAAAGAAACACCTGAAAACATCCTGGCCGACCTTGCGCCATTGATGAAAGAAAAAGTTGTTGAACAGGGGGCTCTCATTTTTAAAGAAGGTGAAACCGGTGACTGTATGTATATCATTCATGAAGGGGCTGTAAGGATTCATAAAGAAGAAAATACTCTTGCCATACTCACAGAAAAAGAAGTATTTGGAGAACTTTCCCTGCTGGATGCTGATACACGTTCAGCAAGTGCAACAGCGGAGAAAGACAGTGTATTATTTAAAATAGACCAGGAACCATTTTATGAATTAATGGACGAAAGACCTGAAGTAGCAAAAGGTTTTATAAAAATACTTTGCCAACGCCTGAGGATCATGAATGAAAAATCAAGCATGAAGTAGATCTTTTTTTACAATGAGATTTCCAGGTTATTCACTTCATTCATGGTAAGACTGATCCCCTTGCTGGCAAAATTTTCAATCACTGTCACAGCCATTTCAATTTTCAATTTTACAAGGGGTTCTTCTTTCTTACTCCATTTACCCAAGACATATTCTGCCTGCATGCCTTTTGGATAATCATTCCCAATCCCGAATCTCAACCGGGGATATTCTCTTGTATTGATCATGGTCTCGATACTCTTTAACCCGTTATGGCCACCATCACTACCTCCCGGCCTTAATCTCATTTTATTAAGTGGTAATGCCACCTCATCAACAATTACTAAAATATTCTCTAACCTGATCTTCTCTTTGTCCATCCAGTATTTAACTGCATTACCACTTAAATTCATATAAGTAGTAGGGCAAATGCAAATAAATTTTTTACCCTTCCATTTTACTTCTGACATACTTGCTAAACGACTGGCAGAAAAAGTACCGCCATGTTTGCTGACAAATGCATTCACAATATCAAACCCGATATTATGACGGGTGTGAGCATACTCGTTTCCTATATTTCCAAGACCAACTATTAAATACTTCATAAACTAATTCTCGTTCAAAGAAAGATTATTTTTCCTATAAATAAAAAAACCCCGATTAAACGGGGTTTTAATAATTATTCTTTTTTATATTATTTCTTTCCCTTTGCAGGTGCAGCAGCGGCAGCGGCTGGTTCGGCAGCACCGGCCGCAGGAGCATCTGCAGCAGCAGTAGTAGTGGCAGCAGCTTCTTCTTGCTTCAATTCACGGGTCAGGTTCACAGATGCAATTGGAATACGGGGTGAATTCAGAATTTCAAAATGCTCAACCTTCACATCTTCCACACGTATATTACCGTTTAATTCCAGGTCATTAACATCCACTTCAATTTGCTCAAGAAGATATTTTGGCAGCGTTTTAATTTTCAAAGCTTTCATCCTGATGGAAAGCCTTCCTCCTTCTTTTACTCCTTTTGCTACTCCGGTAAAATGTAATGGAATAGTAGCAACCACTTTTTTACCTTCTACAAGTTCCAAAAGATCAATATGAATCAATTTGTCAGTTACCTTGTCAAATTGCAGATCTTTCATAATGCATCTATAAGATTTGCCATCCAGCTTTACTTCTGCTATCTGAAAGCTTGGTGTGTACACCAATGATTTAAAAGCTATGGAAGGAGCAACAAAGCTGATTTCCTTTTCACCGCCATAAATTACACCGGGCACCATGTCCTGAGAGCGAATTTGTCGGGTGGCTTTCTTCCCGGATTCGGTCCTCAGTTGTCCTTCGATCGTAATTGTTTTCATTTTTATGTTTGTTTATTTGTTACTTTTTTTTAGCTCTTCCTTTGTGAATGAACAAAAAGACTGGTAATGCTTTTATTTTCAAATGCATTTCTGATTGCTACCGCAAAAAGATCGGCAACTGAGATCAATTTTATTTTTTTGTTTTCCATTCTTAATGGAATTGTATCACATACCACCAACTCATCCAAAACACTATTCTCTATGTTTTCATAAGCATTCCCGCTCAATACAGGATGTGTGATCATTGCCCTTACACTTTTGGCGCCTTTTTCCATTAAAAGAGCTGCACTTTTTGCTAAAGTTCCACCCGTATCACATAGATCGTCAATAATCACCATGTCTTTACCGGTTACATCCCCGATTACCACCATGCTAGCTATTTCATTAGCCCTTTTCCTGTGCTTGTCACAAATCACCATTTCTGCTTCAAAGTGACTGGCAATTTCTCTGATCCTGTTTGCACTTCCCACGTCGGGGGCGGCAAAGGTAAGGTTTTCAAGTCTCAGATTTTCTATGTAAGGAATAAAAACAGCATGGCTATCCAAATGATCAACAGGTATATCAAAATAGCCCTGAATTTGCGGAGCATGAAGATCCATTGTTATCACCCTGTCGGCACCAGCAGCAACTAACATATTAGCTATCAACTTACTACCAATTGCCACACGGGGTTTATCCTTTCTATCTTGCCGGGCATAGCCATAATATGGGATTACTGCTATTATTTTTTCTGCCGATGCTCTTTTGGCCGCATCAATCATTAATAGTAATTCCATCAGGTTATCAGAGGGGGCATAAGTACTTTGTATAAGAAATACAAAATCACCCCTTATACTTTCCTGAAATGTAGGCAGGATTTCCCCATCGCTGAACCGCTGAATACTAAGTTTTCCGAGTTTGCAACCGAATCTTTTACAGATTAGTTCGGCTAGCTTTTTAGAGCCGTTACCGGCGAAGATTTTAGCTGATGACATGGCTGTAATGTAATGCCAAAGTGATTTCTTTGGTGCGGCGAAGATAATACTTCAGCATCAATTAGATAGTTGCCATTTAAAACGCATATTAAAGAAATAACTATCTCTTTACAGAAGCAACAGAAAGGCTTTTATGATTGACATCTGCCAAATTTTCTATTTTGGATACTTTATCAATCGTATCAGTTGAATTAATACTGTAGAAAATAGAAGAACAAATAAAAATTGAAAAAAATAATGCCACAATATATACTCCTGCAAAAAATAAAATGGGATGTAAAGCGCCAAGTGTAGTAATTGGTTTTCTTTTCATAGGGTTTGGTTTAGATTTTATAATATCCGGGATTTATTTTTTCTATTTTTCCGGTTTAAAATTACTTTATCAAATTTCTCAGGGAAGTACCCTTAAAGTTGTATTTGACAAAACTAAAATAAATGTTAACCTTGGGTTGTGCAACAGCATAAATACCCGATAAAAGAATGGGCAAAAGACGACAGGCCAAGAGAAAAATTACTGCTAAATGGCCCTGAAAGTCTGAGTAATTCTGAATTACTGGCTATCCTCATTCACAATGGAACCAGGGATAAATCTGCTGTGGATCTTGCAAAGGAAGTTCTCAAAATTGGAAAGGATAATTTGTCTGAATTGGGAAAAATAAGCATTAAAGAACTGATGAAAATAAAAGGAATAGGCGAAGCCAAAGCCATAACAATTGCCTCAGCATTGGAACTAGGAAGAAGAAGGCAGATTACTGAACCTCTTGATAAAACATTAATCTCCTCCAGCAATCAAATAGCAACTTACCTGCAATTAAAACTGAAGGATTATAGTCATGAAGTATTTGCTGTCCTTTTTTTAAACAGAGCAAATAAAATAAACCATTTTGAAATTATCAGTGAAGGGGGAATTACCGGAACAATAGCTGACCCCAGAATCATTTTAAAAAAAGCTTTGGAAGAAAATGCAGTGAGTATTATACTTTGCCACAATCATCCTTCAGGCAGCCTGAAACCAAGCCGTGCTGACGAAGAACTCACTTTGAAAATAAAAGAAGCAGCAAAGTATTTCGACATAACTGTATTAGATCATTTGATCGTAAGTGATGCCGGGTATTATAGTTTTGCTGACGAGGGAATTTTGTGAGTAAAGATTTATTTTAAGCCTGTGCAGTAGGCCCGCCAAAATTCATTGGGATCTGTATTTCTTCCAGGTCTTTTATAGCACCGTTACCAGCTTCATACCTTGAAATGTTTTCATTCAACGCCTTCATAAAACGTTTGGCATGCTGAGGCGTAAAAATAATCCGTGACTTTACTTTGCTTTTTGGTGTCCCGGGCATCACATTCACAAAATCTATAACGAACTCTGCATGTGAATGCGTGATGATCGCAAGATTTGCATAACTGCCTTCCGCAACTTCTTCTGTGATCTCAATATTTAACTGGTTAGGCTGCTGTGGTTGTTGATTATCCATTTATACAAATTTTATTCAAAAATAAGTGAACGGTTTGCAATTTGCTAATATTCAAAAACAGTTCACTATAAGTTTTGCTTAATAACTATTTAGAAAATCAGAATAGATTAAGACTTGATATTAATTCAAAAAAAAGCGGTCCTGGTTTATATAATAAATCCTCAGTTGTATTTTGCTATTAATTAGTTGAATTAATTTGCTTAAAAAAGCCAATTACATCTTTTTCATTTGAAAGATTATAGCTATCAGGATTAATAGAACTGTTCTTGTTTAATCCAGATGAAATAAAAGCTTTTTTTATTTCTTTTGATTTTAATTTAACCTGTACCAGGTTCTTTGTACCGGCATTGAAAATATAATACTCTGAATACTGCTCAAACAATTTTGCATCCCTGTCACGCATATTTCCGGGATCAGGAGCTATATTTATTTTATACATTTTTAAAAAACTTGCATTGGGGCCTTCCTCCAGTACCTCAAAATAACCTTTCATATTTTCTGTTTTATAAAAAACTGCATTTTTAAACTGCATTGTATTCCCGCCATAGGTTTCAGGAAGAGTGAGAGTAAATTCTTCAAGCACTCCATCAACTTTCAATAAATCCTCTCCTTGCTGAAAAACTATTTCCTGGTTATACAAATCATAAAATAGTTTTTTGCTTTGCATCATATCCCTGTCTTTGATTTTGACTACTCCTGATAAAGCCTCTCCTAAAAAATAGCCGGATCCTCTTACTTTAAATGGGCCAATCCTGCTATAAGTGCCCGACCAGTTTTGAAGTACTTGTTTATTATAAGTCCCAATTATATCAAATTGAGCATTTACATTTACACATATAATACAAAAAAATGTCAGACAACTGATATTAATATTTTTTTTCATTTTATGATTTTAATAAACTTAAAGTTCCTGGTTTTACTGATTCAACTCATAATTGAATAGTTAAAGTTATAAAGAAAAAAAGCCGTCCCTATTTAAGGAAACGGCTTTGCTTTTGGAATATTTTTTAATTTTCCTTAGTTCAAAGAATATTTATGGTCTTGGACGTTTATAAGTCATTGTCCAATCAAATCGAACTCTCGGATTAGGTAATGCTACAGCCGCTGGATGATACATAAAGAATTTAACTTTAATAGTTTTGGTAGCAGGATCCCAACTGTTTACACCAGTTGGATCTAATTCAGCATATCTACCGTTACCCGCCGGTTGTCCGTATATATTCGTTACACTGGTAATTTTATTACTTGCATCAAATGTAAATACAGGACTATATCCACCATATCCTGATAACGCTGTACCACTTCTGATAGGAATAAAATAATTATTCCAAATAATCGGGTCAAATCCTTCAACAACTTGAGCTCCTGCTGTAATTAACCAGTAAGTCATCGGGAAATATCCGGTTAAGCTGGCGCTGGCTACATCTACCATTGTACCAGTTACAGTATATTCAGCATCATACTTGTTTTTAACAGTAAACAAATAAACTACATTTTTTAAATTTGATGATGTTTGAACTCCTGTTTTTGAAACTGTAGAGATGGTAAATCCAATGCCATACACAGCAGTAGGATCTGGCATATTATTCGTAGTTAATTTCATCAGCAATGGACTGCTAATATACTTACCTGCAGGAATTACAAGATTTAGAGAAGGAAGTGTATAGGCTGAAGTTGGTAACAATGTGTATCCCGCACCCAATGCTGTTACTAAAGTATTATTTACTACCATCGTCACAGTAATATCAGTAGTTGCTGGTGTGACATTATCATAAACTGCTTCAAACAAATTTACATCCTGAGTTTCGTTTTTAGCTTCAATTGCTAAAACCTGGGGTTTTATACCCTTGGGAATACTAACGTATTCAGCTTTCTGAGTTCCCTCATTTGCAGATACCGACTGATACGTGCCATTATCGTATCCTTTATCCTTTAAGCAGGAACTTAATAATAAGCCCGTGAAAGAAATGAGTGTAACCCAATTTATTTTTTTTAGAATTTGCATATCTATAATTTTATTTGTTATTAATTATTTATCCCAAAAAACAAAAGAGGTAAACTGACTAATTGTTCCCTCAGCTTTTACATTTTCTGCATTAAGGTTATACTCCGAAGTTGGATATAATAATCTTACCGGAATAGGGTTTGTTCCTCTTTCAGGCGCTAATGATAATGGTGGCTGAACTACTCCAAGTCTTCTGTAATCAGCCCAGGTTTCATTTGGCTGAATTCCATTCAATGCAAAATATTTTTGCCACATAATAACCGCAATCTTTTGATCCGTTGTACCGGCTACAGGCCACTCAATTCTAACGTTTGGACTGCCCAAATATGTAGCTGCAGTAGCCGCTGCATTAGGTACTCCCAGGTAACTGAAAGATTCTGTAACAGCAGCTGTATAAGCAGCCTGAGCATCGCCGGTTATCCAACCTCTGGCAGTTGCTTCAGCTCTTAAGAACATAGCTTCTACTGAAGTCATGATCCACATAGAGGCACTGGCATTTGGTATTAAACCATAACCAGGACCTGAAGTACGATCACTGTTTACGTCATCATTTGGATCCTGGCCATAATTAGTACCTCTGTACTGACCAGGCAATGCTTTGGCTGGCCTGTAAAAATATTGATACCGGATATCATTCAGATTCTTCATTAAATCCAGAGAGAAATTATTTGCACGGTTGTAATTATCATTCTCTACTGCTCCGGTAATGTTGAAGAAATGTGAATTATAAAAAGGATTAGGCTTATCAGGAGTATATCCCGGTTGCACCCTTGCACTTAACCCATTTCCAAGATATCCTGAACCTTCTGCATTAATTGCAGCGATCTCTGTAGAAGGATTAAAAGTAGAAGTCTTCGAGGTCCTTATCAGATAACGCAGCTTCAGCGTATTTGCAAATTTTGCCCATTTTACTTTATCTCCATTAAACATGATATCGATTGTAGCAATATTTCTATCAGTACCATCTGCTGATTTAATCAATGCGAGGCCTTGATTTATTGTTGGAATAAGCGTTTTGTAAATCTCCTCTCCTTTATCATAGGCTGGCCTGATATTACCGGCCAAATCCCATGCTTTAGAGAATGGAACATTATTATAAAAATCTACTAAAAGTGCAGTCTCATGAGCCTGTAAAATCAATGAGATACCCTCATAAAATTTCCAGCCAAGTTCATTGGATTTTTTCTGAATGGACTTTAGCTGATTAATTGTATAATATGCACCATTCCATACTCCCGAACCAAAATCGTTGGTGATATTATAACTCATTTCTACAGTACCTCTTGAATAAGAGCCGGAAGCACTCCAATAGCCTAACCAGCGGTTAAGGTATGCGTAAGTGCCTGCATTTCGTGCAGCAACGGCAGCCAATTGAGGGGCCATTGCAAGATCGGGTGAAATAACTGCTTCTGTTGGTGAGTTGGGGTTCTTATTGATGTCAAAGTAACTTTTCTTACAATTCACCAAAAACATCCCAATACAAAAAACAATTATTGATATTTTTAAATTCTTCATATTTATGTTTTTAAAATTCTTGGTTATCAAATTACATTAAAACTGTACGCTTACATTAAAACCATAAAGCCTGTTTGGAGGCAATTGATTGCTATTGTTCACTCCTAATGCGTTTCCTGTTGTATTTGCAAATTCCGGATCAGTCCACTGGTTGGACTTAGGCAGAATAGTAAACAAGTTTCTTGCCGAAAGTCCAATAGTTGCTGCCTTAATGAACTTTGTTTTACTTAGCAATGAGCCAGGTAAGTCGTATGAAATTGCTACTTCACGGATTTTCCATGCTGCAGCACTTGAGATATAATTTGAGTTTACACCTCTGTTTGTATTGGATGCTTCATAAAAACCATAACCACCATTTGCAGTTAAGATTGAAGTGTTCGGAACATATTTTGCTCCATCCCAATAAGAAGAATTAGGAACAATAAATCTTTGACGGCCATTAGTTCCACTTCTTGCAGATGAACCTGTAAAATCCATATCTGGTCCGATTCCATGATAAACCTGGTGGCCACCTCTGTAATCACCTGTAATGGTCAATACTATATTTTTGTATGCAAAACTTGGAGTAATACCGGCAATTACTGTTGGCAATGTTCTACCAAACAGTTTGATATTTGGATCCAAAGACGGATATCCGCTAGTTGCATCTACGATAATACGACCTTCTGGGTCTCTTTTATAATCTGTCAACTTGAACATGAATGCAGGATATCCTGTGATTGCATAGTTTCCGTTTCCAATCGGAATTTCATTCAGGCCTTCATAAACACCATTTACTTTACTATCCAGTAAACTTAAATTTGACTTCACATTAATTCTGAAATCTCTTCCAACCTTTAATAATGGAGTCAATCTCAAATCAAATTCCAATCCTTTGTTTGTGAAATTGGCTGCATTAACCAGAGCTGAGCTAAAACCAGTTGCTCTTGATACGTCAAGACTGATTATCTGGTCAGTATTATACTGAGTGTATGCAGTTGCTTCCAAACTAATTCTGTTTCTTAAGAAATTAATCTCAACACCCACTTCTTTTGAATGTACAAATTCTGGCTTGATAGCAGGATTATTTACATTAGTAGTACCCTGGAAACCTGGCAAACTTCCGTAAGGGAAACCGCCTGCCACATTATATATCGGATCCAAAGAATACACACCTACGTTTACATTTCCTGATTTGGAATAAGATCCTCTAACTTTTAAATAAGAGATAACTGCGCTGTTTTTGATTGCAGTAAAAGCATCACTTAAAACAAGTGATAAACTTGCTCCAGGAAAGAAATAATTTAAATCATTCTGAGGCAATCTGGAATCCCAGTCATTTCTTGCAGTAAACTCAAAATATGCCCAATTCTTATACCCTAGTGCCAGTTTTCCAAAAACTCCCATTAAGCGACTTTTTGTATTTGATTCACTTGCACCTGGTTCACCGGTTCTGTTAGCTACATTATATAAATCCGGGATAATAAGATTGCCACCGGAAACTCCTACACTTTTTGCAGTTGTTTGACGTAATGATTGACCAACCATTGCTTCAATGTCCAAATCCCAAACTTTTTTGTTTGCTGTTATAAAGAAATCTGAAGTAAGCCTTGTACTTCTGGAAGCTCCGTCAGAAACGCTTCCCGGAAGATCATTAGAAGCATTATACTTATGTGTTACATTTTTCGCATAACTGGAAAACACAAAAGCTTCAGCAGTGTTTTTATAATCAGAATTAAACATGGTCGAGCTAGCAGTATAATTTATGTGTAGCCATGTACCTATTTTATAAGAAAATTCTGCCTGAGCAAAAAAGTCATCACTCATGCCAGCACTTCTTCGTCTGTCTTTAATGAAATATGGGTTCTGATAATATTCATTAAAATAATGATTTGGTGATGCTTCCGGATCAGTTCTCCAGTTCTTATATTTTGCAAGATCTATATGCCCTGCAGTATTAAATACTTCCCAGTAAGGAGATTCTGAAGCAACATTATATTTACCCCTTGTATAGTTTACACTATATC
>CAZOOT010000062.1:0-4338 GCA_964581455.1 uncultured Chitinophaga sp. | reverse complement strand
GAACTAAACCTAAAAGTAGTTTTGCGGTTTTCATCACCACCTAATGTACCCTTGATTTGAATATCATTTATTGACATCATGAAATCTTTTGCTGAATAGTTGATACCATTTTGCATGGTAACCCCTGTTTCAAAAAAGTTTCTTCTTCCATTCTTTTTGTAAGCATATGTTTCCATTTGATCAATTCCGACTGGCAACGGTTTGCCAATTACTCTTACTGTTCCATCATATGCATCTCCATATTGTTGATTCTCTACCGGGTCATAAACTCCGAATCCATTGACATCAACACTTGAACCAGAACCAAACTGCTTTTGAAATTTAGGAAGAAATTGTACAGATTCAAATTGTGTAGAATTGCTGACTGTAACTACCGGTTGACCGGTTTTTGAACCTCTTCTTGTTCTGATAATAATTACACCATTTACACCATCAGGACCATATAAGGCTGCTGATGCAGCGCCTTTCAGTACTGTAACATCTTCAAGGTCATTAGGGTTAATATTATTTATCATACTTAAGCTTACCGGAGAACCATCAATTACCAATAATGGCTGATTGTTTCCGGTAATAGATCTGATACCTCTTAAGGTAATACGGGTATCACTAAAAACTCCATTATTTACTGTAGCAACATTCAGGCCGGATACTTTACCAGTTAAACCTCCCTGAATAGTTGTTGCTTTTGCAGTAACTACATCTTTTGCCGAAATTGTGGAAACTGAATAACCTAACTCTCTTGGTTGCTTTTTAACACCAAGTGCAGTTGTAACAATTACTTCTGCCATGCTGTTTTCAGCATTTGGGTTCAAGGACACACTAAGGCTGGAATTAGTACCAACATTTACTTCCATGTTGTCATATCCAACGGAACTTATAACAAGGGTCTGATTGGAATTAACACCTTTTAAAGTGAATTTACCCTGAGCATCTGAAGTTACACCGACTTTGGTGCCCTTAATTGTAATTGAAGCAAATGGAACAACTTTCCCACTTGCATCAGTGACTACACCGGAAATATCCCGGGTTTGGGAAAAAGCTAACAATGAACATAGCATTGCGATCACTAGAAGTGATGAATTTTTTCTCATGTTTACATTTGTTTTGAAATTAATAAATACTTGACTTTGATAGAAATATGTCTTTCAACTTGAACAGCCAACTAATCGTGAAGACTCGTGAAGACTTATGATAAGACAACAACATTCCCTTAAAAGTTGCCGCAAGGTAAATTATTTTTTAACAAAAAAATAAAAAAACTAACAATTGATCATATTTAAAAGGAAATTCTTGCTAAAACTCTTACCTCAGATTTAGTTGATCCTTTTATTTCATCTAATCCGGATCTAATTAAATTTTTATCATTGTAAATTGATTGAGACCATTTTACCCATAATGATATTTTTTTATTAAGATCTGCATTCAGATTCAAATAATAACGATATCCTTTTGTAAAAAAAACTGGTATAGAAAAATAATATAATACGTCATTCTCATATGCATATATCCGGGAATTATAATCATCCGTTTCAAAATATTGTAAACGGATATTTCCGGATATAGGTTTCATCAGGGGTTTATAAATGAAATCAAAGAACATCAAAAACCCATTTTCTGAATTATCTCCTTTTTTATCATACCATAAAAGCTCTACCCTGCTTCTTAAAGCCAGCGATGGACTTACTTTATAAATGAATTGGGTTCTCCAATTTTGTTTTGGTATGGTGACAAGAAAATTAGTGGTTGTAGTATTATCTGACTGATTAGATTGTTTTCTTTCATTTCTGAACCGTGAATAAACTTCCAATTGCCGGTTGGGAGTATAGGTAACCTGGGCTAAAAATTCATTTCCTGAACTTGGGGCATCTACAAGATATTTAAGCCAGGGAAATTTAAAAAGATCCATAAATGCATCGATTCTCCACATTGATGTGGGACGAATAGTGATTCCTGAAAACAATCCGCTCTCATTAGTAGGATAGGTATTTTCTGTAAATGCATTCCCATTAATTGATTGATATGCTTTACCGATATTCCGGTGTACAAAAGAAATATCAACCCGGGGATCTACACTAACCAACAGGCCATTGAGAAATGCTTTGTTCAAATTCTTATCTGAAGCAGCTTCACCAAAAAAATGAATATTGCGGTAAGTATAGCTATAATCCACACTAAAATTATTCCAGCTCTTGCCGCTTATGGCATACAGGTTATATGGGTCCTGCCTTTTTTTAATGGGAGTAGAGAAATTAAAAAGAATACCATTGATACCAACATGCCAGTTATTTGATTTGAATCTAATATTCCCTCCCAGTGTTTGCTGTTGCAAAATATTTCTGTCTGCTATTTCATTTTTTGTTCTGTGATACCCGGAATTGATGATTGATGAAATATAATCTTCATGATTTACGGTGTCAGCAACAAAATTGGCACTGAGTTTTCGGATTGAAGCGAATACAGTTGCTTCCAATCTGCCTTTCTGCACAGTAATTCCTGCGCCGCGGTGAAAATTAAATTCACCTGCAGAATTATATGGTCTTAGAACAGGAGATTGTCTTTTTATACCCAATACATCTACACTTTTCCTGAATGCAAGACTTTGCCATTGAATTAATCCCTGGCCCATATTTACTGTAAAATCACCAATTGCCAAAGACTGAATGGCTCCGATTTTTCTGGCAAACAAATGAGCAGAGTAAAAATCAAAGCCCTTGCTTTGTGCTCCTCTGAAAAACTGTTCGCCTGCATCTTTATCTCCTACCAACCCAAACTGTAATAAATTTTTATATTGATAACGATACCTGAAAAAATATTTTTCTCTCCCACCAAGATATTTGGTGCCGGGTGTTGAGGGATCAAATCCCTTTGATCTCTCAAGTATCTGTGAATACCTTAATAGTAAAACATGATCCCCCCCTTTAAATCTTTTTAAAAAATCTTCAGAAACATTCAGTGCACGACTGATCGTAATAAATGGTAATATCTTTTTAATAGTAAAAATATCCCAGGATGGTATTGCCTGTAATTCATAAATATTGATAAAATTTCCAAACAGCTTTCTATAAGCTATTAAATTTGAAATCTGTAATCCTGAAAGGATTTTTAATTCCCTGAAGTCATTTTCATCCGCACTATTTAAATTAATCGGATGTTTTCTGTAATATTCAAGTTGCTGAAGATAGGAATCATCCTCAGTTTCTGCCTGTTCATTATCGGTAAGATTTTCCAGTTGCTGTTCAGTACTTGTTGTTGTTTCCTGAGAGATTGAATTCAGAAACAGAAAAACAGAGATAAGCGATATGAAAAACCGCTTTTTCAATTTTGGTTCTTATTAAAGGTATAAATGAACAATAATCCCGGTGTAACACCCAATTGCTGATGATATGCAGCCGTGACATCTATCCGGAATGATTTAAAAAAAAGTCCGGCACCAAAATATGCATTTGATGTAGCTGTAGCTATCCCCGCCCTGGCCATTAATTGCGGTAAAAATTTGTATTGCATGCCCGCATTCACATTCACTTCCTGGTCTTCTTCTTTTTCCATTTCCACACTCACAAAGAATTTTTGAGAAGCTTCATAGCCAAATCCCAGTTTATAAATGGAAGCCAGTTTCTCTTCCTCGTTTTTTCCCAGTTTACCACCAACCGGATTAAATGCATGTATGCCGGTATGCAATTTTTCTGTTAAATGTATCACAGTACCAATCTCAAAATTGATGGCAGAAGTATTGCCATAACCTGATGCCTGAATCCCGTTATAATTAAATTGAACTCCCAGATCAACGTTTTCACCGAGTTTTCTTGCATAAGCTAAACCGATTTGCGATTCATTATAATCACTGAACCCATAATACCCGGCATCAAAACCAAAATTTCCTGATTTTGTTGGAATAACTACTGCAGCTTTATATAAACTTAACTCCTGAAGAAAGAACCGCTTTTCCCCATAAATACCTGCACTGGCATTTTTTATTTGTGCCAAAGAAGCCTGGTTGGATGTGAATGAAAAAACATCTGCGTAGTTGTAACTATATGCTCCTAAACCAGTATAGAGAGCTGCTACCGGCCTTCTTACAGTTTGGGCACTTGAATTAGTTACAATAAGTACCAACAGAATAAATGAAATATTTTTCAAGAAAAGAATTTACTGTAAGATAAAATGAACGGGTTACCCTTCAAAATAATAAATAATTACAGTTTGGGCTGCATAGTATGCAAAATTGCCTTTCATAAGCCATTTTGGAATTTTCTCTGATGGCCGTATGGAACTTTACTGAAAGTTTTTAATCCTTTTGTTCACTAAGTTTGGATTAAAAACTTTCAGTACGTTTGCGCC
>CAZOOT010000061.1:0-19033 GCA_964581455.1 uncultured Chitinophaga sp. | reverse complement strand
CTGCAGATAAAGGAGAAAACTGGTCATTGGAAAATTCAGGACTTGATCATCCCCGCGTAAAAGCTTTAACACAAAATTCCAAAGGGTTTCTGTTTGCCGGTACCTGGGGAGGAGGAGTATATAAAAGCCGGAAATCTTTAAAATAAAAATGATCATCTGTAACAAAAGAATTTATACCATTGAGGCTCTTCTCTATCGGTATAGGCAGGAAATACATGAATTTTGTCAGCAATTTTTTAAAAGTGGGTCAAACATAAACTGGCTATCAAGAAATGAAAGTAAATTGAAAGATAAACTGCAAGTTCAATGAGACAATTTCTTTATTATTTACTTATCCTGTTTACTTTTACTGATGTGATTTCTCAGATTCCTAAAAAAACCGAATTGCTTACTTTGAACGGAACAAATATTTATTACGAAGTCTATGGGAAAGGCGAACCCCTTTTTCTATTACATGGCTACACATGGTCATCCAAATTTTGGTATCCGTTTATCAAGGATTATGCCAATGAATACGAGGTTTACCTGGTCGACCTGAAAGGACATGGTAAATCAGGTATGTTTAAAGAAAAGCTTTCTATAGAAACAGCTGCAAGCGAAGTTGATGCACTCATCAGATATCTAAAGCTTGACAGCATTAAAGCCATCGGCTATAGCTATGGCGGGGATGTTTTGTTCCAACTTGCCCTGCTCCATCCCGGGCTTATTAAATCTATGATCGTAATTGGCTCCTGTGGGATATGTGACATAAAGAATTTTCCTGCATGGATTGAACACTTGTCCTTTAAAAACATTGAAAGCTTACCATGGATGCGTGAAAGCCAGACAAGCGAAGAACAAATCAAATCCATTCTTGAACAAGTTTCAAATTATTATGCCTACGTCAGTCCGGAACAATTTAAAAGTATACAAACAACAACACTTATTGTAGCAGGAGACCAGGAGGATAGTATCCTTTGGGAGGACTTATTAATTGCAAAAAACAATCTTCCAAATTCTTATTTGTGGGTAATACCCAATACAGGTCATCGGGCACATGTAGATAAAAACAAACCAGAGTTTGTCAGGATCTCAAAGGAATTCTTAAGCGGAAAATGGACGAAATGAAACGAAAATCAACAAATTCATTTGTGCTACTTGTACTAACCTATTGCGTTTTTCATCTTCCCCGGTTGTTGTTCATCGTACCAATATTGGCGGAATAAACGATGATCAACAACTAAAAATAAAATCTCTACATTAGCACTCCGTTTGGTCCGGTCAAAATCGGGAAATGGCAGGATCTTATAAACCATAGTATCAAACCGAATACCCATATTAGATTGAATGAAACTAGCACGACTTTTTAAAGAATTCTTTGATAGTGAAAAAATAAGCGGACTGATTTTAGTTTTCGTGACAGGCCTTTCACTTATTCTTGCAAACTCCTCCCTGGGGACAGATTATATTAATTTTTGGAATTCTGACCTTGCCGGGCACAGTATCGTTCATTGGATCAATGACGGACTAATGGCCATTTTTTTTCTGCTTATTGGCCTGGAGTTGGAACGGGAAATATACAAAGGAGAACTTTCGGGATTAAAAAGTGCATCGCTACCTATTTTTGGCGCATTGGGTGGAATGCTTGTTCCGGCAGGACTGTATCTATTATTCAACTTCGGTACCAACACACAGGCAGGCGCAGGAATTCCAATGGGAACTGATATCGCATTTGCTATAGGCATTTTGTCTCTTTTAGGAAGTCGTGTTCCTGTCTCGCTGAAAATATTCCTGACTGCTTTGGCGGTATTGGACGATTTAGGAGCTATTCTAATTATTGCAATTTTCTACACAAGTTCATTTTCTTTTATCAATTTATTTATTGCACTGGGCATTTTTATTTTTCTGCTCATTTTAAACCGTTTGAAAGTTTATAATTTAATCCCCTATTTAACCGGAGGTGTAGTGATGTGGTATTTTATGCTGCATTCGGGAGTTCATGCCACCATAACAGGAGTGTTACTGGCATTGGCCATTCCGTTTGGTAATGGTGAAAAAGATTCGCCTTCATATATCCTGCAACATCTTTTACACAAGCCGGTTGCCTTTTTTATTTTACCCTTGTTTGCAATAGCAAATACATGTATTGTAATTGGCGACAACTGGCAGAATGGCCTGGGGCAGACAAACAGTTTGGGAATTATATTTGGGCTTGCGATCGGGAAACCTTTAGGCATATGGCTTTTTTCATTTATCGCTGCAGGCCTGGGACTTTGTGCTTTACCGACAGACCTGAAATGGAAAAATATAATTGCTGCAGGTTTTTTAGGAGGTATCGGTTTTACAATGTCAATCTTCATTACGCTTCTTGCATTTGATAATGCTGACATTGTAAACAATTCAAAAATTGCAATTCTAATTGCTTCACTTATTGCAGGTACCGTTGGTTTTATCTTCCTTAAAATGACATTAAAAACACCAGTACAAAATACCGAAGCAAGCTGAAGACAGAAAAATGCCTGTCTGGTTGCGGTTGGTCATCCCGACTGTTGCTGGATAAACACTTACCTACAACTAAAAATAAAATCTATACTTTAGTACTCCGGTCAGGTACTCGTTACAGGGGCGATTTCCCGATAGCTATCTAAAGAAAAAATTAACATAGCAACTGATGAAATCAGGTTTTTTCATTTTTATTACGTTTTTATTCTTTGCATTTACATTTTCCTGTACAACGATTAGCTCTTCTGAAAATGAAATAAAATGCATAAACCGGATCATTGCTTTGGATGATTCGCTGGGAAAAATCAGAAACCATGCCTGCAAAATCGTTTCACTAAGTGAATCCATTACCCAATACCATATGGGAATTAAAGAAAACGATTTAAATGATTGTCCTGAAGAATTTAAAAAAGCTTTTTTCAATCACCAGCTGGCATGGAAGGATATAAAGATCATCACAGATAAATACCCGGATCTAAGGGGAGAAATGCATACACTTTTTGACAGCATAGAAAAAGGCAAAGATTCTACTGAATTTAAAAAATACCTCAGCAATATATGGGCTACTTGGACCATAATTGAAAGCGCAGTTAATACTCATTAATTAAATTAATGAGATCACAGCATAAAAATATATTCTCCCGGTTCATATTATCATCCAGCCATGGCGGAATAAACGCTGACCTGCAACTAAAAATAAAATCTCTACTTTAGTACTTTGGTCGTTCCCGCTAAAAGCAGAAAAAACCCGGGCTTTAGCAGTAATTAGACAGATTATTTAAATATGAAAAGTTTAAATAAAATTGGAGTTATCTCTTTTGCAAAATTTCAAACTTTACTTGGAGCACTTATAGGATTAATTTGCGGAATTCTTTATTCATTCTGTGGACTAATAATAGACGTACTTGTAAGTGCAGGTGTTCTTTCATCGGTTTCCTTTTCAACTCCTGGGTTAAGTTTTGGAACCATACTTGCATTTGGCGCATTAATTGGCATGCCAGTCATTTTTGCTGCATTAGGTTTAGTTTTGGGATTATTAGAAGCAATTATTTATAATTTATTTGCAAAATGGTTTGGCGGGATAAAAGTGGATTTTGAATAAAAATTATTAAGCCGTTGCCGGAGTTTGGGTCAATAAAAATTGCAATCAAAATAAATTATACCAACAGCCTTAATATTGTAAAAAAACTAAATAAGAAAATGTACAGACAAGGAGCAGTCGGCGCATTGCTTGACATATATGAAAAGGCAATTTCAGATTTGAAAAATATTATCGGAGACCTTTCTGACAATAGCCTGACTGTTATTACAGACAAACAAACAACTGACGAAAACTGCAGATCTATTCAGACAATATTATCTCATGTTGTAAATTCCGGCTTTGGGTATGCAACCAGCATTCATAATCTGAAAGGACATAATATCAGAAAACCAGACAAAACCTTTCATTTAACCGTTGCAGAATATTTAGAAGATCTGACCAATGTTTTTTTATTCACTGAAAATGTTTTCAAAGAAATCAAGGACGATGAATTAGAACAATTTGACAACTCATTAAAGATAAAAACAAGTTGGGGCCAATGGTATGACATAGAACAAATGACTGAACATGCAATTGTACATATTCTCAGGCATAAAAGACAAATTGAGAAAATAATTAAGTTTTCTCTTTAGAAACGACTGAAATATTAATCAGGACTAAACCAATAAAACATAAAACCATGAAGTCAATTTTTATTTTATTTCTGTTTGTCTTTTCATCTTATACAATAGCAGCACAAGACATAAAAGAAAAAAAGGAATTGGAAAAACTATCCTGGGATTGGATGAATGCCTGGAAAGCGAATGACACAGTTTTTCTTGAAAAGGTTCTTGCACCCGATTACCGGCTATTGGCATTGATTAATGGAGAATTGGTTTCAATAAACAGGGAGCAGTGGTTAAAAACTGCAAAATTTTATATCCCAATAAGTTTTGGTTATTACAATTTTGATATTCGTGTTTATGGAATTACTGCCATTGTTCAATCAATGTTTGACCAGGAAGCAACATTGAACGGACAAGACCGGAGCGAAACTTTTCAGATAACTGACATCTGGACAAAAAACAAAAAGGGATGGCAAGTTGTACACCGTCATACTAACTTAAAACCGAAGATCCAATAAATAAGGAGGTAAAAATATGGACTGTGAACAGGCTGACGGGAAAGCCAAATTTTCATCAGTTGATGATATTGTCGTTACAGCTTTGGCAGGATAAACACTGACTAACAACTAAAAATAAAATCTCTACTTTAGTACTCAGATCCATCCCACCTATGGAGGGATTTTTAATATTCAAAGTACTAAAAGAAAAAAATAGGTTTGTCCTGCATGATATCATCTGATCTTATCTAATGATTATAAAATATATGCAAAATGATATGGTAGTATATAAATTGACCTGTAACATCAACAAATTTTCAAATGAATAGCTTCAGAAACGAATTTATAACACAGTGTATTTACAGGCTAAATGAAAATACTTCCAAAATAAAAACCTGCCTGGAAGAATTAAATGAAGAAGAGCTTTGGCAAAGACCAAACGAGTCATCCAATAGTGTGGGCAATATGTTACTTCATCTTTGCGGCAATATCAGACAGTATGCCATTTCCTCATTAAAATCAATTCCCGATATCCGGGAAAGAGATTTGGAGTTTTCAACCAACGGGGGATATTCAAAAGAAGAATTGCTCAATCAACTTTCAGAAACGGTTGATGAAGCTATCAGCATCATAAAAGCTGCCGATGAAAACAGTTTGCTAAAACAAAGATCTGTACAGGGATTTAATTTGACAGGAATAGGAATCATTACTCATGTAACTGAACATTACTCCTATCATTCAGGACAGATCATTTACCGTATAAAGCAATTAAAAAATAAAGAATTCGATTTATATAAAGGAGTTGATTTGAATTTGAAAAATAAAAACAGCCAGTAGCTGCTTGCTATTTGTATCCTGCTTTTATAAAAAAATTCTAAATAACAAGATGGAATAAATTTAATTGTTTTCTCCCTTCAATAAAGGATTTGCACAACAGTAACAAAGATGTAATTTTAACTGATGGTTGACGAATCAAAAAAATACAAATTAGATAAGACTGTATCTCAGGCAATGACTGTACAAGAGGCGGATGACTATATGAGGGATTACAGAAAATACAACTGGAAGGAAAGAATTCACATTTCATTTTATCTTACAAGCCTGGCTTATGGATTTGATATCAATAATCCTCCCAGGATGGATAAGACAATATTCAGTATTGCTAAAGAAAGTTAATGGCAAATATTTTTCAAACCGACTTCAGGGATTTTATACAGGCACTAAACGACAATAAGGTTAATTATATTCTTGTGGATGGCTTTGCTGTCATTATTCATGGCCATGCCCGTGTTACAGGTGATATGGATATCTGGGTTGAAAGAACGGAAGAAAATTATATAAAACTTGCAAAAGCCTTTTTTCAATTTCAAATGCCGGTTTTTGATATGACAAAAGAAAATTTTCTACTCCACAAAAAATGGGATGTTTTTAAATTTGGAAGTAAACCAACCGCAATTGATATAATGACAAAAGTAAAAGGTCTTGATTTTAAAGAATGTCATCACTTAGCAATAGAATTTGAGGATGACGGCTTACTGATAAAAACTTTGCATTTGAATCACTTGCTTCAGGCTAAAAAAGAAGCTGGACGATTAAAAGACCTTGATGACATTGAACAATTAACCAAAGAATAAAAAATTATTCCCTTTTCAGATGATCAAAGTCTTAGGAATACCATATGATGCCAACTCATCATTTCTGAAAGGGCCTTCCCTGGCTCCTACCCGTATCCGTCTAATGGAAAAAGAAGGTTCTGCTAATTGTTTTTCAGAAAGTGGTCTTGAAGTCACAAAAGGTAAAACCCATCAGGATGAATCTGATTTAATTTTTAATGACCCGGATCCTCAAAAAGCATTTCATCTGATTAAGGAAACTGTTTCAGGTCATTTAAAAAACAATAAAAAGGTATTTTGCTTCGGTGGCGATCATTTTGTAAGTTGGCCGATCATTGAAGCATTCAGTGAGCATTTTGAATACCTGAATATACTTCACCTGGATGCACATGCAGATCTTTACGAAAATTTTGATAACAATCCATATTCTCATGCCTCTCCATTTGCCAGAATAATGGAATCGGGGAAAATTAATTCTTTGACCCAGGTTGGCATCAGAACTTTAAATACCCATCAGAGAAACCAGGTTAAACGTTACAACATCAACCAGGTTGAAATGAAGAATTTCAGTTTAAATTTCATTCACCAGCTAAAAGCTCCCTTGTACATTTCATTAGACCTGGATGTACTGGATCCCGCATTTGCACCGGGCATTTCTCACCATGAACCCGGAGGACTTTCTACCAGGGAATTAATTCAGATAATTCAGTCCATCAATCTAGAAATTGTTGGAGCCGATATTGTAGAATACAATCCTGTAAGGGATGTGCATAATATGACGGCCATGGTTGCCTATAAACTTTTCAAAGAGTTAATTGCAAAGATGAGTTAGGTTATTATTATAAAACAGAATTGCTTAACTTAACTGCGGGTTTTTCAGCACAAACAATAACTTTTACACATGGCATATATACAGGGATTCAAATATGATATTTTTATAAGCTATGCTCATGTTGATAATTTAACAGCTTCAGAAAAAGAAAAAGGCTGGATTGAACAATTCTATAACTACCTGGTTGTTTCCCTGGCAAAAAGAGCTGGCAGAATAGGCAAGGTGAATATTTGGTGGGATAGTAAAAAGCTGGGAGGAAATACAACTTTTGATTCCTCCATTGAAAATGGAATCCGGGATTCTGCAATAATGATCTGTCTTCATTCTCCCGGCTATCTGGAATCCGACTACTGCAAAAAAGAATTAAATGCCTTTTTTTCCAAATCAAAACAAGAAGAGCCCGGCCTGGTGGTGGGTGACCAATCCAGGATTTTTAATGTGCTTCTGAATAATATTCCCTTTAACAAATGGCCCCAGGAATTATCCGGCACTTCTGGTTTTCCTTTTCATACAGCCAAAGACGCTTCGGAGTTTGGAGATCCATTAAGTGTAGAATCTACTGATTTTCGTAAGCACCTGGAAAAGCTGAGAGATTCCCTGATTAATATTTTTGAAGAAATTAATAATAAAAAGACTGCAGTTTCTGCACCCATACATGCAAATACAGAAAAGAAAAAAAAGGAATTCACTATCTATTTCGGAGAAGTAGCTGATACACTTAGAACAACAAGCAAACGTACCATTAATGAATTGGAGAAAAAAGGGTTTGAAGTGATCAGTGGCATACCTCCTCCTTTTGAAAATGATGCTCATGAAAAAACAGTAAAGGAAAAAATTTTATCCGCCGATCTGTCTGTTCACCTACTGGACCAGTATCCCGGAAAAGAGATCATTGATTCTCCAGGAATCTGGTATCCGCAACAGCAGGCAGCGTTGGGACTTTCTGCTGCAAAATCAAAAATGATTTGGGTGCCTGCTGATTTAGATATAAATGAAATAGAAGAAGAACACTACAAAGAATTTATTTCTTCCCTGGACAAAGGTGAACAATCATCCGGCAATTATGAATTTATCCGTGGCAATAAAAGTTCGCTGACACAGCAAATACTTGATTTGACAGAACAGTTAAAGGCTCAGCAACAGGCTCCACAAAATTCCACGCAAATATCCGTTCTTTTGGATACGCATTTTAATGACCAGCTATATGCCATGGAATTAGGAAAAACTTTACTGGAGAATAAAATACAGCCTTTCATTAACCCACAGGAAGATGATCCCAGAAAAAATATAAATATGCTGGCCGATCTTATCAGCAAAGTGAAGAAACTCATCTTTTTTTATGGAAAGGTAAACAAGGAATGGGTGCAGGAAAGAATGAATGCGGCTTTACAATTGATTGTTGCAAACAATTATCCTGTTGAAGAATTTTATGTTTACCTGGCACCTCCTTACAAAGATCCTGGTGAAATCGGCATGAAGCAACGCTACCTGAAATTAAACGTGTTTGACAATAGCAACAGTACTCAAATGGATGCAAAAACTATTGATTCAATGCTAAGAAATTTAAAAGGAGACCAGGCATGAGTGCAGAAATTTCAAACAATCCCTTTGTTGGTCTTCGTCCATTTGAAAGTGAAGAAAGCTTGTTGTTTTTTGGCAGGCAGGATCAAACCCTGGAATTATTACAACGGCTGCATCAGCATCATTTTGTAGCTATTGTCGGAGGCTCTGGAAGCGGTAAGTCTTCATTGGTAAGGGCCGGATTGATACCGAGGCTTAAAGCCGGCTACCTGGTAGACGAAAGAGATAGCTGGATGATCTGCGTCATGAAACCGGGTCAAAGTCCTTTATATAATCTTGCATATTCAATCATCTCCCAGGTTGAAAATCCGGGTGAACAAATTTCAGTTACTGATTTTATAAATGAAATAAGTGAAAAAGGAGTTGATGCAATTTTTACCCTTCTTGAGCATCATTGGAAAACAAAAAAATCAAATCTTTTTTTACTGGTCGACCAGTTTGAAGAACTCTTCAGATTTTCCACAGATAAAACAAATGTGAAAAATAAAAATGAAGCGATTGATTTCGTAAATATTCTTTTGGAATTAGTGAATCAGAATGAGTTGCCCATTTATGTAGCACTTACTATGCGTTCCGATTTTATTGGCGATTGTGCAGATTTTTTCGGGTTGCCTGAAGCCATGAATCAAAGCCAGTACCTGGTACCAAAACTGAATCGTGTACAACTCAGAAACGTTATTGAAGGGCCGGTAAAGCTTTTTGGAGAAAAGATCAACCTTGCATTAACATCCAAAATACTCAATGACATACAAACAGTAGAAGATGAATTGCCATTATTACAACATGTTCTGATGCGTACCTGGGACCGGGAGATCTTAATAGACAAAAGCGGTGAACTGAATATTGACGACTATAATGTTATCGGTGGAATAAGTAAAGCTTTATCCAACCATGCTGATGAAGCTTTGGAGGGTTTAACAGAAAAAGAAAAAGAACTTGCTAAAAAGATTTTTCAGGCATTAACAACTGTTGATGATAATGGAAGAAAGATACGCCGTCCAATAAGACTGAGTCAGTTGATTTCAATCACTAATGCAAGTAAGGAAAATATTTTAAAGTTCATTAACAGGTTTATAGAAGATAAAAGATCATTTCTCATTTTATCAAATGCAGGAGCTGAGGACGACAAGGTAATTGACATATCCCATGAAAGCCTTATTCGCCAATGGACAACTTTAAGAAACTGGACAGATGAAGAAGCGGAGAATGTAAACACCCTATACAGGTTAATAGAATCAGAAAAATTATACAATACAAAAAAGAAAGATTTATTAACCGGCAATGAGTTGACTCAATTCCTGGCCTGGCACAAATCTTTCAAACCTTCCATAAAATGGGCAAAACTGCATGTTGCCAATCCGGAAAATTCTTTTGCTTATTTGGAAAAAAGTGAAAAAGAATGGAAAACAAAGAAATTAAAGAAAAAATGGGTTACCGGTTTTATTGTACTTGGAACTTTGGCCGGACTTGTCGGATTGATCATTTTCAATGAAATGAAAAATGATTTCGCCCATAGGGAATTACAAAAACAGAATTATCTGCACCTGAGTCAAAATGCCAGGGCCGAAAATGATTTATTAAAAGAATTGTTATATGCAGCTGAAGCTTTGTCTTTTGTAAAAAACAGCAATAAAGAGGTCATCGCCGCTTATCACTTATTGCCGGCCTATTATTTAAGGAATATCTTTATTCTAAAATCAGATGCCATGTGGGCATCTTTTGATGACAGCACCTCCAATATTATTATCTGGAATGATGATATGAGCAGCTATATCTGGAGTGTACAGGATACAATTCATATTGTAGATTCAAGTACTACTTTAAAACCGATGGATATGAATACCTATGATCCTATCCTTCCGGTATTTCACCTTTTTCACAAATGGGATATTGATACCATAACCGGCAAACAACAATTGGTGAATGTGGATTCATGGCATATTGAAAACATTAAAATCCCGAAATCCGTAAAATTGATCAATGGAGGCATCTACAGTAAGGATAAAAAAACAATACTTACCTGGGGTTATAACCGGGATAGCGTTTATACAGCAAATATTTTTGAAGCTGCAACTGGCAAACAGATCTCTACTCCATTAATTCATAATGATGAATTCTATAGTGGGGTCTTCAACAAAGATGGCAGAAGGATTCTTACCTGGAGCAAGGACAGCACAGTCAGGCTATGGCAAAAATTAGATGCAATACATCCGGATAGTGCCGATCTTGATTGTCCCCCGGAATTGTTTAAGCTACAAGCAGAGGCGATGACTGGTGTCGAATTGAATCCGTTATCAAAAGAGATAAGTTATATTCCAGTATTGGAATGGGTAAACAGGTTTAATTTATGGTGGATAGAATCAGAAAAGCATTTTCAAAAATGCAAGTATCCTGAATACAATTACTGGGCACGGATAATAAAAGAAGAAATACAATAATTGAAAATCACATTTAACTAATTTAGTAACTGCATTTCCTTGATCTTACTTTCATCAGTCTGCTTAGCGCAGGTATCGGAGCAGGTATATAAGAGGGGCCATCTTCCATTGTTGGCAGAAAATCCACGATCTCAGTATCCTCGCCAGACTCACCATACCTGAAAATTAACCGCTCCTGCCTTATTCCTTTTTTTTCAACCAGGTAATTTACAATTTGATTTACCCTGTCCCAGCTCAATTGCTGGGCAACTTTATTCATGCCACCATAGCTAATAATTGCCATCTTACATTCAGGATTATCGATTACCATTTCTGCTATCTTATCTATTAATTTCAAATTAAACTGGTCCGCACAAGGTTCTCCTTTTTTAAAAACTATGGATGGCAATTTATCCAAACCACATACAACGGGGTTTTGGGAAAAACAAAAAATTGGCAAAAGGAAAAAAGCCAAAACAAATACTGATTGAAAAAATATCCCTTTCATATTTCCTGAATTTGATTTCTGTTGCTGAAGTTATTGAAATTTTTATAAAAGAATTTTTATCGAATGTTCAAGGGGTTTTTAAAAAATACATGCCGGTTTCAGAAATGCTGTTTTCCCCAAATGATTGTATATTTGTTCTATCTAAATTTTTAATATCATGTCTCTTTTAAATCAGCAGAACGATAAAAACAAAAAGAAAGGAAAAAAGAAAAATGAAGCCGGAAACACACAGGGTTCCAAGTTTATACAAAAACCCAAATCCGGATTTGTGAGTAAACAAGCCAATACTGGTTCACAAAGAGGAAGTTAAACAGCGTTACAAATCTTTTAATTTTTGGGCTTCCATGAATCTACCCTTAAATTTTCCAGTTCATTTAATACACAGTTGCTGAGCCGGATGATTTCTTCCTGATCTTCTGTCCTCAGCGTAAGAATTTCTTTATTATTCTTACTATCTGTAAACTGTATAGTTATTATTTTTTTTATGGCCAGATTAGAAAGGTTTGCATTCAGTTTTTCCTGATTTGGAAAAATAAAATGAAAATAACCTTTACAATTAGTAGTACCACCGTTACGATATGTACCTCTCTGTTTATTATCAAAGGTTATCAAAGCACGGGAAAGATCATTAAAACAGGTTGCAGAATTTTCCAGTGCAATGAAATAATCTATCTCCCTTTTATCTGCGGAAATTGAAATCAGGAAAGTATTACTTCCTGCGCCTAATCGCTTAAATCCGGTAGTTAATCTCGGATCCTGGTTAAACCTGTCCTTTTCATTTTTTAGATCGCAATCCTGGGCCTGAAAAAATAAGGGAGAGAATAAAAAAAGTAACAGTAGCCGATTCATAATGTAATGATTAAGCTTAAAATTAATTACAAAAATGAATCAGAGCAAAGACTTATTGTTAATAATTCAATATTTAATTCCCTGTTTATCTGCACTGCCGGCAATATGCAGGGCAAATGCAGCCAATGCAGTATCCTTTAACATATGAATCAATGCATTTTGCCTGGTTTCATCCATGCCTCCATGCATATATGCCGGCATGTGCACCGCAAAAACGAAAGTGATGAGAAGAAAGGCCAGCAGATAAGCTGCCAGCTTGGTAAACTTGTTAAAAATAAATGCGGCTGCAGCAAAAATGAATGCGGCCCCTACTACTTTTACCCATATGATTCCACCGGGTAAATTTGCCGGAACATATTGTACCATGTTGTTGGGATATCTGAAATGATAGAAGCCAAATATGATCATAACAACTGATAAAATATAGATTGCTAAGTGAGAGACAAATTGCTTAGGCATAACATATAATTTTAGTCATTATAAGTTACTTTAATTTATCAATACTAAAAACTAAAACTTTGCACAGGGATCATCTTTTCAGATATTTTCCCTTGAGAAGACGGTTCATAACTTCTTCTTTCAAATTTCTGCTTATCGGGATATGATGTTCATTTATACAGATCTCATTGTTTTCAATACTCTTTATTTTTGATGCAGAAACTATGTATGATTTGTGGGTTTTAATAAACCGGCTGACAGGTAAATATTCTTCCACTAATTTAAATGTCAGGTAGGTCATATACTTCCTGTCAGTAGTGTGAACGACAACATAATTTTGCAGTGCCTCAACAAACAATACATCATCATATAATATTTTAATTAGTTTATTGTCTGCCTTTATAAAAAAATAACCAGTTTCTTCTTTCAAATCCAATGATCCCGGCTCATTCAACTGTCTTATTTCATAATATTCCTTTGCCCGGAGTGCTGCTTTTAAAAAGCGTTCAAAAGAAACCGGCTTTACCAGATAATCAAGTGCATTTAATTCAAATCCTTCCAAAGCAAATTGAGGAAAAGCTGTTGTGAAAATAACCGGAGGCGGATGTTGAATGGTTTTCAAAAAGTCCAGTCCGGAAATTTTTGGCATTTGAATATCCAGGAAAATTAATTGAACCTCCCCTCTGCTGATTTGCTCTGCAGCTTTCAATGGATTATCATATGAAGCAACCAGGTCAAGAAAATCCACATCTGCCACATACTCTTTTAATCCCTTTCTAGCCAGCGGTTCGTCATCAATAATTATGCAACTGATTTTTGTCATATAAAAAATAATAAACCTGTGATAAGTAATACATAAAACCCAACAATGATTTTATTCAATAATTTTAATTTCTTTTGTTTCTTCAATAAAATTCCTGTTAGCATTATATTATATTTTAAGCTCAAACTTTACTTTATATGTGTCTTCGGTCTCGTTTATTGCAAGCTCATATTTTCCCGGGTAAAGCAGTTCAAGTCTTCTTTTTACATTGCTTAATCCAATTCCGCTGTTCTGAGTATTTTTCAGGCTCTCATTCTCTTTTGAATTCTCAATATTAAATTTAAATGTTCCATTATCCTTGGTCATATCTAATTTTATATAATTGAGCTGACCCGACCTGTTTGAAATATGTTTGAATGCATTTTCCACAAATGGGATCAGTATTAATGGTTCTATAGAAAACTCTTTTACATCCGGGGAGCAATTAAACGTTACAGAATAATTTTCGTCCTTTCTCAGCTTTTGCAGATCTACATAATCTTTCAGGTAAACCAATTCCTTTTCAATAGGTATCTTTTCTCCATTGGTTTCATATAATTGATAACGTAACATCTCTGAAAACTTGTGCAGTATTACCCTTGCATTTTCATTGTTCTTATCAATTGAAAAGTAAACTGAATTTAAAGAATTGAAAAGGAAGTGGGGATTGATCTGAGATTTTAAAAAACTCAGTTCCGCTTCCGCTTTTTCCTTAGCCATTTCTGCCATTTGTTTCTGCAGGTTGATCTGATCAAACATGAACTTGATAGCTGCCCCCGCAATGACCAGGAAAAAATGAGGAATGATATTGTCATAGATCCTTTCTTTCAGATTTCCGGACAGATTTAATAAAAGAGCATTGTTGGTAATGCGACCTATAATATTCATTTTAAGTATACTACTGGTCACGATCATGGAAGTAAAAATGATTCCAAAGAATACAAACTTTCTTTTATAAAGCAGTTTGGGTATTAATATATAGTTAGTGATATAAACCAACAGAGCAAGATCCACTACTTTTATTGCAGTTATTTTCAACGCAACAGACGGTGAAGAATAATCTTCATAGCGAAGCAGGAACCAAAGCCCAAGTACCAGCATCCAGAAAAAAAGATGCTGCAGTTTATACTTCCTGAAAAATAAAACGTTGTGCATAAGACAAAATAAAATTACAACTTCCTGATCTTAAAACTCTTTACGCATCCTGTATGTTTTACATGATGAATGGAGAATTCCTTTTTATCAAGCCTTTATTCCCGTTTGTGTAAAGGTTAGGGAAACGGCTTCATTTATACTGAACTTTATAGCTTAAATGAAGATCATGAAATACATATTAAGCACAATATTTATTCTAAGTTTCTTTTCCGGCTGTTCCCAGAATAATGCCAGAAACGATATTCATGTGGGTGGACGTAGCGAAGGTTGTGAAGCAATTTATGAAAGTCCGGTCCCATTTGACCGGCTTAAAAGTGTGGATACTTTACCTGATTTTTTTGAGCAAGGACCTAAAATAGAAATCAGCGGTACCATTTATCACCGTGATGGAAAAACTCCGGCAAAAGATATTATCATGTATCTCTATCATACAGATCAGGCAGGATTATACTCCAAAAAAGGCAATGAAAAAGGATGGGGTTTAAGACACGGCAATATCCGCGGCTGGATAAAAACGGATGAAAAAGGACAATATAAATTTTACACGTTGATACCAGCCTCATACCCTAACAGTACGATCGTTAAACATATTCATCCTACAATAAAAGAACCTGGTTTTACTGAATATTGGATCGATGATTTTGTATTTGATGATGATCCATTTTTAACAGAAAAAGAAAAAGCAAAACCAAAACCTGTTGCTGGAAATGGGGTACTAAAACCACAATTTAAAGACGGTATGCTTAGAGCCAGCAGAGATATTATCCTGGGACTAAATGTGCAGGATTATCCGGTGAATTAATTTCTTTCTCCAAAGATCAAGCTACCGACACGGACCATATTACTTCCTTCTTCAATGGCTATTTTATAATCCGCACTCATGCCCATGGAAAGGAATTCCAATAGTGAATTGTCAATTGCCAATTTATCATAAATCCTTTTCATAACTTGAAATTCACTTCTCACTTTTTCCAGGTCTTCGGTAAAACTTGCCATGCCCATCAATCCGGAAATTTTCACATTGCCCATTTGCAAATTTTCAACTTGACCAATTGCTTCAATCAGTTCATTCTCATTAAACCCAAATTTAGTTTCTTCCTGTGCTATATGAACCTGGAGCAAACAATTAATTATCCTGTTATTTTTTTCGCCCTGTTTATTTATTTCTTTAAGCAATTTTATACTATCAACCCCATGTATAAGATGTACGAAAGGAGCTATATATTTTACTTTATTAGTTTGTAAATGGCCGATATAATGCCAGCGTATATCCTTTGGCAAATGCTCTGCTTTTGAAACCAACTCCTGCACATAATTTTCTCCAAAATCTCTTTGGCCAAGTTGATATAGTTCAAGGATATCTTCTGCTGATTTGGTTTTTGATACTGCTACAAGCGTTACTTTCCTTACAGACAGCTCCGAAATAAGCTCTTGATATGTTTCTCTGTTTATTGCCATTTATATTCATCAAAGATTAAAAAAATGATTTAAATAAAAATGTGCAAACGGAATTTCTCATTTGCACATTGGCTTATCAGCATTTTATAAATTATTTTAAAACACTTCTGCTGATCACTATCCTTTGCACTTCACTGGTGCCTTCATATATCTGTGTGATCTTGGCATCACGCATTAATCTTTCTACATGGTATTCTTTTACAAATCCATATCCACCATGAATCTGTACTGCTTCCACGGATGCCCACATGGCTGTTTCAGAGGCAAACACTTTAGCCATAGAACTGCTCATTGTATAATCTATTTGATTGTCTTTTTCCCAGGCAGCTTTCAGGCAAAGCATTCTTGCTGCTTCTATCCTTGTAGCCATATCTGCAATCTTGAATGCAATGATCTGGTGATTCATGATCTCCGTACCAAATGCTTTCCGTGTCTTGGAATATTCTTTAGACAATTCATAAGATCCACTGGCGATACCAAGAGCCTGTGAAGCAATGCCGATCCTTCCTCCAGCCAAAGTTTTCATGGCGAATTTAAATCCGAACCCGTCCTCACCTATCCTGTTTTCTTTAGGCACTTTTACATCATTAAACATGACGGTATGTGTATCACTACCCCGGATTCCCAATTTGTTTTCTTTTGCTGCCACAACTACACCCGGCCAATCTTTTTCCACGATCAATGTATTGATGCCATGCGAACCTTTCGAGACATCCGTCTGTGCCATTACCAGATAAGCTGATGCAGTACCCCCATTGGTAATCCAGTTCTTTGTACCATTCAATAAATAATGATCGCCTTTATCCTCTGCGGTTGTTTTCTGTGATGTTGCATCACTTCCGGCCTCTGGCTCACTTAGCATAAAAGCACCTATATAGAGCTCTCCGTTCTTTTTCCCCTGTGCCAGTGGCACCAGGTACTTTTGTTTTTGTTCCTCAGTTCCGTATTCTTCCAATCCATAACAGACCAAACTGTTGTTTACACTCATTACTACACTTACACTTGCATCCCACTTACTAATCTCCTCCATTGCCAGTACATAACTTACAGTATCCATCCCCGCACCGCCATATTTAGGACTTACCATCATTCCAAGAAAGCCCAGCTCGGCCAGTTTCAAAACTTGTTCTTTTGGAAACTTCTGTAGTTCATCCCTTTCAATCACACCTGGCTTGCATTCATTTTCTGCAAAGTCTTTTGCAGCTTTTTGAATCATTTGCTGTTCTTCTGTTAGTTGAAATTGCATGTAAAGAAATTTTCGCGGCAAAGATAAGGGAGATACTCTTCCGCAAGAACAATTGTTAGTAGTACTAAAAAGGCTAAAGGGTTATTTTCGTAACAAGAAAACTAAATTGAATGGACAGCTCTAAATCAATTTTGGATGACAGGTACTGGACAGAACGGTATGCTGAGAAAAAAACGGGATGGGATATTGGTAAGCCCTCCACTCCTTTAAAAGAATATATTGACCAAATAACAGATAAGTCCATCCGGATACTGATTCCGGGATGTGGAAATGCCTATGAAGCGGAATACCTGGTTCAAAAAGGATTTACCAAACTTACCCTGATTGATATTTCAGAACTGCTGGTAAACAATCTCAGATTAAAATTTTCCGGAAAAACGATCAGGATCTTGCATGAGGATTTTTTTCTTCATGAGGATAAATATGACCTTATACTGGAACAAACTTTCTTTTGTGCTTTGCATCCTTCTCAAAGAATTGATTATTCCAGAAAGATGCAGGACCTGTTGCTTCCAAAGGGTAAGCTTGCCGGGGTTTTATTTAATACTGAATTTGAAGGAGGACCACCTTTTGGTGGCAATAAAGAAGAGTATATAAAATTATTCTCTCCCTATTTTTCTACAGTGAAAATAGATGAATGTTATAACTCTATTGAACCAAGAAAGGGAACTGAAGTGTTTATAATCCTGGAAAAATGATCAGGCCCGGCCCATCTGCTTCAGAAAGTTGATATGAGAAGCCACGGCATATCTTACTTTAGGATATTCAATGTAACTAATACCATAATCCAAACAAACCTGTTTAATGATCTTACTGATAGCCGGGTAATGAATATGAGATATTTTTGGAAAAAGATGGTGTTCGATCTGAAAATTTAAACCTCCAACCAACCAGCTCACCAATTTGTTTTTGGTAGCAAAATTTGCAGTGGTTTTTATCTGGTGAATTGCCCATTGGTCTTCCATTTTTCC
Source organism: uncultured Chitinophaga sp. (assembly GCA_964581455.1). GTDB lineage: Bacteria > Bacteroidota > Bacteroidia > Chitinophagales > Chitinophagaceae > VBAS01. The sequence goes on along the minus strand of CAZOOT010000061.1, from coordinate 538 downwards.
GGTTGCATCATCTGGTAAAGGGAAATGAGTATGCTCTACTGTATGTGCCAGTTGGAATACAACACTCAAAACTATACCGGCAACCATTCCAAGCGTTAAGTAACCAATAACCCAGGGCACAAAACCAACCATTGCAATTGGAATTATTACAAAAATGCCGGCATGAGCCAGTTTATAAAACCAGAAAAAGATGTGCTCACTCAGTGTCATTTTTCTTAATTGAGTGGAGCCAATTTTACGGGTAAAATATTTTTTATAATCAGTTACAAATACCCAATAGATATACAGCAAAGAATAGGCTCCCAGAAAATAAAAATGCTGGTATTTGTGGATCTTATATCGGGGTTGTTCATCACAAAGACGTAATAAGGGACGAGCTTCAATATCGTCATCAACGCCATGAATATTTGTATAGGTATGATGGATGATATTATGTTTCATTTTCCACATGTGCTGGCTGGCCCCTAAAAAATTGGCAAAATTTGATGCCATACTATTAATCCATTTATAACGGCTGAAACTGCCATGTGCCCCGTCA
>CAZOOT010000060.1:8049-19145 GCA_964581455.1 uncultured Chitinophaga sp. | reverse complement strand
TGATATTGGTTTTCTTTTCCAACCCATTAATCAAAATATTCAATTGGTTTCTGGCTGGGTTCGGGAAAAGCCGGATATTCGATTCGTTCGTAATATTCACATCAGCTGCCGAACCGGTAAGAACATTAAGTGTGTAACAGGCTGTGGCATTGCTTACATTTCCTTTTGGAAATACTTTTGCATAATAATCACCGGCTGCCATAGTACTTTTAATAGACTCATTGGATGTTCCATTGTTTTGTGAAACTGCCATCTGTGTTCCGCTGCTATTATGTAATGATAGTTGATAGTTTGCAGGAAGTGTCGTAAGCGAAACTGTAATAGTGCCCCCGGTTGTTATCGTGAATTTATAATAATCAATATCATTTTTTGGAGCAATTGTTCCTTTGATCTCAGTATTAAGCGGAATGCTTGCGGCACCGGCAATGCTTCCGTTTGTACTAATATCATAAGGGCCCGGACAAGCTGCTGCGGGTTCGCCTGTAGTAAATTGCGCAGCACTATAGCTACTGCTTAACCCGGTGCAATTTGCTCTTACCCTCCAATCATATAAAGTAGAAGCTGACAATCCGCTGATGTTTCTGGAAAGCGAAGTAGTTCCGGTAACCGCATTGGTCCATACACTTGACGATGCTTCTTTGAAATCCACGTCATAATTATTTGCACCACTTACATTGTTCCAGCTTACAGTTGCGCTATTGCTGGTAATTGATGAAGAAGCAAGCCCCGAAGGTGCATTACAGGTTGGTGGAGATTGTGTAGTAAATTGTGCCTGGGAATAACTGCTACTTCCTGATGTGCAATTTGCTCTCACTCTCCAATCATACAAAGAAGCACTTGACAGGCCGCTTAGATTTACAGAAATTGAAGTTGTAGCAGTTGCAATATTGATCCATGTTGACGAAGAAGCAAGTTTATAATCTACATCATAGCTATTAGCTCCTGCTGATGCAGACCAGCTGAGTGTTGCTGATGATAAAGTGATAGCTGATGTTGTTAACCCGGAAGGAGATGAACATGAAGATCCTTCGGCCCTGAATGCAGCTACCAGGCATGCCATTCTGTAAAACGCATATGCTTCATCCGATGGTTGTGTATTTCCAATTGCATTTCCGGTGGGGTCACCATTATAAGTTAATCCTGGATTAGACCAACGGTTTAACCGGGTACAACTAAAACCGGCGCTACTGCACTGATCATTATAAGCCATGATGGTCCTCCACCTTGCTGATGATGGACTGGAAGTGCCCTGGCTGATGGCGGCCTGGTTTACATATCCATGATGGTGTGAGCAGGGAGAAGTGCTTGCATCTACATACCAATCATGACGAAGCCCCATATTGTGTCCAAATTCATGTGCCATAGTATAGTTGCCAACAACACAGGAATATAAAGAAACATTGAAACCACTATTTGCATTGTATGAGGTTGCTGAAGTATTCAGGTATCCGATACCACAGCTGCTGGTGGGTGATCCAATGATCAAACTAACCATATCAGCTCCATATTGATTTCTCAGTGCATGCACATTATCCATATAACCATCACTGGTACCGGCTAACCTGCTAAGATCCGTACTGAAACTTCCTGATTCTGTATAGGATACTTTTTCGGTATGTACTAATCTGAACGTAACATTATTGACCCCTGAATTAGTCATTGAAGTATTCATATTGGTTACGGCCTGCGTAATATTTGCTACTGTATTATTTGTTCCTCCCCATTTTGTTTCTGCCTCCTGTGTATAAACGATCATCAGATCAATAATGGAAGGACCTGAACAGGTATTTCCCAGATCACAGATGCCTGCCAGAGTGCTTTCGTTTCTTTGATTGGAAATGTCCGGAATGACAAAATCATCCGGGTTATCCTGCTGGTTGAATGCTCCATCCAATAATAAGGAAACTGAAAAAAGGTTTGTACCATGCTGGTCGATCATAAATTTCTTACCGTCTTCCAGGATGATTAAGCCGGAAGTACGATCCTGGTATTTTGAAAAAGTAACATCACCTTTTATTGTTCCTACTAATTTTCCTTCATAGGAAAATGATCCGGTTGGGTATTGATGTATTTTATTGAATTTACTTTTAACAAGAAGATCTGGTGTAAGCAAAATATAGAAATCATTTCCCTGTAAAAAATCAGACTGGCTGACATACCTGGAAAAAGCATATTTAGCCTTCATCTCATTTTTTAAACGAAAATTTTGCTGAATATCTATTTCCCGAATCGTTTTATCAAAAAGCAATTGTTGTGCTTGTATAGAAATACTTGCCGATAGTAATACAAGGAATGTAAAAGATTTCATACTGGTTGGTTTAAGGGTTTATCCATACAAGATAAAACCTATGAAACAGTTTGACAATATTTTACTTGTGGATTTTTATAATCAGCTTGTCAGAATGGGAGTTTTACGATGTATCATGAATAGGAATGCGTATTTTATTCTAATTAAAATGCGTTTTAAATACAGAACCTTAAATCAAAGTTAGATAGTTGCGCAGGAGATCAAATTCACATGTTAATTATGAGACAGGAAAACAGGCATTTTTATTAACTTCATTAAACAAATAAAATATGTCAAAGACCCGTCAACTTGCTGTTATAATGTTTGCAGATATTGCTGGCTATACGGCCATTATGCAGGAGAATGAATCCAAGGCCGTACAAATTCGTCAGAAAATGCAAAGTAAACTGGAGGAAGAGATCTCTGCACATGAAGGCCGTATCATTGATTTCCGGGGTGATGGTGCCATGTGTATTTTTCGCAGCAGCACGGAAGCTGCAAGAGCCGCCATCGCTTTACAACTTGAAATGCAAACCCCTCCCCTTGTACCCCTTCGCATTGGTATGCATACAGGTGATGTGATGATTGACGGAAATAATATTTATGGAGATGGTGTCAATATTGCATCGAGAATGGAATCATTTTCAACTCCGGGCAGTATTCTTATTTCAGGGAAATTTTATGATGATATAAAAAACCAAAATGATATCCAGGTGATTTCTCTTGGAAATTTTTCCCTAAAGAATGTTTTGGAAAAAGTAGAAATATTTGCCATCAGTAATCAGGGCATTAAAGTACCAGATGCAGGTACATTAAAAGGTAAAGGAGAAAAAGCAAAATCAAATTTTATACTTGTATTACCATTTTTAAATCTGAGCAATGATGCAGACCAGGAATATTTCAGTGATGGAATGACCGAAGAACTGATTTCCAGTTTATCCAAAGTGAATGAAATGAAGGTGGTTTCCCGAACTACTTCCATGCAATATAAAGGTGCCGGAAAAAGCCTGAAAGTAATCGGAAAAGAAACCCATGTGGATTATATACTTGAGGGTAGTGTAAGAAAAAATGGAAAAGATCTCCGGATAACTGCCCAGCTTCTGGATGCAGACACTGATATTCATATCTGGACAGATACATTTCGCGGAAAACTGGATGATGTATTTGATATCCAGGAGAAAGTGGCAGAAAAAATTGTTAAGGCATTGAAAATTCATTTGACCGGAGAGGAAAAAAGTACATTAAAAAAACGATACACTGAAAATTCAGAAGCATACAGGCTGTATTTGCAGGGTCATTTTTTCTGGAAAAAAAGAAATGAAGCCGGATTAAAATCTGCAATAAAACATTATAAAAAAGCCATTGAGAAAGACCCTGACTATGCTTTGGCATGGGCAGGTTTGGCAGATGCCTATTCCTTACTGGGTGAAGTGACCAATATTTCCCGCCGGGAACTTTATCCTAAAATAATGGATGCAGTTAATATGGCATTGGAATTGGATTTTAACCTGGGTGAAGCACATATTTCACTTGCCATTTCCTTAATGCTGAATGAATGGAATTGGAAAGCTGCGGAAAAAGAATTCAAACTCGGTATCGGATTGAGTCCTGATTATGCAACTGGCCACCATTGGTATGGTGAGTTACTATTGTTTCAGGGAAGAATGAATGAAGCTTTGAAAGAATTTTCTCTGGCGATTGAACTTGATCCGGTTTCACAGGGCATTTTAAAAGACAAAGGGATTTTCCATTATTATAACAGGGATTATGATAAGGCCATAGAACTGGCATTGATTACTAAAGAACTTGATCCGGGCTTTGCACAGGTTAACCGGCTTCTTTCCATGGCTTACCAGGGTAAAGGAATGTATGAAGAAGCCCTGTCTGAAAACAAAAAATGGAAGGATAAAACAGGAAATAAAATAAAAGCAGAAATTGCCGAAGCTCAAATTCAGGCAGCATCCGGAAATAAAGATGCAGCAATGAAAATTATTGACAGACCCGACCTGGAATCAGTACTTACCGGAAATGATTACCGTGGTATTGCTTTGGTATATGCAGCCCTTGGTGAAAAAGACAATGCATTTGAATGGCTCAAAAAAAGTTATGATCACCATGAAGAATCCCTTTGCAGTTTAAAAATAGATCCAAAATTTGATCCCATTCGTGATGATCCGAGATTTACTGATTTATTGAGAAAAATAAACCTGATTGAGTAAGGTAAATAAATGATAATCGAAAAAAATAAACCATGCCATCAGTTGTGTTTCCAGTCATCGGGATCATCACTGTTGCCGGGAGAAAGCCCAAGCTCATCTCCAACTGTTGTAGTGCCTAATCCAAGTACTATTCTGTTAGCGTAAGCAAAATATGCTGCAACCTGGTTTACTTCCAGAATTTCACCATCATCAATTCCATCTTTTTGCAAATCATCAATATCCTTTTTTAATATTGCTGAAGGATGCAGGGTTAATTTTTTTGTGTAAAGAAGCAACAACAATTCTTTTCCTGAAAATATATTTTTCAGGGTATCCATTTTCAAGGCTGAAAGAATATCCGCTGCACGGTTTTTATCTGCTTTAAGCAATCTTTGCAATCCTGCATAATGATGATCTATGCAGTAAGTGCAATCATTCAGAATACTCACATACATTCCTATTGTTTCTAAGAACCATTTCGGTAAACTATTGTTGCTATGATGTAAAACGTTTTTATAAAGTTTCATGTGCCCTTCCAGCGTATGCGGTCTAAGGCTATGGACTTGCAATATATTGTCTACCCTGCCTCCCGGAGCGGAAATTTTTGAATAAATATCTTTTAATTTACCTGTAGCTTCTTCCGGTGTAATCGTTTTTATCCAGCTCATGATATTTTGTTTTATGATCCGGTATTTCTGTCATATGGAACTATATTATCCCACTCATCTGCAGATGACCGGGCAACAAAAGCCACTACAGGTTCTGTATCGCTCATATTAAATACTTCATGTGGTACTCCTGGTTTAATATAAATAAAATCTCCTGCTTCATTTTCAAGAACTTTTTTACAACCCGGACCAAATTCATGTCTTACTTTTCCTTCAATGATATAAAGTATCAATTCGAAATCAACATGTATATGTGCAAATGCCACACCACCTGGTGGAATGGTTGCAATATTGGCTGATAACCTGGTAGTGCCAACATTTTTTGCTGACATGCCCTGTTTATAATGAATACCATTCCAATCACGCCTTGCCCCACCTCCCCTGATAGTTAAAATGCCATCATGATCTTCCACGGCATTGAGCTCAACTTTGTCTTTATCATTTTTCATATTAAAAGTTTAAATACTGTTTTAAAAAAATCAGATTGAAAATAATTAAAAGATTTTAATGTTTGGTTTTCATATTTTCGGGATAATTAAAAAATGCCTAAATGAAAAAATTCTTAAAGATCCCATTCTTTATTTTTCTGTTCATTTCATTAATTACTTATGGACAAACCAAAGATTCACTTACAGTAGCTGCCATTATCAAAGAGGCTACAGAAAATTCTCAATTGGAAAACCTGGCACATGAGTTAATGGATGGCATTGGGCCAAGGTTAGTAGGCTCACCTAAAATGCAACAGGCACATGATTGGGCTGTTTCAAAATACAATACCTGGGGTATAACTGCCCGAAACGAAAAATGGGGTGAGTGGCGAGGTTGGGAAAGAGGCATTTCTCATATAGATATGATAGATCCATGGGTAAAAACTCTGGAAGGAACACAACTGGCATGGAGCCCAAAAACTAAACGGAAAGGAAAAACTGCGCAATTGATTATTGTTCCTGACCTGGCAGATTCAATAGCCTTTCAACAATGGTTGCCAAATGCAAAGGGAAAATTTGTGATGATATCGATGCAACAACCAACAGGTCGTCCAAATTATAACTGGGATGAGTTCGCTTTAAAAGAGTCAGCCGATAAAATGAAAAAAGATCGTAGTGATCAAACTGCAGCTTGGAATAAACGCATCAGCAAAACAGGATTAAACAGCAGAAATCTTATTCGGGCATTGGAGAATTCAGGCGCAGCCGGTATTGTTGGTTCCAACTGGTCATCAGGGTTTGGAGTAAATAAAATATTTGGAGCCAGCACAAAAAAAATACCGACAGTAGATATTGCCTTGGAAGATTATGGATTATTATACCGCTTAGTTGAATCAGGAAAGAAAACTTCTATTAAAGTAATTGCTGATTCAAAAGAGACAGGAATAGTTTCAACATTTAATACAGTTGCTGAAATTAAAGGAACTGAAAAACCGGATGAGTATGTGATGCTGTCAGCGCATTTCGATTCCTGGGATGGAGCAACGGGTGCTACAGACAATGGTACCGGCACGATAGTAATGATGGAAGCTATGCGGATATTGAAAAAGATCTATCCAAATCCAAAGCGTACAATTCTTGTTGGTCATTGGGGAAGTGAAGAACAAGGCTTGAACGGATCCAGGGCTTTTGTGGAAGATCATCCGGAGATTGTTGCAAATATCCAGGCTTTGTTTAACCAGGACAATGGAACTGGCAGAGTAGTGAATACATCGGGTGCAGGTTTTGCTGATGCAAAAAATTATTATGGCAAATGGTTGGAAACCGTTCCTGCGGATTATAAAAAAGGATTAACAACAACTTTTCCGGGTTCACCTGCCGGGGGCGGATCAGACAATGCATCTTTTGTTGCTGCAGGTGTACCGGCATTTAGTTTAAGTTCACTTAGCTGGTCTTATGGAAATTATACCTGGCATACCAATCGTGACACTTATGATAAAATTGTTTTCGATGATGTTCGCAACAATGCAATTTTAACCGCCATACTGGTATACATGGCTTGTGAGCATCCCGAAAAAACATCAAGAGAAAAAGCAGTTTTACCAAATAATCCAAGAACCGGACAACCCGGTCAATGGCCACAACAAGGGAAAGCAACCAGGAAAGGTGGCTTAAATAATTAAGTCAATCTATCAGGTTAATGATGGATTGCCTTTGACGGTTGACTGTTAGCTGAGTTACATCCGGACGGGAATAATGTCCGGATGGATCAAAATTCTGCCGTTCTTCCCGAACCTGTTGGTGATTGATGGTACTGATGAATAGACCTTCCTCATTTGCAATAGGCTCAATGATCCATTTTCCATCAGGACCGGCAAGACAGCTCCCACCGTTAGCTATAATGTCATTACAATTGTTTTTTATCAAATCATGATATGGAATATCCGGAGTAATATTTTCTTTTTTCAATACACCTGAAACTGAGATTACAAAGGATCTTGATTCCTGAGCTATGAAACGGGTGATATTTTCAGTATTACGAACATTACCCGGCCAAATGGCAATATGTAAGTCTTCTCCTAATGCATATAAAAATGAACGAACCAGGGGCATCCAATTTTCCCAGCAATTCAGGGCACCAATTGTAAAAGCTCCCAGCTTATGAGTTTGCAATCCATGTCCATCGCCCGGTGCCCAGGATAATCTTTCTTCATAGGTAGGCATTAGTTTACGATGAACATGTTTTAATTCTCCTTTGCTATCAATATAAAGCAGGGAACAATAGATGCTGTGATTACCACGATCTGCCGCCAATTCTATTGAACCTATGACCGCAGTTATTTTTTTTGCTTTGCAAATTTTAAAAACCGGATCAAGGTCGCCAGCTTCAATTTGTATGGCCTGCTTCACATAATATGCATGTAATTCTTTCTGAACGATTGAATTAAACCTGGCACCATCTGTCAATTCGATCCAAAATGGATATCCGGGTAGCATGGCTTCACCAAAAACAACCAATTGACATCCTTTGATTGCTGCATCTTCAATTGTTGCTACAATTTTTTGGGTCGTTAATTTTTTGTTTAGCCAAACGGGAGATAGTTGTGCCAGTCCAACAGTTAATTGATCATTATTTATCATAAAAAATCAGTTATAACAAATGTAAGCTTTCTGTTTACATGGGTTTACAATTACAAACGAATAAAATTTTCTATTATTCAATCCAGTCATGATATTTTTGTTTTATAAGAAATGATATGGCAACAGCAACTCATCTTCCGGTACAAATTTCAAACGAACAGGCAGAAGAAATTTGCCTGAAAAATTATGGCATAAAAGGAAATGCAAGTCATTTACCAGGCGAACTGGATCAAAATTTTAAAATTGATACCAATGAAAAGAGTTATGTTTTAAAAATCAACAGACCCGGAACAGATCCTGAATACCTGGATTTCCAGGAAAAATTGTTGCTGCATCTGCAACACAAAAATCCATCTTTTAAATCTCCGTCTATTATTCAGACTATTTCCGGAAACAATTCTTTCAGCTTTATTGACAGTGAAAAAAAAACGAGGAATGTGAGAATGCTGATATGGATTCCGGGAAGATTATGGTCTTCAGTCAATCCCCAGCTAGATCGATTGAGATACAGCCTTGGTGAAATATGTGGGGAAATAACAATTTTATTACAGGATTTTAACCATCCGAAAGCAAGCCGGGTTTTTGATTGGGATATTGCACAGGCAAACTGGATCTATCCATATTTTCATTTGTTTACAAATGAAGAAAAACAATGCCTGGATTATTTTACAAAAAAATTTGAAGAGATTCGTCCCCGGTTTAGTGCATTAAGAAAATCTGTTCTGCATAATGACGCCAACGACAATAATATTATTGTTAGTAATGATTTGACAAACCCATCCGTAGAGACGGTGATTGATTATGGGGATGCGGCTTATACACAAACCATCAATGATCTTGCAGTTGCTGTTGCTTATGCCATCATGGATCAGCCTGATCCATTATCTGCAGCTTTGCCAATAGTTAAAGGATATCATAAAAAATTTCCTTTGCAGGAAGAAGAGCTGGAAGTATTATACGTCCTGATCGCCATCCGGCTTATGATCAGTGTGACAAAGTCTGTAATCAACAAAGAAAAAGAGCCGGACAATATTTATTTACAAATCAGCGATAAACAGGCCTGGGCTTTATTGAATAAATGGAAAGAAGTTAGTCCTGCTCTGGCACAATATTCTTTTCGGAATGTATGTGGATTTTTTCCTGTACCAAATGAAAAAATATATAAGGATTGGGTTAAAGCAAATTCATTTTCTGTAAATAACCTTTTCCCAACAATCAGGTACAATAAAATAAAAGCACCAGACCTGGGTATTGGCAGTTTATTTCTTGGAAACTTTTCTTCCTATAAGGAGAATTTAGAATTCAATTATAAAATTGATCAGCTTCATAAAAATGATCCGGACACTTTATTTGCCGGTGGATATCTGGAAGCAAGACCTGTTTATTCAACCGATGCATTTAAGACAGAGGGTAACAATGGGCCTGAATACAGAACCTATCATTTGGGAATGGATTTCTGGTTAAAGGAAAATACAGCAATCCATGCTATTTACGATGCGGAAGTATTTGGCTTTGCAGATAATGCTATTGATAAGGATTATGGCCCGACAATAATTTTAAAGCACCTGGTCAATGAAGATCTTTCCTTTTTTACCCTATACGGCCATTTAAGCAAATCAAGCCTGCTTCACCTGGAGAAAGGAATGAAAATAAAAAAGGGTGAAAAATTTGCTGAAACTGGTCATTCAACAGAAAACGGGAACTGGCCACCACATCTTCATTTCCAAATTGTTTTAGATCTTCTTGGCCAGCAAACAAATTTTCCTGGTGTCTGCTCTCCCGGTCAGTTAGCTGTTTGGTCTTCTGTTTGTCCGGATCCGGGTGAGTTATTAAATACAAATCAACTTGCAAATGCATCAGTTGAAAAGAAAAATAAATTAATTGATGAAAGAAAAACGCATTTAGGGAGAAGCCTGAGTTTGTCCTATAAAGAGCCATTGAAAATTTTGAGGGGAGAAATGCAATACCTGATTGATGAAGACGGCAGACGCTACCTGGACACAGTAAACAATGTAGCACATGTGGGTCATGAACATCCCCGTGTTGTTAAGGCTGGCCAAAATCAAATGGCTTTGTTGAACACAAACACCAGGTACCTGCATGACAATATCATCAACTTTTCAAAAGAGCTTTGTAAAACATTGCCCAAAGAACTTTCAGTAATTCATTTTGTGAATTCGGGCAGTGAGGCAAATGAATTAGCCATGCGGATGGCAGAAGCTTATACCAAACAAAAAGACATGATCGCACTGGAAGTGGGTTATCATGGAAATACAGGAAGATGTATCGATATCAGCTCCTATAAATTTGATGGCAAAGGTGGAAGTGGAAAACCAGAACATACACATATTGTTCTGCTGCCTGATAGTTTTCGTGGTAAATATCAGGGCACTTATGCTGAAACTGGAAAACAATATGCAGCACATGTAAAAGAGAAGATAGATGAAATAAAAAAAGCCGGCAGAGGTCTATCAGCATTTATAGCAGAAAGTATTGTGAGTTGTGGCGGTCAAATTGTTTTACCTGATAATTATTTAAAAATAGCTTATGAATGTGTCCGGGAAGCCGGAGGAGTTTGTATTGCAGATGAAGTGCAGGTTGGTTTTGGAAGGGTCGGAAAAAAATTCTGGGGTTTTGAATTGCAAAATGTGATACCGGATATAGTTACAATGGGAAAACCGATTGGTAATGGACATCCGCTGGCCGCTGTAGCCTGTACGCCTGAGATCGCAGATGCATTTGCAAACGGAATGGAATATTTTAATACGTTTGGCGGTAATCCTGTTTCTACAGCAATTGGTTTAGAAGTTTTAAAAGTGATCCGGGATGAAAAATTGCAGGAAAATGCTCTCAATGTTGGTGATTATTTAAAATC
>CAZOOT010000060.1:0-8039 GCA_964581455.1 uncultured Chitinophaga sp. | reverse complement strand
GTTCTCTTTCGTATAATATGGCTTCCTCCATTGATTTAAAATCATCTTTAATTAATCTTCAGGAACGATACCCGATTGTTGCAGATATAAGAGGTGATGGATTATTCCTCGGCATTGAATTCTGTGAAGCGAATAAAATACCTGCTACAGATAAAACGGCCTATCTCACAGAAAGAATGAAAATACATGGGATATTGATGAGTATTGATGGACCACAAAACAATGTATTGAAGATAAAACCTCCCTTATGTTTCAATAAAGCAAATGCAGATGAACTACTTTCAACCATGGAAAAGATATTGAATGAGAATTTTATGAAGTGTTGATTTTTTTCCTTTACTAAATTGTTATTGTTAAGCTATCTTTCCATTTTTAAATCAATATGTCATTAAGAATTGCATCATTAAATTCAGGGAGTAACGGGAATTGCTACTATATCGGCAATGAAGAGGAAGCAGTATTTATTGATGCCGGAATCAATTGCAGGGAGACAGAAAAAAGAATGAACCGGTTGGGACTGGATATGGAAAAAATAAAAGCAATTTTTATTTCACATGAACATAGTGACCATATTAAAGGCGTAACGGTTCTTTCAAAAAAATATCAACTGCCGGTTTTTATTACAGAAGACACACACAGGGGGGCAAGATTACACATTGAAAAAAACCTGATCAGGCGATTCAGTGAGGATAGCTCAGTTCAGGTTGGCACACTTCGCATTACAGCTTTTAAAAAATTTCATGATGCAGGTGATCCGCATAGTTTTACGGTTGCTTCAGCAACGGTTAAAGTGGGGGTATTCACAGACCTGGGGAAGCCCTGTAAAAAATTAATTCATCATTTTAAGCAATGCCATGCAGCTTTTCTCGAAGCAAATTATGATGAGGATATGCTGATGAACGGAGATTATCCTTATTACCTTAAAAAAAGAATTTCAGACGGACTTGGGCATTTATCCAACAAAGAAGCCCTGGATCTTTTTATAAAACACAGGCCTTCATTTATGAGTCATCTGATTTTATCCCATCTTTCTAAAAACAACAACAATCCTGATCTTGTCAGAAACGCCTTTAATAAACATATTTGTGATACAGAAATTATTATTGCTTCCCGTGACGAGGAATCAGAATTATTACAAATAAACCCAATGGCGGCGGATGGGAAAAAACAAAAAAGGAAAAGAGCATCCAATCAACAGCAACTTTCACTTTTCTGAATTTCCTTTATACTTAATTGTTATCAAAAACCAAAGATTAGTAAGTTCGGGTTATAAATTGTAGCTTTGCGGTTCTTGATGTTAGTGCTCTCTCTATGGTGTAGTATAAACCCTCCCCCAATATTGTGACGGCTTAACGTAAGGCAGGTAAAGTATCAACCAGATTTGATAGCCTTACCACAATTTTTAAACAAATATTTTATTAGTGTCATTTAACAATTTACAGCTTATAGAGCCTGTATTACAGGCCTTAAGCAAAGAAGGATACACAAATCCTACCCCTATTCAGGAAAAAGCCATTCCCATTATTTTACAAAAAAGAGATCTGTTGGGTTGTGCCCAGACAGGTACTGGAAAAACAGCAGCTTTTGTAATACCTATTTTACAATTGATGCATCAGTTTATGCTGGCACAACATAAGCCGGAGCATAAGATCCGGACATTGATCCTGACACCTACCCGTGAACTGGCAATTCAGATTGGGGAAAGCATCCAAGCCTATGGCCGGTTTTTACCCTTACGTCACCAGGTAATATTTGGTGGGGTATCACAACATTCCCAGGTACAGAATATCCGTCGTGGCGTTGATATTTTAGTAGCTACACCTGGTCGTTTACTTGACCTGATGCAGCAACGTCATATTTCATTAAATGAAATTCAATATTTCGTTTTGGATGAAGCAGACAGAATGTTGGATATGGGATTTGTACAGGATGTAAAAAGAATTATTGGCAAATTACCTGATCAGCGCCAAACCCTTTTCTTTTCTGCAACCATGCCGAATGAAATAAAGCAGTTGGCAAATATTTTATTAACCAATCCGGAGAAAGTTGAAGTTACCCCTCCAGCTTCTACAGTTGAGCTGATTGATCAAGCCGTTTATTTTGTTGAAAAGCAAAATAAAAAATCATTGCTTATTCAGTTATTACAGGACAAGGCAATTGAAACAGCTTTGGTATTTACACAAATGAAACATGCTGCGGATAAGTTGTGCCGTTCTCTGAATGCTGCCGGGATCAGGGCAGAAGCCATTCACGGTAATAAAGCTCAGAATGCACGTCAGAATGCCCTGGATAATTTTAAAAACAAACGTACCAGGGTTTTGGTCGCTACAGATATTGCCGCAAGGGGAATTGATATTGATGAACTGACACATGTGATCAATTATGAGTTACCGAATATTCCTGAAACATATGTGCATCGGATCGGCAGAACAGGTCGTGCAGGTGCTAATGGAGTTGCAATTTCTTTCTGTGACTGGGGCGAAAAGATTTTTCTGAGTGATATTGAAAAACTGATCAAAAAGAACATTCCGGTGATTAAATCCCATGCTTTTGATGTGACCATGATGCATGATATACCAAGGCAGATCAATACAGGTTCTGTTTCAAATTCAAATAGTCAGAGAAGAAAACCGGGAAAAAGAAGCCGTGCATTTACACAACGGGCTTAAGTTATAATAAATGTCAGTAACGGTAGCTAACTGCATTGATATTCATTCCGGCGCCAACGGATGCAAAAAGTAAAAGGTCACCTGCATTTAATTTGTGATCATTTACTTTTTCTTTTCGAACCATATCATATAAAGTTGGAACCGTAGCAACAGAGCTGTTGCCCAACCAATGTACACTCATGGGCATGATGCTTTTACATGGATTGTTTATTCCATATAGCTGATAAAGTCTTTTAATAATTCCTTCATCCATTTTTTCATTTGCCTGGTGAAGGAATACTTTCTTCAGATCAGCAATATCAATTGAACTTTTATCCAGGCAATCTTTCATGGCTGCCGGTACGTTTTTCATTGCAAATTCATATACTTTTCTGCCTTTCATCTTTATATAACGGATTCCCGGATCACTTTCAGGGTAATAAGATTTTCCCATATTGATATGCTCAATTTCCTCAAATGAAAAAGATTGAACTGAATGGTTTAGAATTCCGGGTCCGTCATTTGCCACCTCCTGGTATTCAAGTACAGCTGCTCCTGCCCCATCACTGAAGATCATGCTGTCCCTGTCATGCAAATCGATAACACGGGATAAGGTTTCGGTACCGATGATCAAAGCCTTTTTTGCGATGCCAGCTTTAAAATATGCATCAGCCTGGATAATTCCCTGTACCCATCCCGGGCATCCAAAAAGGATATCATAAGCCACACAATTCGGATTACGGATACCTAATTTATGTTTTATGCGATTGGCAAGTGTAGGCACAGCATCTGTTTGAATCGTATGTTTTATGACATTTCCGAAATTTTGTGCAACAATGATCTGATCAATCTCTTCGGGATCTACCCTACTATCTTCAATAGCCAACTGAGCCGCAAGACTTCCAATATCTGAAGCAGTTAAGTCATCATTTACATACCTTCTCTCAGCTATTCCGGTGATTTGTTTAAATTTTTCGACTACTTCATGAGGAGCAGTTTCTAAAGGCAAATTATTATCAGTATAAAAAACCTGGTTGGCAAAGTCTTTATTGGTCTGAATAAATGGCGGGATATAAGAACCGGTTCCGGTAATAACTGAGCGAAACATGCTGTTTGTTTAATTTTTGAGTTTTAAAAAACAGTTCATTTAATTGAATAAATTCATTGGCGTATCATTAATAACAGGCAATTGAATGCTTTCAATATTCTAACTGTATAAAATTACTTAAAATCTAATTGTAATTTTATTCTGAATCGGTTGATTTCGAATCTGAATCAGCAGTTTCAGTTTCTTCCGCAGTTTCCATAATAATGTTCTTAATTGTCAACTGGGTGTCTTTGTTCATTGAAAAATAAAAATGCTGATCCAGAAGAATTTTTCTGGTTTGCTCGTCTTCCTGTAAAGCAACAGCAAATTCCCTTGCAAATGGAGTGTGTTTTACCGTATTATCAATACGGCCATTTTTCAATTGCATGCTACCGAAACTAAAATTCACTTTTCTTCCACCGGCTGCTCTTTGAAAATCAGAATGATTCATATTCAAAACCTGCTCTTCATTTACCGATCTCTTAAGAAGAATATTAATTACCGGGATATATTTTTTCCAGGTTTGAGAAAACATAAGTAAGGATTTATTTTCGTTTAAATGAATGTTTATTATTCCATGATCTGATGAACAGTATTAATTGTTGTTATCAGAGAGACGGGTAAATGAAATGCCGTTATAAATCCTGGCCAGGTTCAGGTTTTTTGTTTCTTTCCATTCATTCAAATAAGTACTGCTTACTATGCGCCAGAAATTTTTAGATTTCAGTTCACTATAATCATTGCCTTGTATAAAAAGTCCGATAACTGTACTTCTTTCTTTAAAATGTATATTAACTGCAATTTCTTTGCGATTTTTATTTTCGATAAATTTTTCGATCATTTCACTTGTCATATCTGATTTCTTTTTTGAATTAGTAAGTTTAATAAATTATTGCAGGTTTGATATTACCAGCGTTTGTTTTGAGAGCTGTTTCTTTCTTCTCTCGGCCTTGCTTCACTCACTTTTATAGGACGTCCATCTGCCATTGTGCCATTTAATTCAGCCAATGCATTTGCAGCAGCAGCATCGTCTGACATTTCCACAAATCCAAAACCACGGCTCTGGTTTGACACTCTGTCCATAATTACTTTTGCTGATGTTACTTCTCCAAATGTGGCAAACAAATTTTTCAGATCTTCATCATTAAAATTGAAGCCAAGATTTGAAACATAAATATTCATGATATTAATTTTTCGATTAAGAATTACTTGAGAAGTAAGCAGGTGTAAAGAATAAATGCGAAATAAGGAATAATAAAATCGCTTACAACAGCTGATTACTCAAATTATCGCCGTAAAGGTAAGCTTTATTTTGCCAAGGGAGCCTTTTGATTTTAATCAATAAAAACAGCAGATTTTTAAAACAGAATAAATTCCAATATTAGTCAAAAATGCAAGTAATCCTGTAGCATGAGGATTTATTTTTTTATGAACGATTATAGACATAAAGCTTTGAATCTATCCACATTTATAAATTGAAGTAAAACTTATCTTTATCTGCTGTACATTTACAAAAAATCAGTTATGAAAATTTTCGTCGCCGGCCTTCCTTATGACTTGGATGATGCAGAATTAGAGGAAATATTTGAAAAATTCGGTAAAGTATTATCTGCCAAAGTTGCAATGGACAGGGAAACAGGTAAAAGCAAGGGATTTGCGTTTGTAGAAATGCCCAATGATGAGGAAGCCAAGGAAGCGATTGAAAATCTCAATGATATTTCTCTTGGCAAAAAACCTATGGTTGTAAAAAGGGCTGAAGACAAACCCGGAGGAGGTTCAGGAGGCTTTCGCGGAGGCAATTCTGGCGGAGGTTACAGAGGTGGTAGCGGCGGAGGCGGTGGTTATAACAGACCAGGAGGTGACCGGGATAGAAACCGATATTAATTAGTTTTACCCAGGTTATTCACTTACCACAACTGCTAGTTTGGTCCTGCTTTCATTAACAGCTAATCTTGTAATCCCTTTTAATAAGGAAACACCTCCCTCTATATACACTGGTTGCCAGCTATCATGCATTTTCACATCAAATAAATACAAGCCATTCTCTTTCCCCGTCAATAAAACATTTTTTTGAAGCCAGGTGATGTGCTCCTGTCCCGGAATTGTATATGTTATCGGGATGATCGTTTCATTTTCAAGATCCAGTTTTTGTATTTGATATGTATTGGGTGAAATGATCCGGACAAAACTCATGGCATTTTCACCTGGAATTTTATGCAGGCTACGCCCAATGTTTTCAGCTAAGATTTTATCTGTTTTTTTAGTCAGATCATACAAACGAAGTGTATTTGTACTGTCGCCCAAAACAAAAAGTAAAACCGAATTTTTCGAAGCCCAGGCATGATATCCAACTTTCAGATTATTGATTAACACTTCAGGCTTCCCACCTTTGATCGGGTATTTTCCCAGGTCCTGATCTCCATTTTCTCTTTGAATGATACAGGATATAAACTTTGTATCTGGTGTTACTACAGGCGAGTATTCCCTTTCATTTGTAATAGTCAAATTGGATGTTACCTCGGTTTCATAATTATATACTTTAATATCACTTCTGCCACTGTCATTAAAAGAAGAATAATAAATGTATGGCTTTGACGGATGAAAAAATGGCTGGTTATCATAACCCTTGTGTTTGGTAATATTCACGGGATCAGAAAAAACAAGCTGGTTATTTTCCGACTTAATATTGAAGAGCAGAATTTCTGTTCCCGTTTGGGCATTGGTAATAAATTCGGAAATTAAAAAAGCAAGTGTTATTAATTGTTTCATCTCACTAATATAGGATAAACAGGAAACAATTTCCCTGCAGCCATTAAATTTTAAAATGATTCTGATTGCCCTGCTTTTATTAATAATGTTTCTGTAAATTGAAAATAAAAAAATGGCAAGACCACATCACAGAAAAAAACACAAACAACATCTGCGTGAATTTTTGAAAAGCCGTAATCGTTTCAGATCCGGACCCAAAGGAAAAGGCACAAATATTTTTGCAATACTTGGTGCTGTAATGGGATTGGCTGTTGCATATTTTGCCACCGAGGGCAACCTGGTCTGGATGGCTGTTGGCACTATTGTGATTGGCGGACTTGGATACCTTGCCGGTAAAAAAATTGATGAATCAGGAAAGAAATAAAATTACTTATATCTTTTTCCGTGTTTGATTACCAAATCTACTTTTTGTAACAGGTTAATATAACGAAGTATATCTCCCCGTACTGCAATGATGTCTGCATACTTGCCTTCACTGATAGTACCTACTTTATCATCTACTCCCTGGAAAACTGCAGGCCAGTAAGTGGCAGCTTTAATAGTTAACATCGGATCCATTCCCATTTCTCTCACCCAAATATCCAGTTCATTCCAGGTACTCTGACTATGAAATTTCATTGGAATACCTGAATCTGTGCCTATCATCAGTATTACACCTGCTTCTTTGAGTTGAGCAAATTTCTTTTTCAATGTTGGTTTACGATATGGTGTTACCTGGAAATATGAAAGTTGAGAAGGATTTGAAATAGATTTCCTGATATCCTGCACTATACTATCTGGCAGTCCTGATTTCCAGGAAGGATCATCAAGGTGCTCCTGATTCTTTAATACATAATCATTGTTAAACAATCCTTCTATTGTGGGAGTCCAGAATAACTTGGTATTGCTATTGGCTGTTCTTTCTTTGATCATAGCCATTACATCATCCGGATACTCAGGTGCCATAGCCAGTCCTGTATGTTCAAAACAATCTACTCCTGCTTTTAGTCCCCTCCTTATTTCTTCCGGCCGATGAGAATGAGCTACAACTTTTAATTTGTTTTTATGGGCTTCATCTACTACTGCAAAGATTTCTTCCATTGTCATCTGATCCTGGTCAATAAGTTTTATACAATCTACTCCGGCTTTGGCGAGTTTTTGCACTTTGGCCCTGGCATCTGCTGCTCCACTTACTCCCCATCGAAAATCTTCTGTGCCCGGGTAAGGTTCATGTTGAATGAAAGGACCACTCACATACATTGTAGGGCCATCAATTTTTCCCTTATTGATAGCGTCTCTTACAGCAATACTTGCTTCTAATGGACCACCCAGGTCTCTTGCACTGGTAACTCCAGCCATTAATAATTGCCTGGCTGACGAAGGCATGATCACTGACTGAAACAAAGGGGGATATTTTTTATCCCAATATGCATAATCAGCATGACCATTGATCATCAGGTGTACATGCATATCCCAAAGCCCGGGTAATACACTCATCCCTTCGGTAGAAATTATTTCAGCATCCTTTGGAATTTGCAGGCTACCTACCTGTCCTA
>CAZOOT010000059.1:0-19384 GCA_964581455.1 uncultured Chitinophaga sp. | reverse complement strand
AATATCCCAAAATTTTTTTTCCGGGTAAATCCCAGTACGCTGATGAACCGGCTCCGGAAGCCATTCTGATCAAACCCCTCATCAATTCAATAAATCCTTTCAACTGGATAAAAATCGGAAACCTTCTAAGAAAAGAAAGACCGGATATTATCATAGTCAGGTATTGGATTCCTTTTATGGGGCCGGCATTGGGAACTATACTAAGAAGAATCAATAAAAACAGGCATACAAAAATTATTTGCATTGCAGATAATATTATCCCGCATGAACATCATCCCGGCGACCGGACATTCACCCGTTATTTTCTTAAAAGTTGTCATGCTTTTATTACAATGAGTGAGAAAGTGATGAATGACCTTCGCTGGCTTGAAAAGACTAAGCCTGCCAGTATCGTACCCCATCCTCTCTATGATAATTTTGGAGATTTAGTACCCAAAGAAGAAGCAAGAAAAAAATTGGATATACCTGCCAATGAAAAAATTATTCTCTTTTTCGGTTTTATCAGAAATTATAAAGGACTTGATATATTATTAGAATCAATGGCAGATGGCCGGATAAAAACCGCAGGTATAAAACTGATGGTGGCCGGAGAATTTTATGAAGATAAATACATGTATATGGATCTGATCCATAAACTTGGCATAAAGGATCAATTGATATTAAGAACTGATTTCATTCCTGATTCAGAAGTGAAAAATTATTTGTGTGCTGCAGATGCAGTGATCCAACCCTATCGAAATGCAACACAAAGCGGGGTAACTCCCCTCGCCTATCATTTTGAAAAGCCAATGGTGGTTACAAATGTTGGCGGACTGGCTGCGCTTGTGCCACATGAAAAAGTGGGATTGGTAGCAGAACCAAATCCCCGATCAATAGCAGAAGCTATCCTTCAGTTTTATCAATTAGGTGAAAATTATTTTATTCCGCATCTTCGCACAGAGAAACAAAAATATAGCTGGAATAATATTGTACATGCTATTACGAAACTTGCTGAAGGTATTACCGCCAAAGAATCAGAATAGCAACCTGCCAGCAGACTGGTACAACCGGCTTAAAAAATTATTTTCAAAAAAAGAATGATCTACAGAAGCAAAGCTCCATTAAGAATTGGATTGGCAGGTGGTGGTACAGACGTAAGCCCGTACAGCGATTTATATGGTGGCGCCATTTTAAATGCAACAGTTTCTCTTTTTGCAAATGCATCTATTGAACCAATTACCAACAGGCAGATTATATTAAGTGCAGTGGACCGTGGTGAAGAACAGGTTTTTGACCTTGCAGATAATTTAACACTTGATGGAAAACTTGATCTGCTGAAAGGAGTTTATAATCGGGTAAAAAAAGATTTTGAAATGCCTGAAATGGGATTCAGGCTATCAACATTTGTTGATGCCCCCGCAGGATCAGGATTGGGTACTTCTTCTACTTTGGTAGTGGCCATTCTTGGCGCATTTGCCGAAATGCTGAAACTTCCCATGGGTGAATATGATATGGCACACTATGCTTATAATATAGAAAGAAAAGACCTGCAACTGGCTGGCGGAAAACAGGACCAATATGCAGCTACTTTCGGAGGAGTGAATTACATGGAGTTTTTTGCAGAAGATAAAGTAGTAGTGAATCCATTAAGGGTAAAACAAAAGATATTGTTTGAACTGGAAAATAATCTTTTGCTTTATTACACTGCTACCAACAGAGATTCAGGAAAAATCATTGAACAACAGGCAAAAAATGTAGTGAATAAAAATGAAAGCTCGATAGAAGCCATGCACCAGCTGAAAGCACAGGCGCAAATGATGAAAGAAGCTTTGTTAAAAGGAAGATTGAATGAAATTGGCGAGATACTTGATTATGGCTTTATGCAAAAAAGAAAAATGGCAGAAGGCATCAGTAATACACTGATGGAAGATATATATACATCTGCAAAAAAAGCTGGAGCAACAGGTGGTAAGATATCCGGCGCCGGAGGTGGTGGTTTTATGATCTTCTATTGCCCCGGAAATACAAAATATAAAGTACTGAGAAATCTTGAAAGGTTTGGAGGCGAACACAGGAATTATCAATTTGTAGAACATGGAATGACTTCATGGATGACTGAATAAGGGCACACTTTCAGTCCAGAAAAAGTGCAGGACTATCTATACAAAACCCCGTTTGATGAAAATTTAAATGAATTAGATAATGGAAAAAATAAAAAATATAATCAGCTCCTCAATAGAAACCAAACAAATGGTTTTGGCTAATGAGGGATTGATTGCTACCATAGGTAAAGTGGTTGAAGTGATTGTAAAAGCATTTGCAGAAGGAAAAAGAGTTTATTTCTGTGGTAATGGCGGCAGTGCTGCAGATGCGCAACATTTAGCAGCTGAATTTTCCGGACGGTTTTATTCGGATAGAAAAGCTTTACCTGCAGAAGCTTTGCATTGCAATACTTCTTACCTGACAGCAGTGGCCAATGATTATAGTTTTGATCAGATCTATTCCCGACTGATTGTTGGCATCGGCCAGGAGGGAGATGTATTAATCGGTATTTCAACTTCTGGTAATTCTGAAAATATATTAAAAGCAATAGAAACTGCCAAAGAAAAGAAAATGATCACGGTTGGATTTACCGGCGAAAGTGGCGGAAGACTAAAGACCAAAAGCGATTACCTGGTTAATATTCCTTCTACAGATACCCCACGTATTCAGGAGTGCCATATTATGGTGGGTCATATTATTTGTCAATTGGTGGAGGAAAAACTATACCCCCAAACCCCCTAAAGGGGCTTTAAGAAAATGAAAATAACTGAAGCAATCATATTAGCCGGGGGATTAGGAACCAGGTTAAAATCTACAGTTCCTGATCTGCCTAAGTGCATGGCTCCGGTGAATGGAAGGCCTTTTCTTTTTTATATAATAAACTATCTGCGTAGCCAGGGAATTGAAAAGTTTATTTTTTCTCTTGGCTATAAACATGAGATCGTAGAAGAATATTTAGAAAAAAACTTTTCCACGCTACAATACCAACATTCAATTGAAAAAGAACCTTTGGGAACCGGCGGAGGGATACTGGCTGCATGTTATAAAGCAACAGAAGAAAATATCCTGGTGATCAATGGAGATACCTTATTTAAAATAAATCTTGCAATGGCATCTTCCGCTTATTTCAAAAATAAAGCAGATTGCTGCCTGCTGCTGAAACCTATGGTAAAATTTGACCGGTATGGTGCCGTTGAATTGAATGAAGATGATTCCATCTCAAATTTTTTTGAAAAAAAATATTACCGGGAAGGGTTGATCAATGGTGGAGTTTATATTTTGAATATCAAAAAATTCCTGGAAGAAGATCTTCCTTCCAAATTCTCATTTGAAAAAGAGTATTTGGAAAAATATTATTCCCAAAGAAGATTCTTTGCCAATGTGCAGGATGAATATTTCATCGATATCGGAATTCCTGAAGATTATCTCAGGGCTCAGAAAGAGTTAACTCCTCCAAAACTCAACCTTCGATCAATCGATAAAAGCTGGACCCTGTTCCTGGACAGAGATGGGGTGATCAATCATGAAAAGAAGGGAGATTATATAAGAAACCCGGAAGAGTTCAGGTTTTATGAAGGCGTTTTCGATGCAATGAAAATTTTTGCTGAAAGATTTGAAAAAATTGTAATTGTAAGTAATCAACGAGGAGTGGGTAAAGAATTGATGACTGAAGATGATCTTTTAAAAATCAATAAACACCTACTTACTGAAATTGAATCAGTTGGTGGAAGGATTGATCATATTTATTATTGTACAGCAGTTGAAACTACAGACCCGGACAGAAAACCAAATCCCGGAATGGCTTTTTCTGCAAAACTTGATTTTCCTGAAATTGATTTTAAAAAATCAATTATGGTAGGTAACAAACCCAGTGATATGCTTTTTGGAAGAAATGCGGGTATTTATACAATTTACCTGTCTACCACTCACCCGGAAACTGCATTTCCTCATCCGGATATTGATTTAAGATTCGACTCGCTGATAAATTTTGCCAAAGCTTTATAAAAAGTTATAAAATTTCCGGAACCATTTGCCGTTATCGATCGTCTGACTAAAGCTATGTAACTTTGAATCAGTTTAAAACGAAACAATTTCTGTGAAAAAACTATTTTTCTTAATAACATCTTCCCTTATTCTTATTTTGTCTGTAAACGGGCAATTGCAAAAAATATCGGCTGCCGATAAAAAAATATTGCAAATAAAAGAAGACTCGCTACAGCAAATAGCCACATATATGATACTGGATACAGTAGCTGCGGGAAGATTATTGGCTTATAAAGATTTTGTACCTACCCTGCTCCGGGGATTAAAAGTTAAAAATTCATTTTATTATCCATTTGATTCAGTTCAGGGCATATCCAAACTTTATGCCCCCGACAGCAGCTTCAGGATTTTTACCTGGTATATGGAAGTGGACGATTATCAGGGTTTTCAAAGAGGATTTATTCAAATGAAAACCAATGATGGTTCACTTAAAGGATTTTTTCTGTTTGACAATTCTGATTATGCCGAAAACCCAAACAATATAGTTTGCTATGATTCTACCTGGATCGGCGCCGTTTATTATAATATCATTAAAACCCAATACCAGGGAAAAAATTATTATACCTTATTTGGAATTGACCGGCATTCAGTAAGAAGCACAAAAAAATGGATCGAGGTTTTAACCTTTAATCAAAAAAACGAACCTGTATTTGGAGGCCAGTTTTTTAGTTTTGAGGAAGACAGTATAAAAAGACCAACCCTGCACAGGTTCAGCTTAGAATACAAAAAAGCTGCCCGGACTTTTGTGAATTATGAAGAAGACATGAAATTGATACTGGTGGATCACCTGATCTCAGAAACCGATGAACCAGATAACCCGGGAAGTTTTGTTCCGGATGGAGATTACGAGGGATTTAAATGGCAAAAAGGAAAATGGGTACATGTTGACAAGGTTTTCAATTTTAAACTGGAGGATGGGCAGGCACCTGTAGATGATCCCATCATGGATCTGAAAGGAAATAAGAATGAGGAAAAACTAAAACTACAATCGGAACTAAATAAAAAAAAGAAGAATGGCGGGAATGATTAATTTTTCTTACCCGGCACTTCTGCTTCGTCCAAACTCTTCTTTCTTACCAATTCTGTAAATTTCTGTTCTATTCTCCTTAACCTTGAATATAATTTAAGAACCAGGAAAAACAAAAACAGTATGGAAAAATAAAACAGGAGATCCGCCCCCCTGCTTACCCCAACAAAATTTGCAATTTCAGTTGATGTATCAGGGAAAAGAACCAAAAAGATTCCGGTCATTAAAAAAAGAATGATAAGTAAAACATCAAATAAAGTACTTCGTAAACGAATGTACATATATGCAGAGATGACTATTATACCCAGGACTAATAAAATTTGAATGAGTGACATTATCTGAAGATTTTATGTAAAATAATTTCGAAAACTATCTTGATCCCGTCTCTGTTCCTTAAACCTTTGTTCTTGCTGTATTCATTGTAATGGATACTATTTGGAAATTCGGCATAGCTAAATTTATTTTTGGCAACCATTATTTGAAACTCCGTGGCATGTGCCATTTTATTTTCCAGGATCTGAATGTTACCTGCTGTTTTTTTATTTAATAACCGGAGACCATTATATGCATCGGATAGTAAAATACCAGAAACAAGATAATTAATATACCGGGCTATATTTAAAACCAAACTCCTGGATGTGGATATATTGGTTTTGGATCCGGCTAAAAAACGTGAAGCAAATATAATATCCACTTTCTTATGATACATGAGATCCAGCATTCCGGCTAAATCCTTACAATCATGTTGGCCATCCGCATCATAAGTAAAAATATATTCTGCTCCATGTTTTAATGCCAGCTCAATGCCAGTCTGCAAAGCAGCACCTTGTCCCAGATTGATCTTATGCCTGACAAAATATACCGGTAAATCATTCAAAACTTCTTTTGTATTATCAGTAGAACAATCGTCAACAACCACTACTTTATATCCTTCTGCCAATACTTCTTTTACCGTCTGTCTGATCACTTTGGCTTCATTATACCCGGGAATAACTACAAAAATTGATTGTTGATCCACTTATAATTTATTTATTTAAGTCTTCCTGCCTGATTGAAAACAGGAGAAAGCAAAAGTTTATATGAGAAACAGGTTTTTGCTTACTTAGCCATGCGTATCTACCAGTACGATTCAGATCGAGATAATCATTTATGCCTAAAACGAATTTTCCTTCAGCAGCCACTGTGTCTGCTAATTTCACGTCCCTGTTCTTTTCTAAATACTCTTTAATTATTACTTCGCCCTGGCCGAAATCAAGGTTAGAATCAGCAAATACTTTATAAGCATTTTTTTTATCTGCAATAAATTCATTGGTATAGGAAATAAGGTTGGGATAGTAAAAATAATAGGTAGCAACGGCATAAACCACAATTGCAGGAACTATGAAACTGGTCTTATTTTTAATCAAAGAAAAATCCATGATTGATCCGGCCAATACATAAAGCAACGGATAAATAAACAGTACATGCCTTATCCCTATTTGAGCATTGGATTGAATACCGAGCAATATTAAAAAGTAAACAGGAATACCAAGAAGAAAGATCATGGAACTGGGATGTCCTTCTTTATTTTTTCGCAGGATCAAAAACAAGATAGCAACAATCAGAATAAGCAGTACGCTTAATGGTGTTTTGTAAAAAAAACTAACCAGGTAATAATTCCAGAAACCAGTTCCAGTTCTTTTTTCACCCAGTAAATAGTTTTCACCTGAAACATTTGGATTTCCTCCACCCATTTCATTCATGTGCTTGGTCAGGTCAAGTCCCTCTATATATGGACCTGGAAATGGTAAGGGAATATTTCTGATCAAAGAAGATTTAAGCCGGGTAAATGAGCTGCTATGGGTATCAGTTGCATTTAAAGTCCTACCGGTATTTTTAAAAAAATAACCGCTGTTAATAACAAATAAAAGAATGATGCCCGATAACAGCAATCTTTTAAAATTCATTTTCCAGTTTGAAAAAATTGTTTTCCTTTTAATTAATTGTAATACAGAAATGATGGCCAGTAAAATAAGCAGATGCAGCATACTATATTTTACCAACTGTGCAAAAGCTAAACTTAAACTGAATAACAGGAAATATTTCCAGCCTGATTGCTTGTTGAATTTCCAGAAATAATAACAGGTAGAAACAGTGAACAGTGCTGTATAGGCATCAGTAGTTAACAGGATGCCATGTCCATTCAGATTGGGACAAAAAACAAATAAAAACAAGGAAAAGATTGCCGCATTATTACCAAAAAGCTCTTTTGACCACCTGTAAATAAAAAGGCCTGTTAATATGCAAACAAAAAGCGTAACATACCTACCATGCATGATATCACTAAAACCTCCGTCTGTTTTAAGTAATGCAGGATTTACTACCTGTTCTATAGCTCTTGGCAGTGCATTTAACCCTGAAACAGGCATGGCACTTCCATCATCATAAGGATATATTTTCTCAGGTTGAAGTTTTAGTATCCTTTTGCCATAACTCCAATGATCCATTTCATCATAAGTAACAGAATTCCGGGGGATTGCTATTAGTCCATTGATAAGATACAGTACGAACAATCCGATAACCACGAAAAGATGTATTCCTTTTTTATCAGGCATCTTGCAATATAATCAATCAAAGCATTAGGATATTGAAGATTTATCCCTGTACTTTTTAGGAAATGATCTGCCAATATATATTTTTTACCGGTTACTTTCCTGTTGTCGAATAGACCTTCGCTTTAAATAAGATAATAATCAATTTGGATAACATGGTTTTGAGCTTAATATTTGCACGAAAGATGGAATGAAATTTACAAATCAGTATCTTGACAAATCCAGAAGACAAACCAGGTGAAAGATCCTGATTTAAAAATTCGAAAAACATGATGAGTTCACTAAAAGTATTTTTACAAAAATGGGGAATACATTGTCTGCTGTTACCCGTTTTTTTTATACTCCATAATTATAACCAGTATTATGGCCTTATAAGTATGAATGTTGCCCTGGAAACACTCATAAGAATTATTGCTATATGCCTGATATTTTTTGTTCTCCTTTGGATATTTATCAGAAACTTCAATAAATGTTTTTTATTAATTACTTTATACGCTTCGGTGGTTTTATTCTTTGGGGTATTGCAGGAATTTATACAGCTCACCTTAAAATGGGGGTTCGTCGGCAGGTACTCTGTCCTGCTTCCATTGGCAGTATTATATGCAGCCATCTTTACCTGGATCATCTTAAAGAAAAAAGAACACAAAAAGATAACCCTGTTTCTGAACCTTCTTCTTATTATTTTCATTCTGACCGATAGTGCAATTTTACTTTATACCAAACATACTGATTCGTTGAAAAAAAATCTGTTGACCAATAACAGCAGCATGAAACTGGACAGCTTATCAAAGCCTCCTTCAAAACCTGATGTCTATTTCCTGGTATTTGACAGTTACCCCGGCACTAAATTTCTCAGGGAATACATGGAATTTGATAATTCTCCGTTCAATGACACTTTAAGAAAAAACGGATTTTTTGTGGCAGATGATCCGATCAGCAATTACAACAGGACTGCATTTTCAATTTCTTCCAATCTGAATTTTGAATATCTTAAAAATATCAATAGTCATACTTCCATACTTCCAAAACAATATAACCAGGCCATATTAACCACGAAATATTCAATCGTACCGCAAATCTTCAAACATTACAGTTATGATCTTTATAATTTGTCAATTTTCGAATTTGCCGGTATCCCGCCAATCAGAAAAGAAACTTTTTTGGTGCTTCCTGAAAAATCCATTTTAATGTACAATACCCTGGTTGAAAAAATCAAAAGGGAAGTACTTTGGAATTTGGCCGAAGGCAGGTTTGCAATTCCCTACTTCAAAAATTATTTTAAAAAAACTGATGAAGCCTTTAAAGCTGAAGAAACAAATAAACTTAATTTCAATAATACAGTGATTGACTCAGTGCTGAGAATTCCTTTAAAGGATAAGGAATCGCCAAAATTTGTATACGCCCATCTTTACCTTCCGCATCCGCCTTTCTTTTATGATGAGAACGGGAAAGAAAATGATTTTAATTATGTAATTAATGAAGAGACCCAAAAAAACCGGCAGTTATTTTTATCCTATCTGAAGTACACCAATAATGTTATTTTAAAAATTACCAATAATATTATCCGGCAATCAAATAACACTGCTATAATTATTGTTCAAAGCGATCATGGTTTCAGAGATTTTGATGGGGGGCCTACCGTGCCACATACTTTCTTTAAAAATTATATGGCCTTTTATTTCCCTGACAGGAATTATAATTCCTTATATAATACAATGAGTACTATAAATACTTTTCCGGTGGTATTAAATAAGTATTTCAATTTTAATATACCGTTAATGCAGGACACTTCAGTATTCTTAACTTACTAGGGGAATAAATGCTGTATTGAATTACAGCAAGTGTTAATCATCCAGCTTCAGCACAGCAAGAAAAGCTTCCTGTGGCACTTCTACCGTTCCTATTTGGCGCATACGTTTCTTTCCTTCTTTTTGTTTTTCCAGCAGTTTACGTTTACGGCTGATATCTCCACCATAGCATTTTGCCGTTACATCTTTCCGCATAGCAGATATATTCTGGCGGGCAATGATCTTGGCACCGATTGCAGCTTGAATAGCAATCTGGAATTGCTGCCTGGGTACCAGTTCTTTCAACTTTTCACAAAGCTTTCTTCCAAAATCCTGTGAACGGCCCCGATGGATCAAGGCACTCAGGGCATCCACTTTTTCATTATTCAGCATGATATCCATTTTCACAATGTCACTTTCACGGAAACCGATCGGGTGATAATCAAAAGAAGCATAACCCCGGGTCTGGGATTTTAGTTTATCATAAAAATCAAAAACTATCTCTGTCAAAGGCATTTCAAACATTAATTCTACTCTTGTTTGTGTCAGGTAATGCTGGTTTACCAGAATCCCTCTTTTGCCAAGGCAAAGGGTCATGATATTTCCAATATACTCAGGCTTGGTAATTATTTGTGCTTTGATAAATGGTTCTTCAATTCTGTCTGTCCTTACAGGATCAGGGAACTCGGTCGGGTTGTTTACAATAATCTTTTCTCCTTTTGTAGTGTAAGCAATAAATCCCACGTTGGGTACCGTCGTGATCACCGTCTGGTCAAATTCTCTTTCCAGTCTTTCCTGGATGATCTCCATGTGCAACAGGCCGAGAAAACCACAACGGAAACCAAAGCCTAGTGCCTGTGATGTTTCCAGTTCATAAGAAAGAGAAGCATCATTCAGTTGCAACTTGTCCATACATTCCCGTAATTCTTCAAAATCATCCGTGTCAACAGGGAAGATGCCTGCAAACACCATCGGCTTCACATCTTCAAAACCCTGCACCATTTGCGGATTGGGATTAGATCCAATGGTAATGGTATCTCCCACTTTTACCTCCTTAGCTACTTTAATGCCTGTAATGATATAACCTACATCGCCACATGTCACTTCATTCTTTGGCGCCAGGCCAAATTTTAAATTGCCTACTTCATCAGCTCCGTATTTCTGGCTTGTGGAAACAAACATAACTTCGTCTCCTTTTTTTATAGAGCCATTCAGTATCCGGTAATAAACAATAATGCCACGAAAAGAATTATAAACGCTGTCAAAGATCAGTGCCTGCAGCGGAGCAACAGGGTCGCCAACCGGCGCTGGTATTTTTTCAACAATTGCAGTCAGAATCTCATCAACACCAACTCCAGTTTTACCACTGGCAAGTAGAATATCTTCCGGCTTACAGCCGATCAGGTCAATGATCTGGTCCTTCACTTCTTCCACCATGGCGCCATCCATATCAATCTTATTGATCACCGGAATGATCTCAAGATCATTTTCAATGGCCAGGTATAAATTACTGATAGTCTGAGCCTGTATTCCCTGTGCAGCATCTACCAAAAGCAATACACCTTCACATGCAGCCAGAGCCCGGCTCACTTCATAACTAAAATCCACATGTCCGGGAGTATCTATCAGGTTCAGTGTATAAACTTGCCCGTCCTTATGTTTATAATCAATCTGGATAGCATGGCTTTTGATCGTAATCCCCTTTTCTCTTTCCAGGTCCATATCATCCAGCACCTGGTCCATCATTTCCCTTTCGCTGATGGTATGGGTTACTTGTAAAAGGCGATCTGCCAGGGTCGATTTACCATGGTCAATATGAGCAATAATGCAAAAATTCCGGATATTCTTCATGTACTTTTTCCCTCGTTTTTCAGGTGGGCAAAGGTAGGCGTTTTGGGTGGCTTATTGGCATTCGGTTAAAGGAGGAATTTAAGTTTGTTTACCGGCTAAGTACTACTAATTGGCTGCTGTTGTGTCTCCAAAGGAGTCCTTCGGACACTCACTTGTATGTTCAGTTCGCTATTCAGCTTTACTCTTACAATTTATCTTTTGATTAATATCTCTATATTAGTATTCCGGTCAGCAAAACTCATGTCCGATTCATCAGGATCAAAATAAAATGAACATCAGGCAGATCAAAATACTCTTTGGCGCAACAATAGGCCTTTATATGTCCTTTGTCTGTTTCAACAACCTGACTGATTATAATACGAATTTTCAATTTGTACAAATGGTTTCGGGTATGGAAGATGTGTTTTCAAAGGAAAAAACCGGGTGGCGTTCTGTCAATAGTGAAATTCTTCAGCACATCATGTACTTGTTCATTATTGCATGGGAATTAACAATTGCTGTATTGGTTATAACCGGAGTTTTTAGAATGATAAAAAATTTGAAATCGGGTCCGGCTGAATTTAATCATTCAAAAAAATTACTCATTAACGGCCTGTCTCTTGGTGTCATCCTTTGGTTTGGCATGTTTATTACAGTTGGAGGTGAATGGTTTTTAATGTGGCAATCGGAAAAATGGAACGGTCAGAACACAGCATTTTTATTAACTATTTGTTTTTTGCTTTTTTTGATATACCTGAATCAGCATGATGATTAGTTTGATGAAATTTTTAAAACAAAAATGAGCCAGAAAATAATTACAGTATGATTGAACAATCTGTTGAGCGGCTTGATCAAATTTTGAAAACAGTTCCGGAACTTTTGGCAGAGATTTCCGAGACTGAATTTTCCTATAAACCGGAATCAAAAAAGTGGAGTAAGAAAGAAATACTTGGACATTTAATTGACAGTGCAACCAACAATCATCAAAGATTTGTTCGTGGCCAATTTGAAGATGGTCCTGCAATAAAATATGATCAAAACAAATGGAATGAGTTCAGCTATCATCAACTAATTGACAGCAGACAATTAATTTCTTTCTGGACGATTTACAACAAACAACTTTTAGAAATTATAATACGGATACCAAAAAATAATTTAACCAGGCAAGTCAAAGTTGGAAGCGAATTTTTAACGCTGGAGTTTTTAATAGTTGACTATGTACAGCATTTAGAACATCATTTAAAACAACTATTTTCCAAAACAGAATCTCCCCGCTAAGCTATGTGTATAGATTACTCTGGACTAAAAAAGTTGTAAACCCACAGCTATCCGGATTATTCAACTTTCTTTGTTTACTCATTAAACAAAAATATTAATTTCAACCCATGCCAATATTAAAAGCCAATATTGACGATAGCCCAGCAATAGTTACATTACTTGATAATTCTTACCGTGGCGAAGGATCGAAATCAGGATGGACATCTGAAGCTGATCTTTTCCTTGGAAATAAAAGAACAGATGAAGCAAAAATCAGAGAACTATTCAATACAACGGAAGCTGTTTTCCTCAAGTACATAAATGATCAGCAAATGATCACAGGCTGTGTTTTCCTTCAGAAAAAAGAAAATAAACTATACCTGGGTATGCTTTCAGTATCTCCGAAAGTTCAGGGAATGGGAATCGGTAAACATTTTTTGAAAGCTGCCGAAGAGCATGCAAAAGACCAGCGTTGCTCTTCTGTTTTTATGACTGTTATTTCAGTCCGGACAGAGCTGATAGCCTGGTATGAACGGCATGGTTATAACAGGACCGGAGAAACTGTACCTTTTCCAGTGGAAGAAAGCTCAAGCACTCCTGTCATGAATTTAGAAATGATCATTCTTGAAAAAATGATATAGAAGAAGTATTTAACTTTTTACAATAAAAAAATTAATGGCAGGAAATTATCTCTGCTTTTTCATTTCTTTTATAATCCGGATCAGGAGTGGGACTGTTATAACCAGGATAAAACCAATTACAATATAATTCAACCAGGGTTTTAAGACTGGTCTGCTGCCAATAAAATATCCGGCTAAAACAAAGCTCAATATCCAGATCACAGAGCCTGAAACAATAAGTAAAATAAACCGACGTAAATTCACTTTCACCAGCCCGGCAATGATTGGGGAAAATGTTCTCACGATAGGTAAGTACAAGCCCAAAGTCAATGCCAGCCAACCGTATTTTTTATAAAATAATTCCGCCGTTTTCAAATGTTTTTGCTTAAAAAATATTGAGTCTTTTTTCCTGTATAATAGGGGCCCTGCTTTCCAGCCAAACCAATATCCTGAAAGATTACCCAATATGGAAGCAAGAATCAACAGGCTCGAAACTGTGAAAATATTTTGTGGAAGACTACCCGATGCCGTCATAATCCCGGATGCAAATAAAACTGCACCGGTTGGAAGAAAAAAACAAAAGAATAAACCAGTACTGCCAAATACTATCAGAAAGATGAGCAGCAAACCCCCATACCTGATCAATGATTCTGCGTCAAATAAAAACAGGAAATAATTTATCATGTTCGCCCCTTTTTTAAAAAAAAAGAACTTAACAATTGCCGGTAAGAATTCAATTGATGAACAGGCCAACTATACTTCAGATCAGTTTTCCAGCATACCGTCGGTCTTCCATTGTTTAAAAGCAGCAATTACTTCAGCCGGAAGTTTTTCTGTTTTTTTGAATGGCATGAAACCCCGAACTGTCGGTTCCAATTCAATCCTGCGGATCATTTCATCAATATCTGTTTTTACATTGGTATAATTGTCAAATGCCTTTTTGTTTCCGCCTTTTTCAGGTATATGACATGGGGCACAGTTTGCAGCAATGATTTCTGACAAATGGCCGGTATAGGTTGTTTTAGCTGCTTTTTGGGAAGCCGAAGCTCTTTTTGCGGAACTGCAATTGTAGAGCATGAAAGATAGAAATGCAAGAAATAATATTACGGAAAACTTTCTCATTGCTTTTGATTTAGTAACTAAATGTACTATTTATATTCATTGAATTATCACAACTTTTAAGAACTAAAACAATATTTTTCTTTTATTTACTGCATTTTTGACTCATATTCAATAAAAAAATCATTCATATTTTTCAAAGCATTTCATATCTTTCTGGTCAAATACCATGATTTATGGGAAAGCAAAAAAATGAAAAAAAGTCAACCCGGAAAAAAGAGATCCGGAATATGATCTATACAAAGCTGGACGCAGCATTGTCAGATTTCAAGACTGCTGCCGGAGAAAAAAAATATGGTTTGGCTATTAAAAAAGGAACCAGGTTACTAAGCCGGTTATTGCATGTTAAAGTGAAAAAACAAAATAATTTAGAAATGCAGGAACTCATAGATTAGGGTTTTGTCATCTTAATCAATTTTGATTTTCTATAATCCCAGATATTAAGTCCCACACTAAGCACCAGGCTAAGAAAAAAAACTATTACCGTAACTGTATCTACAAGACCTGTATTAATATTCAGCCCGGTTATTTTTAATAACAGAAAATGTACATAGGAAAAAGATTGGTCAAACAAACCTAAATTTTCTCTAACCTGCCAATGCCAGTCTGTACATAAGCAATAACCCCAGCCATACCAAATTCCAAGTATGAACCACGACCCCGCTGTAAGCAATAAAGTAATCAGGTTCCATCTCCTGGTTTTTTTCCATATCCATCCAAGGCTGTTGAAAAGCATAATGGCTGTATGAAAAAAAAAGAAAAAAAGATTCAGGAATTCATTCATGAAACAAGGAATTTAAAATTTATTTCTTTTCAAGCGGATCAGCATTCACAAACATCTCTTCCTCTACGCCAACAGAGGTATCGGCATCCATCAAAATTTTCCAGCTTCCATTTTCTTTTTTAAGTAAAACATGAAATTTTCCGAAGCTGGATCTGACTTCTCCGGTTTTGGTATTTGTATTTGAGGTTTTATAATAACCTACTTCAAAAGCATTCATCCCGGAAGCAATTCTTTGCGTAAATCTCAATTCAATATTCCTATTCCACTCATTTATCATCGGTTTAATATTATCCGGATTAAGTTTAAAGTATTCATTAAATACCAAAATTCTCTGATTATCCTGGTTTACCCTTACAACATCCTTGCTGTGCACCTGGCTGAATCCTTTTTCATCTCTTGCATTAAAAGAATGAATAAATGGTTTCCAGACCTGCTCGTTGATTTCCTCCTGTAAATTGTTTGTTTGCCCATATGAATAAAAACTATTGGAAAAAAGAAATAGCAAGAAGATGAAAATGTATTTCATAAAATGAAAATGTTAAAAATTGAATAATCAGGATTTACACAAAAATCTTTTTTAGCCTGCACAAAGAAACTTAATTTCAGTAAAACTAAAGACATGGATCTGAAACAACAATTTGATGAAGCCATCACCAATAGCAAGTCATTAAGTGAAAAGCCCTCTAATGATATTTTACTTCAATTATATTCCTTATACAAACAATCAACAGAAGGTGATATAAATACTGAGCCTCCTTCCAACCCTTTTGATTTTGTGAATAAGGTAAAACATGATGCCTGGTCCTCATTAAAGGGAAAATCAAAAGAAATGGCCATGCAGGAATATGTTGATCTTGTAAATAAATTAAAAGGGAATTAATCAGTTATTGGTATAAAGAGAACTTAACTCCTTGCCTATTGCATTAAAACTATAATTGCCTTGGGCGTTGTTTGCAATTGTACTTCTGTCAAAATGAAAACTGTTTTCAATCATATATTTCAAAGCAGTAGTTAATTCATTTTCATTTTGAGGTTCAACCAGTACTCCGTTTTCTTCATTAATAATTTCTTTTATCCCACCCACATTTGTTGAAATTACAGGCAAGCCACAACATAGGGCTTCCAAAATACTGCAGGGTTGGTTTTCAAAATTGCTGAAAGCTACAAAAGCAGATGAAGACCTCACCCATTCAGCCACTTTCTCATAGGGAATTTCCCCTGTAAATTTTATGTTATTCTCCAAATCAAATTCCGCTACTAATTTTCTTAAATGCTTACTGGCATTCCCATATAAAATACATTCCCAATTTTTAAATGACTTAACTAATACTGAAAAAGCCCGGATTAACCCTTCAGTATTTTTTTGAAACTTTGCCACTGAAACATAATGAATAAACCGAAATATATTCTGTTCTGATTTTTCATAATAAAAAAGACTTGTATCCACAGTATTTGGAATAACCCTGACTTTAATACCAGGAACTAATTCGGTTAGTTTCATGCCAAGATCTTCACTAACCGGGGTAACGAGTAATGATTCAGCTAAAACTTTTTTGGTCAGATACCTGAATAGTGGTGACTTTGAAAAATAATTTTCAGGGTTTACCCGATCATACCCGGCCCAGTGCTCTGTAACTATATAATTCAGCCTGTATTTTTTTTTCAGCCATAAAGCTATAAGACCTGCTTTAAAGGGAACATGTACATGAACAC
Organism: uncultured Chitinophaga sp.; assembly: GCA_964581455.1. Taxonomy (GTDB): domain Bacteria; phylum Bacteroidota; class Bacteroidia; order Chitinophagales; family Chitinophagaceae; genus VBAS01. The sequence continues at coordinate 2,591 of CAZOOT010000059.1, read as the reverse complement.
CTGATGGCAATTGATTTGCCAGAAAATATTTAATAAAATAATTTTTAAAAAGACGTTTATACTTTATAGCTGATAATAAACTTTCAATTTTTTTAACCGGGAATTCTGTACTGTAATAGTATATAATTGTTTCTTTAAGATTTCCTGATTGCTGTTCTTCCATACTTACTGAATCAGTCACCATTTTATTTTTATCTCTTACTAAATAAAATACATGAACCGGGAAAAAAGCAGACAGGGCTTTTGCATGCCGCTGAATGAAATCACCGCTAAATGCGTCTAATTTGCTGGGATACCAGGACGGTAACCAGATAACAGATGACGGAGATTTTGCTGTACTCATTACTGCATTTTAGTAAACTGTTTAAAATCATTTTTTTTCAAAATAAATAAGTCTGCAATCCTTAAGTTAGAATATTTCAGGAACATACTTATCGTAAAAGCAGCAGCCAGGCCATAGGCTATCGTATTAGCCCATGCAGCTCCTTTAATTCCCATGCTGGGTATTAAAACCAAATCAGCCACCACAATGGAAATAAAACAAATCGAAGAACCTGCAAAGTTTATCCACAAAAGATTTTTTGCCGAAAAATAAGCTGCCAGTATAATTGATATTGAAAAGAAGTAATAACCCGGCAACATATAAAGCATCGGGATAAAACCTTTTTCATACTCGGGCTGAAGAAAATAACTGTAGGTCAGATAAGATACGAGTACTAAAAATCCAAGAATAATTATATTAAGAAGACTGAAAAGCCTTGTAATTCCAGTCATCTCTTTTTCTTTAATACTGGATCCGGGCTGGCTCATAACCGGTATTAATAAAGCAGCAATGATATTAGGAAGGATCCAAACCAATCCCGCAAACTTATTTGCCTGTGAATACACACCAACCTGGTCAATACCCTTAAAATAATTGATTAACCAATAATCAGTTCTGTATGCCAGGAATTGAATCAGGTTTGATATGAAAACAATTCCTGAAAACCGGAAAAAGGAATGGAGATCATCTTTTTTAAAATGGGAGAAGCTGATTTTAGTTTTAAAATGAAATAGAAAGACAACTGAACATGCTTGCAAAAAAGAAAGAAAGCAAAAGAAACTCAATGGATCAATTTCTGATTTTAAATATCCGAACCGAATTAACGACAGAATGACTACGGCAATTAGAGTTACTGCTGCTAAAATCAAATTACAGACCCTGGCTTTTTGCTGTGCGTATAATAATGAAATATACTTATCAAGAAATATAAGACCTGAAAAATAAATCAACTCCAGATAAAAATAATCTATGGAAATGTTACTGATTAAAAGCGTTTTTTGGGAAGCTTGAAAAAATATAATGGCAATCAGCAGAAATATGACAAATTGCAATAAGCCGGAAAAGAAAGTGAATGTAAATGATTTATTGTTATCAAATTTTTTACTGGCTCCATGCCAAACAATTGCCTGGTCAGCACCAAAGGCGGTTAACAAATGAAGCAATGCTGCATTTACAATCATCAATGAGATCGTTCCGAATAATTCTGCACCTGCGAGGGCTGCAATAAATAGTCCAACAAGGAAATTGAATCCAAGAAAAATAAAACGATATACCCCGGCTTTAAAAAAATCTTTCATTAATCTTATTTCAGCGACCGGATTATTTCAATAAAATCTGCTGCAACCAGGGAAGCCCCTCCCACAAGTCCGCCATCCACATCCGGGCAACCAAAAATTTCTTTAGCATTATTTGCTTTTACACTTCCCCCATATAATATGGAAATTTTATTTGCAATATCATCACCATATTTTCCTGCAATGACAGACCTGATATGGGCATGCATTTCCTGGGCTTGATCTGTGGATGCAGTTTTTCCGGTTCCAATAGCCCATATAGGTTCGTATGCAATAACTACCTGGCTTATTTTTTCTGAGCTTAAATGAAAAAGTGATTCCCGGAGTTGCTTTTCAACAAAATCATTTTGCGAACCAGCTTCACGGATTTCCAATGCTTCGCCACAGCAAAATATTGGTGTGATATAATTTTCCAGGCAGCGGTTAACCTTTTTTTCCAAATCAACGTTTGATTCAGCAAAATACTCCCGGCGTTCACTGTGACCCACAATACAATAATTGATCTTTAATGAATGGATCATTTCCGCTGATATTTCTCCTGTGTAAGCCCCGGATTTATTATGATTGCAATTTTGTGCGGCAGCATAATAATTCTTCTCCTCACCTACTTCACTTCTGGTCATTATGAGGTAAGGATAGGGAACCGCAAATAAAGTTTTCTGGTGATCACCCAGCTTAATTTCTGCTCCTAATATTTCGTCCAAAAGTTTTTCTCCCTGCTGATAGGTTAAATTCATTTTCCAGTTTGCAGCGGCAATTTGTGTCCTCATTGTTGTTGATTAATGGTTTTTATAAATGTATTCTAAAATCTTTATTTCATCAGCTGAAACAGCTTGTCCCTTTAATTTTTTCCAGCATTCAATATCAAGAATTGCTTTTTCAATCTGGTACCTTTGCAAGGCTTCACTTCCCCATGAAAAACTGGGAATAAATTTCGGAGTAAGCCCGTAATTGAAAACATTACAACAAACACC